>JAFGRB010000107.1 GCA_016935365.1 Deltaproteobacteria bacterium
CACCGCGAAGGTCGACAGCCGGTCCGCCGACGCGTCCACCCACTGCCGCACCCCGTGGTCGACGTACTGCTCGGTCCCCGCCGGCTCCGCTGGCTGCGCGGGCTTCGCAGGCATCGCCGGCGCCGGCATGCCCGCGATGGGGCTGTACTCGGCCTTGGCAGTTTCACTTCGTATCTTCGCCGCGCCGGCAGGTCGTGCTCTTCGCACCTTTTCCTCGCGCACGGCGGTCACCGCGGGCCTGGGCAGGTCCTTGGGCTGGCCGCCCTTCTCCTGCGGTGCGGCGACCTGCTGGGGCGCCGTCTGTTGGGGCTTCTCGCAGGCGGCGAAGGCGCAGAACAGCGCGGCGGCGCAAAGGGCGACGAGACAGAATTTCATGACCCCTCCTCGTTCTTTCCTCGCAATATACGTATCAAGCTCGAAAACGATCTGACCATCCCACAGCTCCGAGCCCATGCGCAAGACCCGGGGCTCAATGGGCTCGTCACCGCTCTATACAGCCTTGGGGATCTACTCGCCGAGGAAGGGCTCGAAGTGGAACCAGTCTGCAGGCCGTGCTCGGGCCATGGCCTCCAGCTCGAGGGCATAGGCCTGTGCGGATGCCTGCACCGCGCCCCAGCGCTCGTCGCGCGCGTCCGCCTCCACGAGGCGCGGTCCGCGGATCACGAGCTTCCAGCTCCGCTTCGCCGTTCGCAGGGCGAAGAAGGTGAAGACGGGCGCACCGCTCGCCAGGGCGAAGAGATGCGGCCCGGCAGGCAGGCGCACCCGCTCGCCGGCGAAGACCACCTCGACCGGCTTCTGGCCCGCGTGCCATAGCCGGTCGCCGGCAAAGGAGACCAGCCCGCCAGAACGGATGAAGGCCAGGGCCTCGAGCGACTCGAACGCAGCGCCCTCGTCTCCTTCGCGCGCGACGACCAGCTCGATCCCGTCCCGTTGCAGGTCCCGCTTCTGGATTCTCTCGACGCCTTCCCCGGCCCGCTCCCCCACGAAGAGCATCAATCGAATACGGCTCCCTTTTCTGGACAGGAGCCTGGCGGCCATCTCCCAGTCGCCTAGGTGCGACATGAGCAGCACCGCGCCCTGTCCTCTTTCCGCTGCTCGCTCGACCTCGCCCCACCCTTCCTCGCTCAGGGTGAAGCGCTCGCCGCGATCCAGTCGCAGGCGCTCGGCAAAGAGACACGCGAAGCCCTGGAACTGCCTCCAGCTCAGCCCGAGCCGGGCCAAAGCGCTGCTCTCGGGGAAGAGAGCCCGGTAGAATCGCAGAGAGCGAGCCCGGCGCTTCCAGGCGAAGACGAAGTAGCCCGCGGCGACGAGCCGGGCGAAGCCGGAGACCACCCACAGCCCGAGCGCGCGGGAGAGCGCGATCAGCGCACGGTAGAACCAGCCGCTCAAGGCGCCTGCTCCTTGCGGGCGACGAGCCACGTCTCGCTGCGATTCGCGGGCCCGGGCTCCACGAGCTCCATCGCGAGGCCCGCATCCCGGATCATCGCAGCGAGCGTGTCCGCGCTGCGAAAGCGCGGTCGCGAACCGCGAAGCCGGAAGCGCAGGGTCTCCAGGGCGCGCTCCCAACGCAGGCCCTGTCCCGGCACCGTGGCCCGGACGACGAGCCGGCCTCCCGCTGTGAGCTTCCCGGCCACGGCGGCCAGGCTGGCCTGCAGGGCTCGGTCGTCCAGGAAGTGCACGACGTCCAGCACCAGGATCAGATCATGCTCCCCCTCCAGGGACGCGAGCGCGTCCGCCGAGGCGCACAGCACCTGTCCCCGCTCGCCCACTGCCCGAGCCGCGATCCGTGCCCGACCGGGCTCTGGCTCGATGCCCGTGTAGCGAAGCGCTGGCCGGCACAGCAGCAGGAACACGGCCGGGACGCCCAGACCGCAGCCCAGGTCCAGGACCTGCCCGCTCTCCCCTGCCCAGTCGAGCAGCCTGGGGAACATGGGGTCCAGGCGCAGCTTGAAGGCGGCGAAGAAGCGCACACCGGCAGGCAGGCGCCGGTAGCGCCGCCGCAGAGCGCGTCTCAGCTCGCGCGAGCCGGCCCTGAACGCGCCTGCGGGGAACGGCTCGGTCGCGAAGAGCCGGTCGAGCAGGGGCGGCAGCACGAGCAGCGCTCCCAGCAGCGAAAGCCCGATACCCAGCGAGCTCATCACGCCGGCCGATCTCGCCACCACGTGGTCCGCGGCCAGCAGGCTCAGCATCCCCAGCAGGGTGGAGCCTCCGGCCAGCATCACAGCAAGGCGCACCGGTTCCAGAGCAGGATGGTCCGGCGACGGGTAGCGCTGGCGCCCGCGGATCAGGAGCAGCGCATAGTCCACGCCCATGCCGAGCACGACCACGGCCAGCATCGCGGACGGGACATCCAGCGGTCTGCCGAGCAGCGACAGCACGCCCAGGGTGCCCAGCCAGGCAAAGGCCAGCGGCACGAGCACGAGGCCCACGAGCCACGCGTCCATGAACAGCAGCACCAGCAGCAGGCCCACCGCGCCGCCGATCACCCAGAGCATGCGCCCGAAGGTCTGCCCGAGCAGCTCGCCCAGCGCCTTGCTGAAATGAGTCGGATCGAATACCGACAGGCCAGCCTCCTCGGCCCGCTGCGCGAAGGACTCCGCGTCGTAGCGCTCTCCGGGCTCGAAGCTGCCGAGCCAGACCGCGCCCCCGGGGACGCGATGCACGTCCAGCAAGCCGAGCAGATCCGCTGTCCACGGCAGCTCGCGTGTCTCGTCGGGCTCGAGCGTCTGGATGAAGGGCTGGAACGCGTCCGGGGCGAAACCGAGCTCTTCTCCGATTGCCCGCAGCTGCTCTGCCAGTACCTGCCGGCGCTCGAGATCGAAGAATGCTCGCCAGGCCTTCTGTCTCGATGCGGCCTGCACGGGTCCCGGGAGGATCTCGGCCAGGCTCGGTCTGGGCCGGAGAGCGCCCCGGGCGCGCTCGGCGCGGAAGAAGCCGAGCAGCGAATCCGCGCGCGAGCGCAGCGCGGGCACGGACTCGGCCTCCAGGGCCAGGTGGATCCGCCTCGAGAACACGTCGCCCCAGACCCGCGCGAGCGTCTCCTCCGCTGCCGCGGTCTCGGGCGTGAGCGTGCTCAGTCGGCCGAGATCCACGTCGAAGCCAGGCCGGCCCACGATGGCCATGCACACCATAAACACGCCGGCCAGCGCCGGGCCGGCCGGCCAGGCGAGGCGGCCCAGGCGACCGAGCCCGCGCCCGACCGGAAGCGGGCTTGTGCGCCGCGCGGGCCCGAGCCGCGGGAGGAGCACGGGCATGACCAGATGGACGAAGCAGACGGAGAGCGCCACCCCGAGCGCCGCGAACATGCCCACCTGGAAAAGCAGCTCGAAGCCGCTGAGGGCCAGCGCGGCAAAGGCGCCGATCGTGGTCAGCGCTGCGAACAGGCCCACGGACCACGCCTCGCGGGACGCGCGCCGGCCCTGCCCCGCCTCGGGCTGGTCGAGGAAGAGCAGCCAGGCGATGCCGTGATCGACCGTGATCGACACGAGCGCACCGCCGAAGCCCAGCGCCAGGGCCGAGATGTGCTCCCAGATCAAGGAGTAGACCAGCAGGGCCAGCGCTGCACCCGCCACGGCCGGCAGCAGGGCGACCAGGCCCATCCAGGCGCGAGGAAGGCAGAGCAGCATCAGGAGAGCGATTCCGAGGCAGGCGATCCACAGGCTGCGCTGCGCGTCGGCACGCGCATAGGCCTCGTTGTCCAGCGCGGCTCGCCAGGCGCCCGCGGCCGCGAGTCTCGTCCCCGCGCCGGGCTGCGAGCCCGGGCTGGCATCCAGCTCCGCCCGCAGCCCTTCGAGCACATCCGCGATCCGGCGGCCCAGTGCCGTGTCCGATCCCGAGCCGCGCGGCCTGGCCACCACCAGCAGATGCCTGCCGTCGCCGCTCAGCAGCTGTCCGCCCTCCACCCTGGCCCCGCCCGCCGGTCGCTGGGCCGCCAGGCGGGCCAGGACCAGCTCGGACAGGCCGAGCGGATCGCGAGCCAGGAGCTCGGATCGACCGACACCGTCCAGCTGCTGCAAGCTCTCCAGCGCGGCCTGCAGGCGCACGCGCACGCTCCGCCCGTCGAGCCTGGGCTCCACCGCGCGCTCCAGCTCCTCCGCGTCGAAGAGCGCGGGCAGGTGCTCGGGCAGCGTCTCCGCCAGTCCGAGCACCGCCCGCGATACGGCCGCGAGACCCACTTGATTGAAGAGGCCGCTTTCGAGCAGGCGCTGCTCCACGCGCCTGCCCGCCTTGCGCAGCCCGTCCGGATCGGGCTGGCCGTCAGCCCGGGACAGGTCGATCGCGACCCGGTCCAGGGCCGGATGGCAGGCCAGCACCCGGCGCGCCGAGTGGAGCGCGCGGCTCTCGGGCAGGCTCGAGACCAGATCGCTCTGGATGCGCAGGCGCGACAGACCTGCGAGCACGGCCAGCGGCACGCCTGCGAGCACGGCCAGGACGACCAGCCAGCGCCGGAGATCAATCGCCGGCCGCTTCATCCCGCCCACCCTCGGCGAGCCCGGCCCGGGCTCGCCTGCGCGCGCGGATCGCGCTGGGCACGAAGAGACGCATGAAGAAGAGGGCCGAGAACGCAGCCGCATTGCGCCAGAAGTCGACGAAGGGTCGGAAGTGGGAGATCCGTTGCCCGCGCGGCTGGTACGCGACCCCGACGGGCAGATCCACGACCGGCAGGCCCTTCCAGTGCGCCTTGACCAGGACCTCCACCTCCCACTGGAAGCGCCGCGCATGCGTGCCGAGCTCGAGCACCTCGGGCAGGGGATACAGCCGGTACCCGCTCTGGGAGTCCCGGGTGCGCGGGCCGCCCGCGGCCCGCACCCAGAAGTTGGAGAATCCCCGGCCGAAGCGGCTCGTCCATGGCGTATGCGGCCCCTGCATGCCGCGCCGGCAGCCGATCGCGATGAGGCGCTGCCCGCGGTCCGCTGCCTCGAGAAAGACCCCCGCATCGGCCGGATCGTGCTGGCCGTCCGCATCGATGCTGATCGCGAAGTCCGCCGAGGCGGCCGCAGCGGCCATGCCCGTCAGCAGCGCGGCGCCCTTGCCTCGATTGACCGGATGGCGCAAGAGCTGGATGCCCGGCTGCGCGTCGAGGACGCGGCCGGTCCCATCGGTCGAACCGTCGTCCACGACCACGATCGGGCAGCCGTATGGACGCAGACCCCGGATCACCTCGCTCACGGTCTGCGCGTGATTGTAGACCGGCACCACGAACGCGACCCGCGCTGCTCTGCCTGTCACGGAAAGAGAGCCCGGCTCCATACCTGTCGCACCTCAGCACGGGCCAGCCACCGGCTCACGGCGCCGCCTCGATGCCCGGCAGGTAGGCCAGCGCCCACGTACCCGGGCCCATGTGCGCGCCCGAGGTCAGCGACATGGGCTGGATGAGAATCTCCAGCCCTGGAAATCGATTGCGCAGCCCGTCCGCGATCCTCTCGACCCGCCCGCGGTTGTCGGTGTACCCGAGCATCGCGCTGCCCGGGGTGCCGGGCCGGAAGCTCGCGGCGAGCCGCTCGAGGGCGAAGTCCTCCTGGGCTCGCTCGTCGCGCAGCACGGCCACCTTTCGGGCCCCGTCGGGCTGCGGGCTGACCACCGGCTTGAAGTGCAGCAGGTCGCCGAAGAACGCGCCCGTCTTGGACATCCGCCCTCCAGCGGCCAGGAACTTGAGCTGGTCGAGAAAGACATACTCCTCGCAAGCCGAAACGGCCATCCTCGCGAGATCGACGATGCGCTCCGGATCCGACTCCGCAAGCGCCTGCCTGGCCACCCGCAGCGCGGCCAGGCCGAGCCGGCCCGAGGCCGCACCGCTGTCGATCACGATCAGGCGCTCGTCTGGATCGTGCTCCTTCTTCCACTCCAGCGCGGCCCGGACATTGCCGGTGTAGACCGAGCCCACCGCCAGGTAGAGCGCGCGGCCGTGGATCTCCACCGCCTTGGCGAAGTGCTGGTGGCGCTCGAAGTCAGAAGCCTGGGAGGTGGAGACCGGCTCGCCGCGGCCCATGGCCGCATAGAGCTCATCGGGCTCCAGAAAGGTCTCGGGAACCGAGCGCGAGCCGATCGTCACGTAGCTGTGCAGCAGGGTCACCCCGAGCTGCCTGGCATCCTGCCGGGTGAACGAGCCGGCCGCGTCGGTCATCACGTGCAGCTTTGGCCTCGATGGGCCGGGCCGGGCAAAGCGCGCGGTCTGCTCGCCCAGATCTTCCGCGGTCCAGCGGAGGAGCGAGCCGAGTCCCTCGAGCGCCTCCCTCGCCCGCGCGGTGTCCTCGGTGTGCAGGTGGACCTTGAGCAGATCGCCCTCCGAGATCGTGACGACCGAGTTGTAGTCCTCGCGGAGCCGCGAAGGCACGGGGCCGCCCGCCCGCTCGATCACCGCGTCCACGCAGAAGCCCCGGTCGCAGCGCGAGTAGCCCTCCCTGAGCACCAGCGCGTCGCCGAAGCGCCCGGCGATCGGGCGCAGCGCTCCCGAGCGGCCTTGGAGGGTCATGAGGAAAGCCTCCCAGAAGATGAACATCCCCAGCGCGCCCGCGTCCACCACCCCGGCGTCTTGAAGGCAGGGCAGCGTGTCCCGCGTCTGGAGCACGCTGCGCTCGAGCCGCTCCAGGGTGGGCTCCGTACTCGCGCCCTCGTCCAGCGCGTACACCAGGGCGTCGAAGAGGGTCAGCATGGTGCCCGGCTGGGGATCGGCCACCGCCTGCCAGGCCAGCTCGCGCCCGCGGCGCGCGCCGCGGGGCCAGTCCTCCGCCTGCTCGGCAAGCAGGCCCGAGAAGAAACGCGCTGCGATGTTGCCCGAGTTGCCCCTGGCCGAGAGCAGCAGATCCCGCACCAGGCGATCTCTGCCGGCCTCGTGGTCCCTGAGCGGCGAGAGGCTGATGGTCAGATTTCGGCCCGTGTCGCCGTCGGCCACCGGGAAGACGTTGATCCGATCCAGCAGATCGGACCAGGCGGCCAGCCGTTCGCTGCCCGCCCGGAGCGCATCGCGAAGCCCGTTCGCGCTGCGGCTCACGAGACACCTTCCGGACGGATCGCGTCGAGGCCGGCGAAGAGATCTCCTTCTTCGCACGCGCCCGCGAGCCTCTCGAGCTCGGCGTCCAGGGCCCGGTCGGCATCGACCTTCGGGCTCAGCGCGCGCACCCGCTCGAGCGCGGCCTCGAGCGCCGGGCGCCCCTCGATGCCCCCGCGCAGCTCGGCCGCCTGTGCGGCGGCAGCGAGCTGCACGGCCACGACCCGGGCGCAGCCGCGCACCGCCCGGATGGCGTCCCGGGCCGAGATGGTTCCCAGGCTGACCGTGTCCTGGTTGTGCGACTCGGTCGAGCGGGAGAAGACCGCCGCGGGCATGGCCGCCCGGGCCAGCTCGGCGGCCAGCGCCGTGGCGGTGATCTGAACCGCCTTGAAGCCGTGCATGAGCCCGTGCGAAGCATCGCGGACCAGGTCGGCCGGCAGGCCGCGGCTGAAGCGCGCATCGACCAGCAGGGCGACCTGTCGCTCGCACAGGCCGGCCGCCGTGGCCAGGGCCGCCTTGAGACAGTCCGCGGCAAAGGCCACGTGGCCGCCGTAGAAGTTGCCTCCGGTCCAGACCTCGCCCGTATCCGGATCCACGAGCGGGTTGTCGTTGGCGCTGTTCGCCTCTCGCTCCAGCCAGGGGCGGATCCAGCCCAGGGCGTCCGAGAGCACACCGAGCACCTGGGGAGCGCAGCGGCAGGAGTACGGGTCCTGCAGGTGTTCGGGCGAATCGCTCTCCGGCACCGGTCCATGGCTCGCGAGCAGGGCGCGCAGCGCCGCCGCCACGCGCCGGGAGCCCGGGTGGGGCTTGGCGTCGACGAGCCCGGCGCAGAAGTGCCGGGCGTGGCCGGAAAGGGCGTGGACCGCGAGCGCGGTGCCGCAGACCGCCGCGTCGAGCACGTGCGAGGCGCGCACCGCGGCCAGAGCGGCGATGCCGGTCATGACCGAGGTGCCGTTGACGATCGCCAGCGCCTCCTTGGGCGCGAAGGCAAAGGGCGAGAGCCCCGCTCTTCGCAGCGCCTCCGCGGCCGGCATGCGCTGCCCGGCGAAGAAGGCCTCGCGCTCGCCCGCCATGCAGGCGACCAGGTACGAGAGCGGGGTCAGGTCCCCGGAGGCGCCCACCGAGCCCTGGCTGGGGATGAGCGGCACCACGTCGGAAGAGAGCAGGTCGACGAAGGCCTGCAGGAGCTCGTGGCGCACGCCGGAGTAGCCCTGGGCCAGGCCGATCAGGCGGCAGAGCACCGCGGCCCGGACCTCGTCCATGGCGAGCGGCTCGCCCAGCCCGCAGCAGTGGAAGCGCACCAGCTCGGCGCCGAGCGCCGCGGCCTCGGCCGGGTCGACCCGACGCCCGCAGGCGCGCCCGAAGCCGGTGCTCACCCCGTAGACCGGCTCCCCGCGCTCGAGCGCGGAGTCCAGAGCGCGCCGCGAGCGTTCCAGCCGCTCCCGGAACGAGGCAGCGCCGCTCAGCCGCACCCCGATCCGGCCGCAGGCCGCAGCTGCGATCAACTCCAGGCCCACGGGCCCTTCGCCGATGACGATCTCGCTCAACGCAGTTCTCGCGCGCCGCCCGGCGCCAGGAGCGCCATCCTCGCCCGGATCGAAAATCGAGTCAAGGCGCACACAAAAAAGCCGGGGCAGCATGCGCTGCCCCGGCCTTTCGTTGCTCAGCTAGACCTGTCCGCTACGGGCAGGTCGGCGGCACGCCCAGATCCGTGAAGTCGTTGTTGGCATAGATGTCGTACTCGATCGTCGGCACGAAGGCGTCGTACGGGTTCCAGTCCCCGTGGGCCATGCAGTGCCGGCGCAGGGTGTGGTCCTGGGTGGTGTCCGGGTCGATGCCCCAGTAGGAGCCCGGGTCCTCGCCCACGCGGCCGAAGGAGTCCACCACGATCCCGTTCCAGTACAGGACGACGGCGTCGTCGCCGTTGTAGAAGACGTCACCGTACTCGCTGCAGCCCGTGATGTTGCCGGTCGCGTTGCAGAAAGTCCAGACCTCGCCCGGGTTGAGCACGGCGCCCGTGGCGTCGCCGTCGAAGCCCTGCGTCCCGCTCGGTGTGGTCGCACCGTTGTTGAAGTTGCTCCAGGAGCACTCGGCCAGGGTGATGGCGGCGGTGCCGGCGTTGTAGATCTCGATCGCCTTGTCGTTGCTCGAGCCCTCGATGTACTCGCTCAGCACCAGGTTGGCGGAGCCGAAGACCTGGATGGTCAGGGTGTAGTAGCCCGTGTAGGTGCTGTAGGAGTCCACCGCCACATAGTAGGTGCCGGCTGCCAGGTCCGCGGCCTCGGTCTCGGTGATCGTGCTGTATATACCCACGTAATCATCGTTGTATGCGAGCTCAGTGGTGCCGTCAGGAGCGTACAGGTACAGGCGCGTGTCCACGGTGCTCTGCCCGGGGATCGCCGAGGTCTCAATCCGCAGGCTTGCCTGGGCGGTCAGGGTGACGGCATAGTAGTCGATGTCGTCGCCGGGATCGATCAAGCCGTAGCCCTGGTAGTTGAGCCAGACCGCATCAGCCGACGCAGCGTCGTTGTTGGGCTCGACCTCGTTCATGTCGGGCGGGTTGCAGACCAGGTTGATGTCGTCACAGCCATAGGCGCACAGCTCCTGGTCCACGCCGGTGCCGAAGTCGTTGCAGGTCTCGAGGATGTCACCGTTGCAGGCTGCCTCGCCCGGGGTGCAGATGGTCACTGCGAGCTCCAGGGTGTAGTAGCCGTCGGAGTAGGTGTAAGGCCGGATCTCCACGTAGTACGTGCCTGCCGTCAGCGCCTGGTCGACGACCGCGCTGTAGAGGCCGGGGCCTCCGTCGTCATCATACGCGATCTGGGTCTGTGTGGAGTCGTAGAGGTAAATCCGGGTGTCGACCGTATCGCTCTCCATCCCGGCCATCTCGTAAGTGAACACGGACACGGTCGTGTCGGCGGTCAGGGTGAAGGTGTAGAAGTCGTTGTCGCCGCTCGGCGCGCTGTAGCCCGTGGTCACGGACGGGAAGGCAAGCGTCTGGGCGCTGGCGAAGTCGTCGTTCGGCTCGACCTCGTCCAG
>JAFGRB010000008.1 GCA_016935365.1 Deltaproteobacteria bacterium
CGAGGTCTGCTCCGGCGGAAGCTGCGGCCTGAGCTGTGCAGGCGGCACCACCCTGTGCGCCGGCCGGTGCGTCGACACCGACCTGGATCCCGACAACTGCGGCGGCTGCGATCGCCTCTGCTCCTACGACCATGGTGTCGCGGCCTGCATCGATCGAAGTTGCCTCCTGGCGGCCTGCAGTGGGGGTTGGGACGATTGCGACGGCCTCGACACCAACGGCTGCGAGGCCGATCTGTCCTCCGATGACGCCCACTGTGGTCAGTGCAATCTGGCCTGCGCCTGGACAGAAGAATGCGTCACCTCGAGCTGCCAACTCTGCATTATCGGCCGCACCGGCCTGAGCTTCGACGGCGTGGACGACACCCTGTTCGTCGGCGACGACGACGCGCTCGACATCACCGCTGCCATCTCCTTCGAGGCCTGGGTCTACTCGACCGCCCCCGGGACGGATGCGCCCATCCTGGCCAAGGAGAACAGCGGCGGGCGGCAGCAGTACTGGTTCGGCGTGTTCTTCGGCCACTTCGGCCTGCTGCTGGGCAACGGCTCGGGCTGGGGGCTCAATCAACGCGGGTCGGGCACGGTTGTGGCCAACACCTGGACACACCTGGCCAGCGTCTGGGACGGAACGCACTGGTACAACTACCAGGACGGCGTGCTGGTCGGCACGGGCGCCTACACAGGCACCTTGCCCACGAGCGATCAGCCGCTGACCATCGCCATCAACTCCGGCTACGACAACACCCGCTACGGCGGAGCCCTCTCCGACATCAGGTTGTGGAATGTCGCGCGCACGGAGCAGCAGATCCGAGACAACATGTGCGAGCTGAGCGACAGGACCGGTCTGTTGGCGCGTTGGTTGATGGATGAAGGCAGCGGACAGACAGCCGCCGACGACTCGGGCAATGGCTTCGACGGCCGCCTGGGCGAAGACCCCGCGGAGGATGACCGGGACCCGACTTGGGTCCTCTTGCCCGCGCCATAGTCAGAGGAGCTCGCGTCCGCATCTTGCCCCGGCGAGTCAGGCAGTAGGAACCGGCTGCGCATTGACACGGGGGGCAGATCGTCTCCTGCGGCTCCGCCGTCCGTCCTATAGCGGCAGGCAGTAGCAGATCCCCATGTCCGTCCAGGGCTCGAATCCGCTCGGGCAGCTGCCCGTGCTGTCGCAGGGCTCGGAGCAGAAGCTCGTGCCGCACCATCCATCGACGCAGTCCGGGTTCCAGCTCGCCGGGAGCTGCTGATCGCAGTCGGAGTCCCTCGAGCAAGGGTATTCCTCGGGAGCGGTGGCCCAGCACATGAGCCCGCTCTGGCAGCTTCTGGCTTCGACATTGACTCCGCCCAGCGGACAGGGCTCTCCGGGCCCCGAGGTCCCCCCCGGCGTCTGCGGGACGCAGATGCAAAAATCGCCGTAACCAAAGGGAAAGGACCAGGAAGGGCAAAGGCCGCTGCTGTCACAGTCCTGGGTGCAGAAGCTCACTGCGCACTGTCCGTCGACGCAGTCCGGGTTGGCTGCTGGAAAGAAACCACCCGTACAATCCGGATCCTGGGAGCACTCCCCGCCGGTCTCGAAGCCCGTGCAGTAGAGACCCCGCTGGCAGTCGTCGGCCGTCGCGTTCGCGCCGTTGTACGGGCAGGGATCGCCGAGGCTGCCGGAGCCCTCGGGCAGGCACTGGCCGTCCTCGTCACACCAGTAATCCGGATCGCATGTGCCGCAGGAGCCGCCGCAGCCGTCGTCGCCGCACTCCCGCTCGTCGCAATCGGGCACGCAGGCGCCCGGCAGGCATATCCCGTCGACGCAACCCCAACCCGTACCCCCGTTCGGGCACTCCGAAGCCGCTCCCCCCGGACAGGCGAAGCCGCACCAGCACTTGCCACCACCGGATAGAATGCACTCGCCGACCGGACAGCCGCCGGTGACGCAATCGCACTCCTGGGTGCAAAAGCCTTCCTCGTCGTTCAGCATGCAGATGCCAGAGGCGCACTCCGCGGCATCGGTGCACAGATCCCCGATCCCGCCGCTGCCCGCAACGCACGCTCCCTCTTGGCAGCTCTGACCGCTGGCCGCGCAGTCGATCACGTCGTCCCATTCGCCGCCCGAACAGATCTGGACCACGTCTCCGTCGCAGCGCATCTCGCCATGGGTGCAGCCTCCCGGCACTTCACAGATGCAGGAGCCCGTGTTGCAGACTCGACCTTCTTCGCAGCCGTCCGGGCAGGTCCCGCCGCAGCCATCGTCACCGCAGCAGCGCCCCGCGCAGTCCGGCTCGCACATGCACGTCCCAGTCGATCGATCGCAGATCCAGTCGGCGCCCATGCCGGCACAGTCACTGTCGGTGGCGCAGCCCGTCGACTCGTCGTCGCAGGACGCGATGCCCGCGGATACGAGGACGACCAGCCAAAAAGCAGCTCTCGTCTTCATCTCCATGCTCCAATCCGGTTTTGGCACCTGCTTATGTATAGAGCAGTTACGATGGTCCTGGCCATAGAAACATTGCAAACCGGCCCGCAAGCCCATCTGATACGGACCTGAGATCGCTCAACGACTTCGAGCAGACGCCCGACTGGAAGGCGCGCCAGACCTTCCTAAACGTCCTGGTGCTCGACCGCCAGCACATGGGAGAACCGGGCTGGGAGCTGCCCGGCTGGCTGCGCTGGAGCCGGCTGGGCGCGCACGCGGGCCGACCTGTCCGCGATGGACCGCGCGTCCCGGGACGCGGGCGCCCCTTGACACGATGGTCTCGGAGTCGAAGTGGAAGCCGTTCGACAGGCCGGCGAGCGGCATCTCCGAGAGGAAGCGCCTGGAGAAGGCCCGGTAGC
>JAFGRB010000108.1 GCA_016935365.1 Deltaproteobacteria bacterium
CTTGGTCCCACCCACTGTCTTCACCACGGATCGGTCGAACCTCTTTGGGTCACACGGCCAAAGGCCGTGGTATTCGCTCGCAATAAAACCAGGAACTTGGAACTTGGAACCAGGAACTGCTTTTCTGTGTACCTCCTCACCTCCCCGCGGTAGACAAGAGACCACCCATGTCCCGCCCCTCACCCATGTTACTCGCGCTCGCCCTGCTGGGCTTCTCCAGCCCGGCGCGCGCCCACGCGCCGTACCAGCCCCTGAGCACCAATCGCTACACCGTGATCTCGTTCGAGGGCGGCCGGCTGCATGTCGACTACGCGGTCACCGCCGGCGATCTGCCCGCCCAGCGGCTCCGGCAGCGCTTCGACGCCGACGGCAGCGGCGTGCTCGACGAGTCCGAGCGCGAGCGCGCGCTTTCGTGGTTCCGCGCGCGGATCGCGGACGGCCTCGCGCTCACGCTCGACGCCCGGCCCGTTCGACCGGACATCGCCATCGAGGCGGAGTGGCTGAGCGATCAGGTCGAGCTCTTCGCCCCCCTGCGCCTGCGCGCCCGCTTCCAGGTCGACCTGTCCGAGGGCGCGCACCGGCTGGTCTACGCCGATCGCGTCGAGTTGCCCGAGCTCGAGCAGACCGAGATCTTCATCCGGCCAGCCGCGCACGTCCGCTTGCAGCCCATCGCGATCCCGGCCGGCGCCGAGGGCGCGGGCAATCGCTTCCAGTGGCTGCGCGGCCGCAGACCGGAGCCGGTCGAGATCGGCTTCGCGCTCGTCTCGCCCGGCAGAGGCGGCCAGGCGACCGCAACAAGCCCCGCCCTGGCCGACGAGACCGGCGCGCTCAAGCGCGCCCTGGCCGAGCGCGATCTCGGCTGGGCGGGCCTGCTGGCCGCCCTGGGCCTCGCCTGGCTGCTCGGCGCCCTGCACGCGCTCAGCCCGGGCCACGGCAAGACCCTGGTGGCGGCCTACCTGGTGGGCAGCCGGGGCACGGTCCGGCACGCGATTGCGCTCGGTGCGGTGGTGACCGCGAGCCACGTGCTCACGGTCTTCGCGCTGGGCCTCGCGGCCCTGTGGGCCTCGGCGTATGTTCTGCCCGAGCGCCTGACCCCCTGGATCTCGGCCGCCTCGGGCGCCCTGGTCGCCGGGCTCGGATGCTGGATGCTCGTCCAGCGCCTGCACGGGCGCGCCCACGGGCACCATCACGAGCACGGCCCGGGCGCTATCCGGGCGGGCGAGCTCCTGGCCCTGGGCATCTCGGGCGGGCTGGTGCCCTGCCCGTCCGCGCTGGTCGTGTTGCTGGCCGCGATCTACCTCGGCCGGATCGGCCTGGGCCTCGGGCTGCTGGCAGCCTTCAGCCTCGGCCTGGCCTGCACCCTCATCGCGATCGGCCTGATCGTCGTCCGCGGCAGAAACCTGCTCGAGCGCTGGACGAAGAACGCGCGCATCGCGAAGCTGGCCGCCGCCCTGCCGGTCGCCAGCGCCGTGCTGATCACCGTCATCGGCCTCGCGATGTGCGCCGCTGCGGTGGCCGAGCTCTAGCTCGCTACAACTGTTTCGCCCCTTCAGGGCTCTTGCGATGATTCGTCCTGTAACCCAGGGCTTCGCTGGCAGAGCCGGCTTCGCCCTGGGCTATGTTATTCCGCCCCCTCGGGGCTTTCCGACGAGTGTTGCTACAGGCTCTCGCTAGCCGTGCTTCTTCGCGAATTCGCCCATGAAGTCGGCCAGGGCCTTTGCGCCCTCGATCGGCATGGCGTTGTAGATCGACGCCCGGCAGCCGCCCACCGAGCGGTGGCCCTTGAGCCCGATCATCCCCTCGGCGGCCGCGTCGGCGACGAACTTCTTCTCCAGCTCCTCGCTCGGCAGCCGGAAGACCACGTTCATCTTGGAGCGGCAGTGCTCGGGCACCGGGCAGCGGTAGAACTCGCCGTGCTCGTCGATCGCGCCGTAGATCAGCCCGGCCCGCTCGTCGGCCATCTTCTCGGCCGCGTCCAGGCCGCCCTGCTCCTCGAGCCACTCCATGGTCAGCTTGACCATGTAAATCGCGAAGACCGGCGGGGTGTTGTAGAGCGAGTCCGTGTTCCAGTGGGTCTTGTAGCTCAGGTAGGCGGTCAGGTCTTCCGGGCAGCGCTCGAGCATGTCCTCGCGCAGGATGACGATCGCCACCCCGGCTGGGCCGGCGTTCTTCTGGGCGCCGGCGTAGATCATGCCGAACTTCTCGACCGGAATCTTGCGACTGACGAAGTCCGAGGACATGTCGCAGATGATGGGCACACGGCCCGCATCCGGGAAGCTCTGCCACTGCACGCCGCCGATGGTCTCGTTGGAGGTCATGTGCAGGTAGGCGGCCTTGGGGTCGAGCTTCAGCTCGTCGACCTTGGGCAGGTTGAGGTAGCTGTCCGGCTTGCCGTCGTAGACCACGTTGACCTCGCCGATCTTCTTGGCGTCCTCATAGGCCTTCTTGGCCCAGGAGCCGGTCACGGTGAAGTCGCACGACTTGCCCTCGGGCAGGAAGTTGAGCGGGATCATGGAGAACTGCAGGGTGGCCCCGCCCCCGAGCAGCAGCACCTTGTAGTTGTCCGGCAAGCCATAGAGCTCCTTGACGAGGCTCATGGCCTTGTTGTGCACGCCGTCGTACTCCTTGGCGCGGTGGCTCATCTCCACGATCGACATGCCCGCGCCCTGGAAGTCGACGAACTCGTCCGCCACCCGCTCCAGCACCGGCAGCGGCAAGGTGGACGGACCCGGGTTGAAGTTGTAGATGCGGCTCATTTCTTCTCTCCCTTCTCGAAGGCGTCGATGATCTGTACGACTTCCTCGCCGATCCGGAGCAGGTTCTCCTCGCTGGACGCGCCCAGGTGCGGGGTCATGATCACGTTGGGCGCCTTGAGCAGCGGGTAGTCGTCAGGCGGCGGGTCCGAGGGCCAGACGTCGGTGGCGTATGCCCGCAGCTTGCCGCTCTCGAGCGCCTCGACCACGGCCTTCACATCGATGGTCGCGCCGCGACCCGTGTTGACCAGCACGGCCCCGTCGGCCATCTTCTCGATGGCCGCGGCGTCCATGATGCCGACCGTCTCGTCGGTCTTGGGAAGATGCATCGAGACGTAGTGGCAGCCCGCAACCGCCTCGGGCAGCGAAGGCTTGACCTCGGCGTAGTCGTAGGGCTTGTTGGACTTGCGGTAGGCGGTCAGCTTCATGCCGAAGGCCTTGGCCCGCTTGGCCACCTCGGTGGCGATGTTGCCCACGCCCACCAGGCAGAGCTTCTTGCCGAAGAGCTCGGTCCGCTTGAGCTCCTTCTTGATCCACTTGCCCTCCTTCATCGAGCCGTGGCCCTCGATCAAGCGGTTGGGCACGGCCAGCATGAGCGCGAAGGCCAGCTCGGCCACCGCGATGGCCGATGCCTTGGGCGTGTTGTGCACGGCGATGCCCCGCTCGGCCGCGCAGGCCTTGTCGATGTTGTCGGTGCCCACCCCGCCGCGGATGATCAGCTTGAGCTTGGGCGCCGACTCGATGTAGGCCCGGTCGCAGGTGGTCTTCGAGCGCACGAGCACCACCTCGGCCTCGGCCAGCCGGCTCTTGTCGTCGGTCACCTCGCCGAAACGCTCGAGCTTTCCGGGCAGCGACGGGTCGAAGGCGTCGGAGATCAGGATCAGCATGTCTACACACTCCTTTCAGTCGTCGAGGCTGCGCACCACCACGCCGGAGCGCAGCTTGGGTTCGAACCAGGTCGACTTGGGCGGCATGACCGCGCCCGCGTCGGCGATGGCCATCAGCTGGGCGACGCTGACCGGGTGCAGCGCGAAGGCCACCCGCATGTCGCACCGGCAGCGGCGCTCCAGCTCGGGCGTGCCGCGGATGCCGCCCACGAAATCGATCCGCTCGTCGGAGCGCGGATCGGCGATCCCCAGCACCGGGGCCAGCAGGTTCTCCTGCAGGATGGCCGCGTCGAGCGACCGGACCGGGTCGTCTTTGGGGAAGCTTCCCTCGCGGGCGACGAGCTCGTACCAGCGGCCGTCTGTGTACATGCCGAAGTGGCGGGCCGCCGCGGGCTCGGCCGGCCCGTCGGGCCGCAGCTCGAACTTCTCCGCCACCCGCTCCAGAAAGGCCTCCGGCTCGAGGCCGTTCAGGTCCCGCACGACCCGGTGGTAGCCCATGATGCGCAGCTCGTCGTCGGGGAAGAGCACGGCCAGGAAGAAGTTGTAGGCCTCCTCACCTTTGTGATCCGGGTTCTTGTCGCGCAGGATGTTCCGCACCCGGAAGGCGGACGCGGTCCGGTGGTGGCCGTCGGCCACGTAGAGGGCCTCGACCGGCTCGAAGGCCTTCCGGATCGCAGAGACGGTCTCTCTGTCGTCCGCGACCCACAGCCTGTGGCCGACGCCGTCCGCGGCCACGAAGTCGAAGGCCGGCTCGGCGGCACAGATACCGGCCACGAGCTCGCGGATCTCGGCCCGGGCGCGGTAGGTGAAGAGCACCGGCCCGGCGTTGGCACGCAGGATCTCGACGTGCCGGGCCCGGTCGTCCTCCTTGTCGCGCCGGGTGAACTCGTGCTTCTTGATGCGGCCCGACTCGTACTCGTCCACGCTGGCGCCGACCACCAGCCCGCGCTGGACGTGCTCGCCCATGCGGAGCTCGTAGACGTAGAAGGCGGGCTCGGCGTCCTGGACGAGCAGGCCGTCTTTGATCAGCTTGCGGTAGTTCTCCGCGCTCTTCGCGTAGACCGCCTCGGAGTGGACGTCGACGTCCGCCGGCAGGTCGATCTCGGCCTTGACCACGTGCAGGAAGCTCTGCGGGTTCGACCTCGCCATCTCGCGGGCCTCGTCCGAGCTGAGCACGTCGTAGGGCGGGCTGGCCACCTTCTCGACTCGATCCGGCCGGGGCCGCAGGCCGCGGAAGGGTCGGATCTCGCTCACCGCTTCACCTCCATCTCGATCGGGCTCCAAAAACGCGCTCGTTGCTGCTATCCTCCGCTCATATATCCGCCGGCACGCAGAATGCAAGCAATATCCTGCTCGCGGCCGAGGCGGCAAAGGGGCATGCCGTGGATGAGCCCGAGGCGGTCGAGATTCCCATCGACGGGACGTTGGACCTGCACACCTTCCACCCCCGGGAGCTCAAGGAGCTGCTGCCGGATTACCTGGAGGCCTGCCGGGAGCGCGGCATCCTGCAGGTCCGCATCGTGCACGGCAAGGGCACCGGCTCGCTGCGGCGCTCGGTGCACGCGATCCTCTCGCGCCTGGACTGCGTGGCCGATTTCCGCCTGGCGGACGAGCGCGCCGGCTCCTGGGGCGCCACCCTGGTCGCGCTGCGGCCGAGGGCCGGCGGATCGGATCACGCCTCCGGGGCCGATCCGCGCTGAGCCCGAAAGGCCGCATCCGCCTCGAAGGCCCGCTCGAAGGCCTCGGGCATGCGGACCGCCTTGCGCTTGGTCAGATCGAACATGACGAAGGTCAGCTTCATGCTCGAGGCCAGCTCGCCCGAGGCCTTGCGCATCTGCTGGCCGATCACGCCCCTGAGCCGCTGGACGTCCTCGACCCAGGTGCGCACCAGGACCGGCTCGTGCATGGTGAGCTCCTTGTGGAAGGAGAGATCGACGTGCAGCATGGCCGGGCCGATGCGCTGCTGCTCGGCGAGCCGCAGCAGGTCCATGTCCACCTCGGCGGCCCATTCCCAGCGGGCCCACTCGTAGATCTCCAGGTAGGCGGCGTTGTTCAGATGCCCGAACGTGTCCACCTGGGTCGAGCGGATGACGAAGCGCGACTCGTGCACGGGTCCACCTCCAGTCGGGCCAGAGTGGAGCACAGGCGAGCGGGCCGCGCAAGCCGCCAGCCGCAATCGCAGCCTTGCCTCTATGCCCGATAGACCCTAGAATGCTGTATCCCGATTCCGGAGGAGAGCGCATGCGCACAGCCCCCAAAGCCGCATTCGTCCTTTGCTGCTGGCTGCCGCTCGCGGCCCCGGCCGCGGAGCCCGTGCCGGTGGCGGTCATGGAGTTCGCCACCAAGGGCGGGGTGACCCAGGGCCAGATGGA
>JAFGRB010000109.1 GCA_016935365.1 Deltaproteobacteria bacterium
AGGCCCGGCATGCACGTGCTCTGGCTGTGGAACAGGAAGGAGTGTACCCGAACCTGCCGTGGATGTATATGGTGAAATGCTCAAAAGTATGTAAAAGTTTCTTACAGAAACCTAACAACGAGCTCCCAGAAAGCAGCTCGGACGGCTCATTCCCCGGGCCATCCACCCTTTTCCCCGTTGCTTTTTCCGATTCCGGCAGGTAGTTTCCACTCCGGTTGGTGAGGAACATGGACGCGGACAGAGTCCAGATCATGATGGGCAACCAGGCCGCGGCCGCCGGCGCTCTGGCGGCGGGCTGCACCTTCTACGCCGGCTACCCGATCACGCCCTCCAGCGAGATCATGGAGATCCTGGCCGCCGAGCTGCCCGAGCGCGGCGGGGTCTTCATCCAGATGGAGGACGAGATCGCCTCGATCTCGGCGGTCATCGGCGCCTCCTGGGCCGGCGCCCGGGCCATGACGGCCACCAGCGGGCCGGGCCTGAGCCTGATGATGGAAGGCGTGGGCTACGCGGCCATGACCGAGACGCCCTGCGTGATCGTCGACGTCCAGCGGGCCGGGCCGGCCACCGGCCAGGCCACCCGCATCGGCGCGGGCGATATCCTGCAGGCCCGCTTCGGCTCCCACGGCGACTACTGCCCGATCGCCCTCTCGCCCTGGTCCGTCCAGGAGATGTACGATCTCACCGCCCGGGCCTTCGACCTGGCCGAGCGCTTCCGGGTGCCGGTCTTCGTGCTGGCCGACGAGGGCGTGGGCCACCTGCGCGAGAGCCTGGAGCTGCACGGCGAGATCGAGATCGCCAGGCGGCGGCGCGATCCGAGCGCCCCGCCCTTCGGCACCGACTCGCCCGACGGCGTGCCGCCCATGCCCGCCTTCGGCGACGGCGCCCGGCTGATGGTGACCGGCTCGACCCACGACGAGTGGGGATACCGGCGCGTGGATCACCCCGAGGTCCACGCCCGCCTGGTCGAGCGCCTCAACCGCAAGGTGCTGGATCATACAGCCGAGATCGCCCGCTGGGACGAGCGCCTGTGCGACGACGCCTCGCTCGTGGTGCTGGCCTACGGCTTCACCGCCCGCTCCGCCCTGGCGGCGGTCAAGCAGCTTCGGGCCGAGGGTGTCCGGGCCGGCCTGCTGCGCCTCGAGACGCTGTGGCCCTTCCC
Organism: Deltaproteobacteria bacterium; assembly: GCA_016935365.1. Taxonomy (GTDB): domain Bacteria; phylum Myxococcota; class B64-G9; order B64-G9; family B64-G9; genus JAFGRB01. The sequence goes on from JAFGRB010000109.1 coordinate 1,163, forward strand.
CGAGGACGCGGTCACGGCGCTGTCCGGGCGCGTCGACGCCCTGCTGGTGCCCGAGATGAACCGCGGCCAGGTGGCGCTGCTGGCGCGCGCCTGCGCGCGCTGCCCGGTGCACGGGCTCAGCCAGACGGACGGGGAGGTGATCGAGCCCGAGCGGATCGCCGAGCGGGCGCGGGAGGTGCTGGCTTGACGCGCGCGCTGGAGAGCTGGCTCAGGGTCGAGCAGACGGCCTTCTGCCCGGGCTGCGGCCACGGCATCTTGCTGGGGGCGGTGGTCCGGGCCTGCGACGAGCTCGGGCTGGACCGCCGCAGGCTGCTCTTCGTCTCCGGTATCGGCTGCGCCGCCTGGATCCCGAGCCCCCACATCGCGGCCGACAGCCTGCACACCCTCCACGGTAGAGCGGTCGCCTACGCGACCGGCGCCAAGCTGGTCCAGCCCGAGATGACGACCCTGGTCGTGTCCGGCGACGGCGACCTGAGCTCCATCGGCGGCAACCACCTGATCCACGCCGCCCGCCGGGACATCGACCTGACCGTCATCTGCGGCAACAACCAGATCTACGGCATGACCGGCGGGCAGACCGCCTCGACCACGCCCGTGGGGGCGCTCTCGGCCACCGACCCGCGCGGCAACCGCTACCGGCCCTTCGACCTCTGCGCCGTGGTGATGGCCGCCGGCGCCCGCTACGCCGCGCGCTGGCCGGTCACCCGGCCGCGGCCGCTCACGGACTCCATCAAGCGCGGGATCCGCACCCCCGGCTTCGCCTTCATCGAGGCCATCTCCCCCTGCCCCACCCAGTTCGGGCGGCGCAACCGCTACGAGGACCTGACCCGGCTCTACGACGCGGTCGACGAGCGGTGCCTGCCCCGCGAGGAGGCGCTGCGCATGAGCCCCGAGCAGATCGAGGGCCGCTACTTGGTAGGGGAGTACGACTGATGGACGCGCGAGGAGTCCATCGGCCGGCGCTTGCGAGCGCCGGCCCCAAGAGGTGGGACCGCTCGAATTCACTTGGGTGCAGATCCCAGTTCCCGCCCATCGATGGACAAGCCGTACTGCAGGCCTTCAATCCAATGGACCGTAGGGCTGCAGTCTATCCCCAGCCGGACGGCACCCCGGTCAGCTGCACGGCGGCGGATAAACCGCCGCCCTACATTACTTGCTCAATCGAAGGAACTGAGCAAACAGTGATATGCACCCAATTCACTTCAAGTGGCGGGGGAAGGTCCCTCCCCGGCCGAGCAGAGCCGCGAGGCGACTTCTTGCGAGGTCTCGACTGATGGACGCGCAGAAGGTCCAGGTGCGCTTCGGCGGGCTCGGCGGCCAGGGGCTGGTCACCCTGGGCGCGGTCCTGGCCGAGGCGGCCGCCCGCTCGGGCATGCGGGTGGCCGCCTCCCAGCAGTACGGCTCCCGGGCCCGCGGCGGGGCCACGCGCGCCGACGTGATCCTGGCCCGGGAGGAGATCGACTTCCCGCACATCCACCGGGCCGACGTCCTGCTGGTGCTGGCCCAGGAGGCCTACGAGCTCTACCTGCCGAGCGTGACCGAGGCCGGGCTCGTCCTGGCAGACCCGTTCTTCGTCAAGCTCGCGGAGCGCGGCGGGCGAAAGCAGCTCCTGGTGCCGGCCACCGCCACGGCCATCGAGAAGGTGGGCAAGCAGGTGGCGGCCAACTTCGTCCTGCTGGGCGCCCTGCTCGGCTACACCGAGCTCGTGCCGGACGAGGCCGTCCGGGCGGCCATCGCCAAGCTCGTCAACCCGCGTTTCCAGGCCATCAACCTCGAGGCCTGCTCGCTCGGCGCTGGTCTCGGCCGCGCGCTCGCAGAGGAGGTAGGGCCGTGGCGCTGACCCGAGCTACGCGACGAGGTGGCATACTGATCCGGGACGCCAGATCGTCGTGCAGATCAAGGAGCCGCGCCGGAGTCGAGCGGAGGCGTGGTTCTC
>JAFGRB010000110.1 GCA_016935365.1 Deltaproteobacteria bacterium
GCTCGCTGTCGGGCTTCCTGCTCGCGTACTTGCCGTGCCTGTGCGCGGTGGTCGGGCTGCGCTCCTTGCCCGACGCCCCGGCCAGCTCCCTGGTCCACCTGCGCTCAGCCGCCCTGCTGCTGACCCTGATCGCCGGCGTGGCCACAGCGCTGCCGGCCATGCTGCGCGGGCTGCTGTTCGAGATCCCGTGGCTCTTCGGACGCCTCGGACGGACCGACGATCTCCTGGCGGCCGCCCTGTCCGAGCCGGACAGCGCGCTAGGCCTGCATCGCTCCATGGGCCGGCTCGATCCGCTGGCCCGGATCTTCGTGCGCAGGCGGCTTGCGCTGTGGCGCTCCGCTGCGCAAGGTGTGCCCGGGGTCAAGGAGGCCGATCTGGCACGGGTGATCCGTATCCTGGAGCAGCGCTGGCGCGAGGAGGCGCGCGAAGCGAACCCGCAAGCAGAGCCAGCCACCGGTACAGGGCGCTGGCCCTGGTGGATGCGGCCAGGTGTCCCGAGCGTCGGATTGTCGTTGCTGCTGGCCGCGGCGGCCTTCGGCGCCGCCGTCCGCTGGAGGGCGGATCCAAACGAGCAGCCTTCCGGCCTCTGCCGCATCGGCCAGTTGCTCGACCCCCGGGTCGAGCAACTCTTCGCCGAGGAGATCCCATCGCTGATCATGGACATGTCCAGCAACCCGGTCCCGGTCGAGAGCTTGCCCGCCTATGCCCAGGTCCAGGGAGCGCTCGCCGGCCTGGAACCCGCCCTGCCCGGCATCGGCGCCGCGGTGACCGATCTCATCCGCATGGGCAGGCGGGGCAGGCGGCGCAGCTACAGCATCCGCAGGGCCCGCGACCGGCTCAACCACCTGCTTCGCGATGCGCAACAGCCCTTCTTCGTCTGCGCTCGGCTGAGGCCACGACCGGGTCTGCCCGAGAACTGGGGCGACCTGTTCTACGTCCTGAGCTACCGCATCCGCGCCTGCCGCACGTATCGCTGCAGCGATCGGCGCTTCGCCGTGCTGGAGCTCGCGCGGATCGACGAGCTGAACGTGGTCGAGAACTACCTCGGCATGACCGAGCAGCGCGAGACCAGCGTGGCGGTCTTCGCCGATCGACTGGCGGCCTTCATGGAAGGTCGCCTGCACGGCGTGCTGCAGCGGGGCGATCTCGTGGGGCGCATCGCCCGCCGAGCGCTCGGCGAGCTGGCGCCCGGCGCGGCGATCGAGGAAGGGCCGCAGGGCGCGGTGGGCTGCGCGCTTCGCGAGGGGCTGACCCGACACGAGCTCCACCACCGCTGGGCCGGGCTCGATCCGGATCCTCCCAACTGGCTCTGGGCCGCGCTGGCCGGCTTTGCCGACGAGTCAGTCCACGGCGTGACGGCCGAGATCGGCGCCTACCTGGGCGAGATGCGCACCAGCCCGGCCTATGCCCGGCTGCGCCTGGCGCTCATGCTCGACGCCCTGGAGAGCCCGGCCGGCCGCAGCGGGATCCACGGCCGGGCGCGGGCCTTCGCCGTCGGCGGCCTGCTGCTCTCGAGCTCGAACCAGCTCTTTCCCAGCGCCCAGTCCGAGCTCGACCGGGCCGCGGTCGTGCTGGACGCCATCGACGACAGCACGCTCATCGCCCGCATCGACGCCCTGCACGAGAAGGTCTTCGGCCAGCCCACGCCGGTCTTCGAGCCTGTCGAGCCGGAAGAGAGAAAAGACGGCCTGTGAACGCGGGGCTTCTACTTCCAGACCGTCTGCACGAGGCCCGACTCGACGAGGGCTCGATCCTTGGTGAGAAGCTTGGCTCCGATCGTCCTGGCCGCGCTCAAGATGAAACGATCGAACGGGTCTCGAGTCGATCGGTGCGCGGCGAAATCATCGAGCTGGTGCAGATCCAGCGGCAGGAACCTGAAGCAGGCTGACGCCTCCATGGCCTCTCTCAGCTCCGGCAGGCCGATCCCGATCCGTCCCAGCTCCTTGAGTAGGATCACCTCGGCTGCCACAGCAGCTGGAACCCATGCGATCCCATGGCCCTGCTCCACCGACTCCATCGCGGCCCGCGCAGCCGGGCCGAGCTTGTGCGGTGCCGCCAGGCAATACACGCAGGCGTGGGTGTCGAGCACGAAATCCGCCATGGCCTATTCGCGCCCCAGCCGTCCCCAGAGAAGCGTACGGACCTCGAGGATGTCGTCGTCTGTCGGCAGCTTCGCGCCTCGATACAGCCCCAGAAAGCGCCCGCCTCCGGTCCCGGCGCCCTGCGCCTCCACGACGGCTTCGAGATCGCTGACCACCTGCGCCGAAAGCGAGCGCCGTGCCCGGCGAGCGCGTGCCTCGAGCCTCTTCTTCAGCGATTCCGAAACCCGGAGGGTGATGGCCTTGTTCTTTGCCATGTATTCATTCTGCATCATTGTGCATACAATGTCAATCTGGGTCGACACGCGTGTCAGAATGCACGCACGGACAGGCAGCCCACCACGGCAAGAACGCTTGCAAGCGAAGCTGGCACGAAACCTGCTTGACTCGTACAGTGCGTATCCATTTCCGGAGAGACCCGCATGATGCGGATAGCCTGTGCTCTCGTCGCGCTGCTCGTGGCCTGGTCAAGCCCTGCCGAAGCCACCATGGGAGGCGGCAATCACATCGAGATGCTCGGCTACGATCCGGACACCTACACCCTCTACCTCTACCTCAGGCATGACGGCGAGACCGAGGCGGGCAGGCTGCTGTGCTACGACGCGGCGCGCCGTCAGCTCACCCGCCTGGGGCTGGATCTGCCTCTCAGCCTGGCTGCCCGGAGTGACGAGCGCCTTCTCAGCCTCGACAAGCATCGACTGCTGGAGATGGCGCTTCAGCACAGCTCGCTTCGCCCCCTGGCGGCGCTTTCCGAAGATGCGGCCATAGACCGCTGCAGCGCCATGCCGGCAGAGCGCATGCAGGCTCCGGGCCAGGATCAGCCTTGCTGGACCCACACGTGCGAGCTGCCCGGCCCGGGAGGCGAAATCAATAAAGCAGAGCTGCGCTCGTGCTGTGCACCGGAGATCCGCGCCCGGGCCTTCGATCTGCCTGCCCCGTTGAAGACGCGGGTCTGGATCCTGCGGCACCGCGGACCTTGTACAGCCGAGGGCTGCTTCGAGGAGGACGAGCTGGTGATCGTGCCCTCCGCGCGCAACAGCTCGGACACGACATGCGAGGAGCTGCTCGCAGGGCCCCTGAAGAAGGGCGCGAGAGAGGCCGCCCGCGTCTTGACCGAAGCGGGCCGTCGCTACCGGCGCCGAGGCCAGCTCGCGAACGCAGCCCGTCTCCTCGGCCTGGCCCGGGAGCTGGATCCCGGCAGTGCGGACGCAGCCTTGTGCCTCGCCGCTGCGCTCGCGCTGCAGGGCAAGCCCGAGCAGGCGCTGCAGCAGCTGTGCAGCGCCTTCGCCTTCGACCCGGCGGCCACGAAGAAGCGAATGAAGACCGACCGGGCCTTCGCAAGCCTCCGAAGGCGGGCCGGCTTCGCAGCGCTGCTCCGCCTGCCCGGCTTGAAATCCAAGTGCGCCTACCTGGATGCCTGCTCGCAGTGCTGCACCTGCGACGCCTTCTACCCGCTCGGCTGGTCGCGGGACGGCAAGTTCGCCTACCTGGAGCACCGGGTCAACTACGACATGTGCTGGGACAACCACATCGCGCTGGTCGTCCTGGACTGCGCGCGCAACGCGATCGCCGCACGTGCATCCTTCTCGGCAGCGGAAGAGCTCGAACGCGGAGACAGCCTCGGTCGCCTGCTCACGGCGCACCGCAAGCCCATCACCGAGACGCTCGAGCAGCACGCGATCGTGCTCGGCGCACCGTTCCGGCGATTCCCGGCCAAGGTATTGGGCTTGCGGCTCGCCTGCGAGAAGACGAGCCTCCCCGAGGCCGCGCCCCGGGATCGCGAGCGGATCGAGCGGGTCGTGCTCGAGTCGGCCAGCCCGAAGCAGCGCTGGACGCTCTACGACGAACGAGTCGAAGGAGGGGCGCTCGGCGCCTCGGAGCCGCGCCTGTTCGTCTCGCCGTTCTCGGAAGCGCTGGTGATCTTCTTCGAGTCCGAAGGGGCCATAGCCCTGGAGGCCTGCAATCGAGCGATACGCTACCATGTCCTCGGCGCCACGAAAGACGCGCTCCGCAGCGGCGAGTGGAGCCCGGCTATCGATTGACCTCCCGCGCCTGCCCGGACTAGCATCTCCGGGACATGGGCATTCCGGTCTATGTGGGCAAGAAGTTCGAGGCGAGCCACGAGGGCGCGTACGAGGTGGAGTTCGCCTGCCGTAACTGCGGCTACGAGTGCGATGTCGCCGTCCGGGCCAAGGGCCACGGCAGCGGGCACAGCCCGTTTTTCGGCGACGACGGCGGCGCCCTCGACGAGGCCGTGGCCAAGGCCCAGTGGGCATCGGCCCGAAACGCCCGCGCCACGGCCAGGCTGCTGGCCTGCCCGCGCTGCGGACAGCGCTCCAAGGCGGCCATCCTCGGCTTCGTCTTCTTCTCCCTGCTCAAGCTGGCGCTGGTCTCGGCGCCCTGCGTGCTCTTCGGGGCCTACTTCCTCTCGGGCAGATATTACCGGGGCTTCGGCTGGCTGATGGTGGCCGTGGGCGCCATCTGCGCGATCAGCATCTACTTCACCTCGATCCACCCCCGCTACTTCCGGGCCGGACAGCGGTCCCGCTTCATCCGGGCCGAGCCGCGCTGAGCGAGAAGCTCAGTACATGGCGCAGGAACCGGCATTGCACACGCCGTTGCAGCCGGGCGGGCAGTTGTCGGGTATGGAGCAGGAGTAGGTGTCGCACCAGCGGCATGTGTGCTGGTAGCAGATCGCGCCGGGAGATTCGTTGTAGTTGCAGACCTCGGCGTCGCAGTCGTCGTCCTCGCAGTCCGTGTTCCCGTCTAAGTCCTCGTCCACGTTGTCGTAGCAGTGGGTCTCCCGGTTCAGCACGCATCGATGGGTGCCCATGTTGCAGACATAGCTAAAGAAGCAGTGGCTATCGGATGTGCAGCCGCAAGCCCCGTTGACACAGGCGTTGCCGTTGTGGCCCGTGCAGCTCACGCAGCTCGGCCCGCAGTGCTGGGAGGTGTCGCAGTCGTCGCAGGCCCCGCTGTTGCACCACTGGGCGGAAGC
>JAFGRB010000111.1 GCA_016935365.1 Deltaproteobacteria bacterium
CCTGGCAGGACAGGGCGCAGTGCCCGCTGCCGTCGCACAGGTAGCCGGGATCGCAGGCGGTGTCGCAGTCGCCGCAGTAGGCCGGGTTGCGCAGCAGATCGACGCAGGTGCCGTCGCAGTCGGACAGGCCGGCCTGGCAGGACAGGGCGCAGTGCCCGCTGCCGTCGCAGACGAAGCCGGGCTCGCAAGCGTGGTCGCATTCCCCGCAGTGGTCGCCATCGCGCAGGAGATCCACGCACGCTTCACCGCACTCCGAGAGACCCGAGGGACAGCCATCGTCTTCGCAACCCAGCGCGAAGACCGCCGATGCGAGCAACGATAGCCCTATGGCGAGTCGGTTCATGGCCTCTGCCCTCCTCTGTTCGAAAACAGGTCGATGATAGCAGCTGGCCAGCGCGAATTCCACCTGTGGGACCGGGAAACCGGGAAAGACCGGGCGGAGGGATGGGTTTACGTCAGTAGCGGCCCACGTCCTCGGGGATCCGCGTGGTGATCATCTTCTGGCCGGGCTTCCAGCCCGCCGGCGCCGCCATGCCCTTGTTGCGGGCCACCGCCTGCATGGCCTGGATCTGGCGGATGAGCTCGTCGACGCTGCGGCCCACGGGGCCCGTCATCACCTCCACGGCCATGACCGTGCCCTTGGGGCTGACGATGAAGCGGCCCCGCTTGTTGAGGCCGCTTCCGGGCATCCAGACGCCATAGGCCCGGGAGACCGCGCCGCTCGGATCCGAGCCCAAGGGGTAGGCGACGTTCTTGACCGTGGGCGAGATCTTCTTGAACATCAGGTGGGAGAAGATCGTGTCGGTGCTGATGGCGATGACCTCGACGCCGAGCTTGCGCAGCTCTGCGTATTTGTCTGCGACCGCAGACAGCTCGGTCGGTCAGACGAAGGTGAAGTCGGCGGGGTAGAAGCAGATCACCCGCCACTTGCCGTCGTAGTCGGACAGCTTGATCGTCTTGACCTTGTCGCCCACGACCGCGTCGACGGAGAAGTTGGGGGCCTGCTCGCCCGGAAGCGGCACCCGGGCCGTGTAGGCTGCCGGGCCTGCCGAGGCTGGGGCTGGTGCCGCCTGGGCTGCGGCTGACGGCTTCTGTGCGTCCGGGGTACCGCAGGGCCCCAGGACCTCGGCCCCGGACGGCAGCGCGAGCAGCACTGCGGCCAGAGCGGCCAGGGCTGCGATCGGAACTCTCATGCTTCCCTCCTCTCGGGTTCGGGTTCCGATCATCATACGGCACAAAAAGGATATGTCAACTCCCAAAAGCGTCTATTTCCCGGCGCCGTCCTGCCGGCGGCAGCGGAGCACGATCTCCCGGGAGGAGGGTCCCATCTCGGACCAGGCCGCGCAGAGCAGGCCCTGGCACGACGCGAGCACGGGATTGAACGACGCGGCACCGCTGTTGGAGACGCCTCCGCCGCTCGCCGATCCATCCAGCTCCTCCCACATGCCATGATCGAAACGGCGCAGGTAGATCTCGTACTGGCCCGTGCTTCGATCCTCCCAGGCTGCGACGGGTCTGCCGTCCGGGTCGATGGCCAGCCCTTGCCAGCGTCGGACCAGGATCGCGTAGCGGTTCGCATCGTCCTGGGATCCGCTGATGCCGCCGCCGGATCCGGAGCCCGCGAGCTCCTCCCAGCCGGCTCCGTCGAAGCGGCGCAGGTAGAGCGCGAACTCGCCGGCGCTGTCGTCCATCCAGCCGACCACGGGCTGGCCGTCGGCGCTCAGGGCCAGCCGGGGGCAGAGCGACCAGCCTTCGTTGGCGCTCAGCCCGCCTCCGGATCCGGAGCCGGCGAGCTCCTCCCACGCGCTTCCGTTCCACCGGCGGAGGTAGATCTCGAAGTTGCCCGCGGAGTCGTCCTGCCAGGCGACGACCGGCCGCCCGCTCGCGTCGATGGCCAGCGCGGGATCCAGCGAGTTCCCCTCGCTTGCGCTGATGCCATCGCCGGAGGCCGATCCGCCGATCTCCTCCCAGCCCGTCCCGTTCCAGCGTCGCAGGTAGATCTGGGGGGGGGCGGGGTAGTCGTTGTCGTCCCAGGCCACGAAGGGCATCCCGTCTTCATCGAGCGCCAGGGCGGGCCGTCCGGGGGAGCAGCCCGCCTTGCGGCTCAGCCCGTCGCCGGAAGCGGAGCCGGCCAGCTCCTCCCAGTCGCTGCCGTCGAAGCGCCGCAGAAAGACCTGGGGGCAGCCGTCGTTGAAGGGGGAGTCGCACTCCCGCCAGGCCACCACCGGCTTGCCCTGGCCGTCGATGGCCAGGGCGGGATACTGGGACCAGCTCCCGGTCTGACTCAGCCCGCCGCCGGAAGCCGAGCCCGCGAGCTCCTCCCATTCGCTGCCGTCGAAGCGCAGCAGATAGATCTGGGTGGCACCGCCGCTGTCGTCGTGCCAGGCGATCAGCGGATTGCCATCCGGGCCGAAGGCCAGGGCGGGAGCTGCCGATAGCCCGGGGTTGTCGCTCAGAGCTCCTTTTGTGCCGGGGCTGCCGACCTCCTCCCAATCGCTGCCGTCGAAGCGGCGAAGGAAGATCTCGTGATAGTAGCTGTAGCCCGAGGTGTAGACGCCCGGGCTCTCGTCGTGCCAGGCCACGACCGGACGGTCATCGCCGTCGATGGCCAGAGCGGGGTACTCGGAGGGACCCGGGTTGCGGCTCAGCCCGCCGCCGGAAGCGGAGCCTGAAAGCGCCTCCCAGCCGGCGCCGTCGAAGCGGCGAAGGAAGATCTCCGGGGGCAGAGCCCAGCTCGACTGCTCCTGCCAGGCCGCGACGGGCCTGCCCTGGCCATCGATTCCCAGAGCCGGGTAGAGCGACGCGCCCTCGGTGTCGCTCAGCCCGCCTCCGGAGGCGGAGCCCGCGAGTTCCTCCCAGCCCGTGCCGTCGAAGCGGCGCAGGTGGATGTCCGGCCTCTCGCGCTCGGGCTCCTCGGGCGTGGTCCACTCCTGCCAGCAAACGACCGGGCGCCCGTCTCGATCGAGCGCCAGGGCGGGCTCCTCTGACCAGCTGAGATCCATCTCGGGGTTGCTCACCCCGCCGCCGGATCCGGAGCCCGAAAGCTCCTCCCATTCCTCGCCGGTGAAACGGCGCAGAAAGATCTTCGCGTCGAAGAGGTACTCCTCCTCCCAGGCCACGACGGGGTTCCCGTCGGGCTCGAGCGCCAGCGCGGGATGCAGGGACCGGCCCGCAAGATCGCTCAGCCCGCCGGCGGTGGCCGAGCCGCCGAGCTCCTGCCAGCTGCTGCCGTCGAAGCGGCGCAGGTAGATCTCGTGGTTGCCCGAGCTGTCGTCCTCCCATGCCACCAGCGGGTGGCCGCCGTCGTCGACGGCCAGCGAGGGCATGTGGGCTGCGCCTCCGGTCCGGCTCAGGCCTCGACCCGAGCCGGATCCGGAAAGCTCCTCCCAGCCCGTCCCATCGAAGCGGCGCAGGTAGATCTCGACAGACCCGCTGGACGAAACGTCTTCCCAGGCCACCAGCAAGCGGCCGCTGGCGTCCAGAGCCACGGAGGGGTAGCGGGCATACTCCCCGCTGCCGCTCACGCCGCCGCCGCTGGCCGAGCCGGCGAGCTCCTCCCAGGCCGTCCCGTCGAAGCAGCGCAGGTAGACGTCCCAGCCGCCGGTCGAGTGATCGTGCCAGGCCACCGCCGGCCTGCCGTCCGGGTCGACCACCATGGCGGGGTGCTGGGAGTAGCCCGCCGTGCGGCTGATCCCGCCGCCGCTGGCCGAGCCCAGGCCGGTGCGGGCAGCGTAGGAGGCGAACTCGGATCCGCCGAGGCCGAACCACTCCGCGCTGGACGGGATGCATGCGCCGGCAGAGCAGGCGTGATTATCGGGACAGCTGACCCGACCGCCCCACTCCAGGCAGGCGTCTTCATCGTGGTATCCGCAGGTGTCGTAGGCGTTGTCCGGCGGAGGAGCGCAGCGCCGCTGGCCCTCCTGCGGACAGGCGTCGACGCAGTCTTCCACGCAGCGGCCGGTCTGCGGATCGCAGATCTGACCGGGATCGCACGGGCTGACCTGCGACCAGTCCAGGCAGGGATCCGCATCCTGATTCCCGCACTCCCGCCAACCGTCACCGGAGCACTCCCGCTCGCCCGATGCGCACTCGTCCCGGCATGGCTCCGCAGCGTCCTCGCAGCTCGCGCAGGCGACCGCGAGAGAGGCGACCAGGCGGAAAAAAAGGTGGCGCGTCTTCATTTGCACCTCGGAAGCTATTGATTCACAAGAGCAAACCAAATCTGCCAGCCGCGGCAGAAAAATGCAACCCGGCCCGGCCGAGAGGCTCTTACAGGGTTGAATGGCGGAGATGGAAACGAATTTCGAGCGATGGAGGATGAAAGAGATGAAGACCAGACTGCAAGCCAAGGCCGTGTTTGTGAGCCTGACCCTGATCCTGGGCGCCTGCGGGGGTGGCAAGACCGATCCCGGCCAGCAGGGCCAGCCCGTCATCGGCGAGCCCTACCAGAGCGAGTGCCTGGGCCTGATGGACGGCTTCGATTCCGACACCGTCGAGCTGATCGCCTCGGGCAACGACCTGCGCATCGTGGATCACTACACCGAGTTCAACTGCTGCCTGGCCGCCTGGATGGAGGTCGAGCTGGACCTGGCAGCCGGCCTGATCACCGTGCTCGAGGTCGAGGACCCGGACGACTCCATGGCCTGCGACTGCATGTGCGGCTACGAGCTGGCGATCGAGGTCAGCGACCTGCCCGACGGCGTCTACACCGTGGCGGTCTACAAGTACGACGTCCGTGAGGAGCTGCTGCTGCACCGGGAGCAGGTGGAGTTTCCTGCCAGCGGGCAAGCGAGCGACGTGCGTCTGGCGAGCTTCGAGCCGGGCTGGATGGAGGACTGCCCCGATTGCTACGGCAGCGGCGCCCCCATGGATGGGTCTCGGCTCACGCTCGAGGTCACGCCCGGCGATGCCGATGACGGCCGCTACTCGCTGCGAGGGGTGCACGAGATCCTGTGCACCTCCTATGGGATCCTCGACGCCGAGCTCGCCGTCGAGGGGCGGCGACTCACGCTGACCGAGCGCGACGCGCCGGTCGACTGCATCTGCTGCGCGCAGGCCGACTTCGTGATCGAGGGGCTGAGCGAGGGCACGTGGACCCTGGAGATCTACAGCCAGGCTCGCGACCAGCTCCTCATCCGGCGCAGCTTCCAGGTGCCCGGCGCCCAGGCGGATCCGTACCTGGCGGACTTCGGGCAGGTCAGCCCGACGGGCTGCGACGACTGCTATGGCCCCAACCCGCCCTCGGGCACGACGCTCGAGATCGCGATCGAGCCTGGCGATACCGACGACGGGCTGTTCGTCCTGCGGGGCGTGCAGACGACCCACTGCGTCTCCTACGCCCTCCTGGGCGGTGAGCTGGCCGTCGAGGGCCGCGAGCTCGTCCTGGTCGAGGACTGGGACTACGACAACCCGGCCGACTGCATCTTCAGCATCGAGACCCACTTCGAGATCGCCGATCTGAGCCCGGGCAGCTGGACGCTCAGGATCGTCGACACCGAAGGCCAGCTGCTCGTCGAGCAGCAGGTCGAGGTCGGCTGAGCATCCGCCCGGCGCAACGCCCATCGTCAAGCCCGTCGACGCAGCGCGTCGGCGGGCTTTCCGTTCCAGACCTTCAGATCTTACGCTTGATGGCCACGATCCCGATACGGTCCGAGATGTGCTCGGCCAGATCGGAGATGTGGCCGATGCGCTCGACGAGGCTGCGAAGCTCCAGCTTGGATCCCTTGTCGAGCTTGGTGGAGGAGAAGATGGACCGCACCAGGGCGCGCTCCAGGCGGTCCGACTCGCTCTCCTTGGCGTCGACCTCCTTGACCAAGTGCAAAGTCACCCGGGGGTTGTTGAGCAGGGCGTCGACGGTCTTGGCGAGCAGGTAGAAGACCTCGAGGTTCTTGTCGATCAGCCCCTCGAAAGCGACCTGGAAGTCCTCGGGGATGGCCATCCTCTGGTCCTGCAGGTCGAACAGCACCCGCTCTGCTGCCGTGAAGAGCTGGTCATAGGCCTCGAGCAACCCCAGCATGTCGCCGCGCGAGTCCGGCAGCAGCGCCTTGCCGTAGAGCGTAAGCTCGATCTCTCGACGGATGTCATCGAGCTCGCTCTCGAGCGAGTGGGCCCGGTCCACGGCCGCGTCGAAGCCCGGCCCGGCACCCGACTCGCGGAAGGCCTTGCAGGCCTTCTCGAAAGCGGTGAAGAATGCATCACAGCGGTCGAAGTAACGCTCGAGCTTCTCCTTGATCGACTCATCCCGCCGGAATAATGACGCCATGGCAAGCACCCGCCTCGTTCGTGGATCCTCATTCCAGATATGCGCCCGGAGCGGATGCGCGTCAATGGAAATCGCGCAGGTCCGTGTTACCCTGCTCAGGGCTAGAGGGTTCCGGATCCTGGAGGTCTTTCTTGCACATCTACGTCGATGCGGATGCATGTCCTGTCAAGCAGGAGGTCTACAAGGTGGCCAGGCGCCTGGGTCTGGAGGTCACGCTGGTCAGCGCGAGCTACATCCAGCCGCCGCCCGACGACGCGATCGGCGCCGTGGCCGTGGGCAAGGGGCTGGACGCGGCCGACGACTGGATCGCCGCGCAGATCCAGCCGGGTGACATCTGCATCACGGCCGACATCCCGCTGGCGGCTCGCTGCCTGAAAGCCGGAGCCCACGCCATCGGACCGCGAGGCAAGCCGTTCTCCGAAGATTCCATCGGTGACGCGCTGGCGACCCGCGAGCTGATGCGCACGCTTCGGGAGGCCGGTCTCGTGCACGGCGGTCCTGCGCCTCTGAGCCCGCGGGAGCGCTCGGAGTTCTTGGACCAGCTGGATCAGCTCATCCAGAGAGTCAGGCGTCGGGGAGCTTGATGAAGCCTTCTCTCTGCAGGCACTGGGCCTCGTCGCGGGCCAACTTGATGATCTTCTCGGCTTTTTCCTTGAGCTGTTCGTAGCTCACGTCGGTGATGAGCGCCTTGCCCTGCTCGATGGCCTTCATGCCCACCGCTGCCGCTTCGCGAGGAAAGACCTCCCAGTCGTCCATCGTCGGAATGAGGTAGTCCTCCCGGAGGCCGCGATCCTCGGCCGTTCGAGCGAGCTCCCTGGCGGCCTCGAGGCACATCTCGTCGGTGATGGTCGTGGCCCGGACGTCGAGCGTGCCGCGGAAGATGCCGGGGAAGCCGAGGGAGTTGTTGACCTGGTTGTCGAAGTCGCTGCGGCCGGTGGCCACGATGCGGGCGCCGGCCTCCTTGGCCTCCCAGGGCCATATTTCGGGCACCGGGTTGGCGCAGACGAAGACCACCGCCCCGTCGGCCATGCCGGATATCCAGTCCTTGGGGATCACGCCCGGGCCTGAACGCGAGAGAGAGATCAGCACGTCGGCGCCCTTCAAGGCGTCCGGCGTTTTTCCCTTGAGCTGCTGCGCGTTGGTGATCTCGATCAGCGCCCACTTCTCCGGCTCCGTCTCCTTGAGCTCGGTGCGGCCGCGGTGGAGCGTACCCTTGCTGTCGCACATCACGATCTTGCCGGGATCGATCCCGGCCTGGATGATCAAGTGGGCGATGCGGATGTTGGAGGCCCCGGCACCGTTCATGGTCACCCGGACCTGATCCATGGCCTTGCCTACGAACTTGAGCGCATTGATCAAGCCGGCCGCGGTGACGGCTGCCGTACCCTGCTGGTCATCATGCCAGACCGGGATGTGGCATTCCTTGCGGAGCGTGTCCAGGATGCGGAAGCACTTGGGCTTGGCGATGTCCTCCAGGTTCACGCCCCCGAAGGTCGGCTGGAGCCACTTGACGGCCTGGATGATCTCGTCTGGGTCCTTGGTCCCGAGGCAGATGGGAAAGGCGTCCACGCCGCCGAGGTACTTGAACAGCAGCGCCTTGCCCTCCATGACGGGTATGGCGGCCTCGGGGCCGATGTCGCCCAGCCCCAGCACGCGCGTCCCGTCGGAGACCACGGCCACGAAGTTGCCCTTGTTCGTGTGCTCCCAGACCTTCTCGGGATTGGACTGGATGTCTCGACACGGTGCGGCCACACCCGGAGTGTACCAGATGGCAAAGTCGTCGAAGTTGCGGATGCAGGACTTGGGCGTGACCTCCACCTTGCCCCTGTAGAAGGGGTGCAGACGCATGGCGTCCCGAGAGGGTTGCTCGGCTTTCTTGATCAGCTGCTCCGGGGTGAGCTTTTGCTCGGGCATGAACAGGACCTCCGGTCGGATTGATTGTTGAGTCAATGTCAACGCGAAGATGGCACCCGCCCACAGGGCTGTCAAGGCCCGAATGGTGCCCTGCAACTCCTCCTTGCTCGCAGCCAGCCTTGGAGTATAGGATCACCGACCATGCGGGCTGAGTTCATCATCGCGGCCTGCCTGCTTTTGTGGGCCTGCTCCTCCAGCCAGATGGAGCTCGCGCCTGTGACCCCTCGAACGCTTGCCAATCCGGGGCCGGTCGTCGCCCGGGTGGGCGAGCAGGATATCCGACAGGCCGAGGTGGGGCCCCTGGCGGCTGCTGCGCTGGAGCTGCGCCAGCAGATCGGGCTGACCGAGCCGCCAGGCCCGATACCCTGGTCGCGCCAGGTCGAGCTGGCGGTGGAGATCTCGGCGCTGGCCGCAGCCGCCGAGAGCCGATCGCTGGCAGCCGACCCGGCTGTGGTGGGCGAGAGGCAGGGCCTGCTCACGCGGCTCTACTTGGACCGGCTCATGGAGGGCATCGAGTTGATCCCGCTCGATCCGGAGCGGCTCAGGCGGATCTATGAAAGGGAGATGAACAGCTATCGGCAGACCCGGGAGTCGGATCTCTTCGAGCCGGACTACACCGCACTTGCCACCATCCGCGTCGGGCTCTTTCCGGACTTCCAGCTCAGAGACGATGTCGAGCCGGTGTGCCCGTCCGAGCAAGCGCGCCGTCTGGCGGGTGAGATCCGGGCGGCCATCGGCGATGAGAACATGGATATCGACGATTTCTGCGCGCTCGGGCGGCGGTTCATGTCCGGGCATCCGACGGTCAGGCTGGATGTGCCCGCACCGCTCGCCATGGTCGAGAGCTGGGGGGACGAGCGCACGCGCGAGCTCTATAAGCTCCTTCGCGATCTGGCGCCGGGCCAGGCGAGCCAGCCGCAGTACACGCCGGCCGGTGCCACCATCGTCCTGCGGGGCGGGACGCGGCCGGGCAAGGGCACCAGCCTGGACTCGGTGCGCGACGAGCTCGAGCAGCTCGCGCGGATCGAGATCCAACGGGAGCTGCTCGGCCGACACCTGCAGCAGCTCAAGGAGCGCCATCGATCGGTGAGCTGGCCGGACCGCCTGTGGAGCGAAGCCGGCAGCGGCGTGGGACGTGTCGGCAGGTCCGGTGGCTGAACGGTTCCCCATGAGGTTGCTCGTCAGCCTGCTCTCGATCCTCGTCTGCGTCCGGGCAGCGGCCGAGACACCGACCGTGGAGCTCGAAGCGAGCGGGCTCGACGACGAGCTCGGGCTGCTGTACTCCTCGCAGGTCCAGTTCGGACTGGATGGGCTTCCGCTGGTGACCATCGGCCTGATGGATGGCCAGCAGACGGTCTCCGTCTCCTCGAGCGAAGGACTGACCCTGTCCGGCCGGGTGGAGCGAGACGGGCAGCTGGTGCGCAAGACGATTCGAAGCGAGCCCGGTCAGACCTGGATCTTCGAGCCGCTGGACCCGACTCCCGCCTTGGTCCAGTACTGGTGCGCTGTCGAGAGCTGGCCCTTCTCGGATGGCGCACGTCTCGAGAAGGCCGTCGAGCACTGGCGGCGTCTCGGCGCCCAGTCGCAGGTCTTCGAGGTCGGATCGGTGTTCGGAATCCGGGGCCACGTGATCGACAACCGGACCTATATCCTGGGCATCCAGTCTTTCTCGAGCGAGAAGGAGGCGGAGGAGGCCGGCCGGGATGTGTTCGAGCGACACGGCGTGCAGAGTTTTGTCCACGCCCATCTCGCGTGTCGTCCGGGCGGGCGGCTCAAGGTCGGCCCGGCCAGCACAGAGAAGGCCAGCGCTGGCGTGGAGCCTTTCGTGGATCTCGTCGAGGTCCGCTCGATCGACGGGGGACCGGTCACGGTGCACCGAGTGGAGCACAGCCGTGGATATCGCTGGCACGGCTTCGAAGACCGCTGCTATGCCGGCAGCGTGCTCGTCACGCTGGACCGCGAGGGCAAGCTGGTGGTGGTCAATCGGATCGCCGTGGATCGCTTGCTCGAGGGCTTGGTCCCGGCCGAGATCTTCCCGGCTGCCCCCATGGAGGCGCTCAAGGCCCAGGCGGTCGTCGCCCGGGGCGAGGTCTTCGCGAAGATCGGAACCCGGCACTTTCTGGACCCCTACCTGCTGTGCGCAGAGACCCACTGCCAGGTCTACGCCGGCGTCAAGGCGGAGAGCCCGCGTTGCTCGCGGGCGGTCGAGGTCACCCGCGGCCAGCTCCTCTTCCTGGGAAGCGATCTCGTCGACTCCGTCTACAGCGCTTGCTGTGGTGGGCACGGGGAGGACAACGACGCGGTCTGGTCCGATCCGCCCAGCCCTGCGCTCAGGGGCAAGCCCGACATGGCGTCCCGTCGGCCGATGCACCTGCAGACGCGCGGGAAGCTGGAGGACTGGCTGAACACCGAGCCGGACGCCTACTGCAGGTTGTCGTCTTTCAACAAGAAGGATCTGTTCCGCTGGGAGCGAGCCTTCGATGCGGCCGAGATGGAGACGCTGGTGGCAAAAGCCAAGCCGATCGGGCGGGTCGTGTCCATCCAGATACTGGCGCGCGGGGTGTCGGGACGTGCCAAGGCCGTCAGGGTCGTGGGCACCCGGGGCGACCTGGTGGTCCAGCGAGAGTGGCCGATCCGGCAGTTGTTCGGAAATCTCAGAAGCGCCATGTTCGTCGTCACGACCGAGATGGACGACGAGCAGATGGTCTCGGCTTTCAGGTTCCGGGGTGGCGGCTGGGGTCACGGGGTCGGGATGTGTCAGATCGGTGCCATCGGCATGGCCGAGCACGGTCATGACTACCGGCAGATCCTGGCTCACTACTACGGTGGGGCCGAGGTCTTCCGCCTCTATGGTGGCTCGTGAGCCAGGGCGGCGATGCGCCGGAGGTTGAGGAGGTTCACCAGCCCGTGACAGAGGATGGGAGCGAGCAGCGTGCCGCTCAGGGCGAGCGCGCCGAGGGCGAAGCCCATCGCCACGGCCATGGCGGTCCAGGCCGCGAAGATGCGGGAGGGGCCCACGTGCAGCAGTCCGAAGAGCAGCGATGTCGCCACGAGCCCGATCGCCGGCTGCAGCGCGCCGCGGAACAGGGCTTCCTCGGCCACCGACGAGAAGAGGGCCAGGCTGGAGACCTCGAACGGGTCGAGCGGCCCCA
Source organism: Deltaproteobacteria bacterium (assembly GCA_016935365.1). Lineage (GTDB taxonomy): Bacteria > Myxococcota > B64-G9 > B64-G9 > B64-G9 > JAFGRB01. The sequence goes on from JAFGRB010000111.1 coordinate 11,329, forward strand.
GGAGCCGGGCGAAGGCTTCCTCCAGCCGGCGGGCCGAAGCCAGCTTGCGGCTCGCCCAGGAGCTGGCCGCGGCCACGCCCAGGCCGGCGGTCGCACCGGCCAGGGCACCGAGCACGTGGATCAGCGGCACGGGCAGCGGAGCGCCAAAGAAGCTGTCCGCAGAGCAGAGCAGGCCTGGCCCTGGACGCAGGCCCACCCACAGCCAGGCCGCCGCGAGCATGACCGAGTAGGCCACCAGCATCCACAGAACGTGGCGCTTGAAGCGCAGCGACGAGGGGCCTTGGAGGCGCACCCGAGCTGGGATACCATCCGGGGGTGGTGTTGACAAGCACGATGCGGCCGACGGCTCGGCCAGGGAGTGGAGCATGGGACTGAACCAAGAGCGACTGGGGGTGGAGTACCCCGCGACGCACTACAAGGTCGAACGCGATGCCATGCTGGCCTATGCCAGGGCGACGAACGAGGACAATCCCCTGCTCGTCGGCGACGGCGCCCAGGTGGCTTCCCCGATGTTCGGCGTGGTGTGGCTGGCGCTGCCCATGATGCAGGCCCTGTTCGATCCCGAGCTGATCGCCGATGCCAACCTGGGCCGCATGGTCCACGCTGGCCAGGATATGCGCTTTCTCGAGCTGGTGCGGCCGGGAGACGAGCTGGAGACCCGCACGAAAGTGGCTGAGATCGAGGAGAAGAGCAGTGGTGAGCTGCTCCAAATCCAGATGAGCAGCTTCCGGAAGGACGGCCGCAAGGTGCTGGAAGCCACGGCCAGCTGCTTCTTCCGCGGACCGCCGGACCCGGACCGGAAGAAGAAGCGGCAGGCGGAGGAGTGGCCCGAGCCGTGGTTCACCCGCTCGCTTGCGGTGGATGCGGATCAGACGCTGCGCTACGCAGAGGCGTCTGGCGATCACAATCCCATCCACACCGACGAGGAGACGGCCAGGATGATGGGCTTTGACGGGATCATCGTACATGGCATGTGCACGATGGCCCTTGCCCAGAAGGCCATCCTGGACGGTGCGGTCGAGGGGCAGGTGGAGCGTCTGGCACGGCTGAAGGTGCAGTTCGCCAAGCCGGTCTACCCCGGCGATACACTGGATGTCCGCGTCTGGAAAGAGGAGAGTGAGGCAGGCTCGCCCTTGGGCTTCGTGGTCCTCAGGGGGCAGGAGGTGGCCATCCGGGAGGGGCTGGCCGAGATCCGCTGAGCTTACTCGGCTCTCCGCCGCCGCCGCTCCCACCAGCGCAGGAAGCGTTGCAGGGGCCCTGAAGGCCGTCTTGGCATCTTCTTCTTGGCGGTCTTCTCCAGATCGGAACGCTCCGGGTTGGCGATCTGGCGTATGTCCCGCATGCAGCCACCGCAGATGTTGCTGCCGAGCGCGTTCCATTCCCCGCAATGGGGGCAGCGGACCATGTCTGCTCGTTCCTCGTTCACTCGCTCCTCTCAGCAGATCTGGGCGATCTGCATGCTCTCGGACGAGTCTAGGCGAGAATTCTCATGTTTGTCAAGTTTTACAGCCGGTTGGAGAGCTGCATGGCGGCCGGGTCTTTTTTGACACGCTACGCGGAAGTGCTTGAGCTTTCGATGTTCGTATTCTCGTCACCTTGCTCAATTCAAATCCGGACATGACGCATCGCGTATAAAACGGTGCTCGCGTAACCTTTGGGAAAAGCGAGGAGACTAAATAAGTGACTGAAAAATAAATAAAAATTTATCAGCCAACGTTGTTGACAAAGGTTTTTGGATGGGCTATGGTGGGGGCGTTGTAGGAGGCTCTTTACCAAGCAAGACGTTTCTTTGGCTCATCGGGTGACGGTTGGCCTTCCTGTCCCCTCCTGTCTTCGTGGCCAAAGAAACTAGAGGAACCCGCAGATGGGTTCCTCTTTTTTTTCCTGTTTCCGTTCGGCGGGCAACTCACCCTTTCTGGATCCGGTTGGAGCGGATACAGCGGGTACACACGCGCTTCGTCACCCGACGTCCGTTCTCCAGGACGTGGACAGTCTGCAGGTTGGGCAGCTGTCTCATGCGGGTCTTGTTGTGGGCGTGCGAAATGCGGTTGCCCGAGCGGGGGCCCTTGCCGCAGATGTCACACTTTCTCGACATGACCGACCTCCTCACTGCGGTCTCGCAGACGCGGATGCGCTCAGGGGCGCGCAGGTATGCGAAAGCGAAACGGACTGGACTACTACCACGCAGCGGCGATTCGATCAAGACATTTCGAGCCCTATCGAGCCTGCGCGAGACGTGTCCTGCCTAGATGATCTTCTTCAGCTTCAAGCTCTCACCGATGAGCTGCGTGACCTGCAGCGCATTCTGCGCGCGGCCCTCCATTCCGAGGCCGGGGAGGGTCTCCGCTCCGCACAGCATGAGATTGCGGTACGCCAGCCGCGGTGGCAGGACGGCCGCGCCGAGAACCACGGGCAGATCCGTCTCGATCGTATGGTGGAGCAGCCAGGGCGAGGGGTGGCCCGCATCATTCGAGCGCTGATCCCAGAAGGGGCTCGTCATGCCTTCCAGGTTCTCTTCGAGAAAAGGGATCAACCGAGAGGCGGCCTGCACCATCCGGTTCTGGAGGGGGGCGATATACTCCCGGCCCAGGCTTCGCTTCTTGTAGGGCACCAGACACGAGAGGCGTACGCATTCTCGGTCTTTTCGCTGAGGGTGAGGTGCGCGGCGGATCTGGATCAGGTTTTCCTCGACCAGCGGCTCTTCGGGTTGTTGAACGAGAAGCAGGCGGCGACCCATCCCCATGGGCAGAGCGGAAGACGGCAGGGTGAGGTCGACGCAGAAACAGCTCTGGCTGGGGCGGACGGATCCCGCCATGGCCCTCAGGCGCCGGCGCCTCTTCTTGAGTGGAATGAGCTCACCGAGCTGATCCACGGGGAGGCCGCAGACCAGGCAGCCGCATTTGTAGATCCGCGTCTCGCGCATCGCCTCCAGCCCGATCACGGCCCGCCCTTCGATGAGCAGCTCCTTGGCGATGATGTCGAGCTCCATCTCGGCACCGGCCTTCTCGACACAGCTGAGCAGCCGGCCCATGAAGTCCGGTACCTCCCGCATGCCGTCGATCTCTGCGGTCATGAGGTACATCGTGATGGCGGACGCTCGGTTGTCCAGGTCCAGTTGAGACTGAAAAGTCGTGCCGTGGCCGAGGATGCGGAGCAGCCAGTGCCATTGAGCGGCCGATGACTCGGGCTCGAAGATCCGACCGAGCCGCTTGACCCGGGTTCGGTCGCGTAGCCCGGCCGGCGGTAGCTGCGGCAGGTCGGAGAGGGTGCGGCTAAGATCGGCGGCGTGCTCCCGGATCTGACCGATCTGCTCCTGGAGCTTGGCGCTGTCTCGGGGGAGGGCGCGATCGAGCTCCTTTGCCAGCGCCTCGGGATCTGCACGCAGATCGATGCGGTCGCCGGGTGTGATCACCTGGAGACCTCGCTCACTCTGCTTGCCGATCCCGAGCTGGTGGACGGGATCTTCCAACTTGAGCTCTGCAAACACCCTGTCGAGCCCGGCACTGTGACCGTATGGGGGCAGGCTGGGCGGCATGGCGGCGAGCTCCTCGCCGACCTCTCCGTAGTGAGCGGAAGGCCCGCCGTGCCCGATGAGCAAGACTCTGTAGTTCTGGCGTCGCAGCAGGCCGGCTGCCATGAGGGCGGCCGGATCGCAACCGAGTACGATCACATCGAAGTAGCTGGTCCTTGCCATCCGGACACCCGCTGGCGTCTCCCTCGACCCGCTAGGTGAGAACAAAGGGCGCCTGCTCGTCAGCGCGATCGATCACCTGGCCGATGGGGCATGCCGACTGGCCGTGCTCTCCCAGGATCCGCAGCGCCTCGTCCAGACGATTCGGCGCCAGCACGGCCACCATGCCGATACCCATGTTGAACGTGCGCATCATCTCCTGATCCGCGATGCCTCCGGCAGACTGTATCCGGACAAAGACATCGGGCACTGTCCAGCTGCCAGGATCGATCCTGACCGCCAGATTGCCGGGCAGGACCCGTGGGAGGTTGCCTGGGAGGCCGCCGCCCGTGATGTGGGCCAGGGCATGCAGGTCTTCACCGAGCTGCGCCCGGAGTGCGAGACAGGAACGAACATAGATACGTGTAGGGATGAGCAGCTCGTCGAGCTGCTCGCCGCCTGCCGATTCCAGGTCTAGAACCTTGCGCACGAGAGAGAAGCCATTGGAGTGCAGGCCGGATGAGGCCAGGCCCAGCAAGACGTCTCCTCCTCGGACCCGCTCGGATGACAGGAGCGCGGTCCTGTCCACCAGGCCGACCGCAAATCCTGCCAGATCGTACTCCCCGGATGCATACAGTCCGGGCATCTCGGCGGTTTCGCCTCCGAGCAGGGCACAGCCAGCCTGTCGACAGCCTTCGGCGATCCCCGCGACGACCTGGCGTCCCTGCTCGATGTCGAGAGCGGCCGTTGCGAAATAGTCCAGAAAGAAAAGCGGCTCGGCGCCGCAGACGACCAAGTCGTTCACGCACATGGCCACGAGATCGATGCCCACGCTGTCATGGCGACCCGCCTGGAAGGCGATCTTGAGCTTGGTTCCGACACCATCGGTGGATGCCACCAGCAGCGGCTCTCGAAGCTGGCCAGCTCTCAGCGCAAACAGCCCCGAGAACCCGCCCAGCGAGCCGATCACCTCGGGGCGGTGGGTGCTCTCGGCGAGGGCTGCGATCTGGGAGACGAATCGCTCTCCGGCTTCGATGTCGACACCGGACTCGCGGTATGTGGTCGGCATGCGAGGACGCTATCCCAGTCGTGCGTGCAAGTCAATTCACGGCGAGACGGGCTGGGCGAGGATCTATTTTGTTTGCGTCCCGGAGTCTCAACTGCTATGTTCTGCGCTCGTTCCGGAACGGCAACTGTCGCTCGACAGCGGGCTTCGGTGACGTTTGGTTCGATTGTGGGGAGGTATTCGATGGCGGATATCGAGTCCAAGGCGGCCCAGGCAATCACCTCGAAGATGGAAGCGGTCGAGCCAGGCACACCTCGATACGAGGTGCTCGAGTGCGCTCGCCGGTTCAAGACATCGTGGGTGGATCTGGGCGGAAACCTCTACAATGTACGGCGCAAGAAGTGGTACGAGAAATGGGGATATCCTAGCTTCGAGGCCTACTGTCAGCAGGAAATACGCATCAAGCCGAGGACCGCGGCGAAGCTGACAGCCTCGTATTCCTTCCTCAAGGAAGAGGAGCCCGCGATTCTCAAGCGGGACGGGCTCCAGCGCGCCATCCCGGACATGGCGGCCGTCGAGCTGCTGCGCAAAGTGCATGAGAAAGAGGAAGTGGCAGAGGATGACTATCGCCGGATCAAGGAGATGGCTCTCGACGAGCAACCGGTCTCGGTCCTGCGCAAGGAGCTCAAGCAAGCCCTGCCGCCGCCCGATCCCAAGCCCGCCAAGCATGTCATGAAGCAGTTGCTCGCGCAGGCGGATCGCCTGGCGGACAATCTGGCCGCGGTTCAGGGAATTCCTCGGGTGATCATCGATCGCGCCCTGGCACTGGTCGACGATATTCGAGCCCTCCTCGAACACTGAAGGCGCTCTTCGCCCGATATCGGACTTGTCATTCGCGCCGTTTGGCATACAATAGAGACGTGCAGGGCTTGTCTGCCTGCCATGCGAGGAAGGGCCTGGATGGCGAGCAAGGATGATTTCGATCCTGTGGCGTGCTCCTTCTGCGGCAAGCCCCGCTCGGAGGCCCGGAAGCTGATCGCTGGACCGACTGTCTACATCTGCGACTCCTGCGTGCGTTTGTGCAACGAGATCATCTCGGACGAGGAAGAGCGGGATCCGGACGACGATCTGTCCAGCAACCCGCCTACACCCGAGGAGATCAAGCGCTTTCTCGACCACTACGTCATCGGACAGGACCATGCCAAGAAGGTCATCGCGGTCGGTGTCTACAACCACTACAAGAGACTGAACAACCGAGAAGAGCAGCACGATGTCGAGCTGACCAAATCGAATGTCCTGCTGCTCGGGCCGACCGGCTGCGGCAAGACGCTCCTGGCGCAGACGCTGGCGCGATTCCTCAAGGTGCCCTTTACCATCGTGGACGCCACCTCCCTGACGGAGGCGGGCTACGTGGGCGAGGATGTGGAGAACATCGTCCAGTCCTTGCTGGCGGCAGCGGACAACGACGTGGAGAGGGCCCAGCGCGGTATCATCTACGTGGACGAGATTGACAAGATCGCCCGTCGCAGCGGCAGCACGCCATCGAGCAGCCGGGACGTGTCCGGGGAGGGCGTCCAGCAGGCCCTGCTCAAGATCATCGAGGGGACGATGGCAAACGTGTCCCCACGGGGCTCTCGCCGCCACTACCAGCAGGACTTCATCCAGGTCGATACGTCGGATATCCTCTTCATCCTGGGAGGCACCTTCCACGGCCTCGAGGACATCATCCGGCGGCGGGTGGGCGAGAAGGGTCTGGGCTTCGGGGCCAAGGTCGAGCGCAGGCAGGAGCACTCGATCGGCGAGCTGCTGGCCAAGGTGGAGCCTCAAGATCTGCTGGGCTTCGGGCTGATTCCCGAGTTCGTGGGCCGCATTCCGGTCATCGCGCCCATGAGCGAGCTGACCCAGGAAGATCTCGTCCGGGCCCTGGCAGAGCCCCGGAATGCGTTGATCAAGCAGTACTGCAAGCTGTTCAGCCTCGAGGGCTTGAAGCTGACCTTCACCGAGGAGTCCCTGCTGGCCACGGCCGACGAGGCCATGAAGCGCAGGGGCGGAGCCCGGTCTCTGCGTACGATCCTCGAGGAGCGAATGCTGGATATCATGTACGAGATACCCTACCTGCCGGGCATCAAGGAGTGCATCATCACCCGCGAGGTGATCGAGGGCACCGGGCAGCCCGAGCTCCGCTTCGCCGAGAAGAAGTCCGCTTGAGTCGCAGGTTCAAGGCGTGTAGGTGCCGATGATGATCACCCGCACGGTCTGCTCGTCCGGATCGTCGGTCGTGAACGTGAGCGTGCACTGATCGTCGACCGTGGACGTGTCCTTCGTGAAGCGCACGGTCACGACCGCACAGGGGCCTGCCGGTATCGAGCCCGGCTCGATGATGGCCGGGTAATCGGGCTCCGCCTCGATGGAAAACGAGCCAAATGGATTGTCGAAGGCCATCCCTTCCACGGACAGATTCGCGTCCCCGAGGTTGTAGATCCGGATGTCGACCGTCTGGGTGTGGGAGATGCCGGCGATGTTGATGGCCGCGTGATCCGGCTGGATCTCCACGTCCGGCGTCGGGGTCCGGCCGTGGAGCTCGATGAACACCGGCCGGCCGAGCAGCGTATCGTCGTGGTCGATCTGCAGGCTGCCCGTGTCGTTGCCCCGATCGTCGGCATCGTAGGTGACGGCCACCTCCACTTCCTCGAGGGGCTGGATCGGGTCCGAGATCTCCGTGGGCTCGAAGGAGAACTTCTGCGAGCCCGACGCGGACAGCGACAGGCCGGTGACGAGCAACTCGTGATTGCCCTCGTTGGAGATGGAGAAAGAGATGGTCGGATGGGAGCCGACCGATACGGTACGGAAGTCGATGGCGGTCGTGTCGACCGTGATCCGAGGCCCGTAGCTCGATCCCAGCAAGGGGATGTCGATGTGCTCCTGGCTCTCGGCCGTCGACTCGATGGTCAGCACGCCCTCGTCGGCATCGTCGATGTCCTGGGGCGTGTAGGCCAGCCGGATCGGGATCTCCTCGCCCGCCTCGATCTCGACCTCTCCCTCGGGCGCCTGCTCGAGCCGAAAGTCGCCATCCCCCGAGTCGGTGATCTCGATCCGGGTGATGGTGACCGGCTCCGGCTGGGAGCCGGTGTGCTGGATGGTCATGCTGACCGGATCCGTGGTCAGGACCCGGATCCGTTTGAACTGGACGGGCACCGGCTGGATCAAGAGCACGGGCTCCACCGCGTTGCCGCCGCACATGAGGTCGTACTCCGGCGCGTCGCGATCGGTGCTCGAAATGCGCACTGCGCCCTCGTCCTGCTCGGGGTAATCCTGAGGGTGGTAGAGCACGGTGAAGGTCACCTGGTTGCCGGGTGGGATGGCGTAGGGGTACTCAATCCCCTCGGGCGGCCGAAGGGAGAAGTCGTCGGGATTGAGCGAGAGCTCCAGTCCGTGGAGGTGTACGGGGCCGGTGCCGCGGTTCGTCAGGGTGACCAGCTGCTCCTTGACGGTCGAGACGGGCACGTCGCCGAACTCGACCGGGTCGGGGTCGGCGTCCAACTCCGCGAGGGTGGCGCTGATCCGGCTCTCGTCGCACTCGCAGGCCGTGGTCGCCAGACCGAAGACCAGGCCGAAGAGGAGCAGGGCGTGCAGGCTGAGGCGGCCCATGTGCTTACCTCCTTCATTCCCGGTGCGAGAGGCGGCTCGCCAGCCGGGTCGTGTTCTTTATACCTCAGGAGCGCTCAAACGGCAATCGGTGGAACCGGGGACTGTCTGCCAGTTTGCCTTGATCGGGACTTGTGGCCTAGTCCTAAAACAAGCGAAGAACATATAGCAAAATGTGAAGCTGGCATCCAAAATATCAGGGCGTAGACATCTTTCTCCAGGC
>JAFGRB010000112.1 GCA_016935365.1 Deltaproteobacteria bacterium
CAGCTTCACCCCAAAACGACCGCCCTTCGGGCGGCTAGCCCTGAAAACAAACGCGGCTTGGAAAGCCGCGCTTGTTTTAGGGCTAGCCCAGCTTGCTGAGCGCCGCCCCCACCAGGTACGAGACCACCGCCTCGCGCACGACCGCACCGACCGGCATGCTCTGGCGCGCCGCCGTGTCGCGCAGCTGGGCCGCCACCTCGGGGCTGAGCCGGACCGAGAAGCTCTCGGCCGCCTGCACGGCCCGGTCGAGCTGCTCCACGGCCGCCGAGAGCCTGGCGATGTTGTAGTCCATCGAGGCCAGCCGCTGGGCGAGCATCTCGGCCAGCTCGGTCCGCGAAAGCCAGCGGCTGTCGAAGAAGACCTTCTCCTGGTCCAGGTCGATCTCGAAGGGCGCTTCTGACGCGGGCATGGCGATTCCCTCGGCTCTCGATACCAAGATCGGATCGGGCGCGGCTCAGCCGCCCGAGGCGATCTGGCCGCAGCAGTTGGAGCACTGGCAGGCCTTGGCATACAGGCAGATCTTGCCCTGGTGGCACTCGACCGGCTCGACGGTGTAGTCGCAGATCTGCACGTCCTGGCAGCGCGCCCGGAAGCCGTTGATGTCCTCTGGGCAGTCGGCGTCGGTCAGGCAGTGGCAGCCGTCGTACTGGCCGTCCTCCGTCTTGACGTACATCTCGCAGCTCGCGCTCGGCTCGCAGGGGTTGTCCTGGTCGCAGTACTGGAAGAAGGTGTAGCTGCACTGCCAGGTGGACGGGCAGTCCTGGCTGTCCCGGCAGCCGAGATGGCAGTAGTTGTTTCCGTCCATGTCCTCGAGGCAGACGCCCTTCTCCCCGTAGCCGTAACCATCCGCGGTGAAGTCGCATTCGGCATCCTCGCTGCAGGTCGCACAAACCGGCGGCACCGCGGTGTAGCACTCGCCCTCCTCCGTGCCGTCCGGGCAGGGGTAGCCGTCCTCGAGCGGCCAGCCGCAGCAGACCTGGTTGCGGGCGCAGGCGATCGACACGTCTCCGCGCTCGTGGCAGGGGATCTTCTCGCAGACGCCGTCGTCGCAGACCATGACCTGGGAGCAGTCCTCGAACTCGGGATCGCACAGGCAGCCGCCCGAGCCCGGATCGTTGCAGCAGTCCATCTCGTCGCAGGCGACCTGCTGGGCGACGGGGCAGGTGCAGCGATAGCCCGAGGTGCAGTCCTCGACCACCCCGTTGTTGGCCGTGCGGCAGCCGGTCTTGCACTCGTGGGTGCGCTGATCGCAGTAGCCGTAAGAGTGGTTGTTGTTCAGCGGATCGAGCAGGCACTCGCTGTGCAGCACGCAGCCGTCGGGCCGGCACCTGCCGGTCGAGTTGGCGTCGCACCACTCCTGGGCCGGCGACAGGCAGCAGATCAAGTCCTCGCCGTACACATCGCAGTCGTTGTCGCCGCTGCACGGCGCGCCGCAGTGGCCGGTGTAGTGGCATTTCTTGCCGGGCGCGCAGTTCTGGTCGCTCGAGCACTTGGGCACGCAGACGCCGGTCATCATGTCGCAGACCTTGTTCGACGGGCAATCGGAGTCGCCGTAGCAGATGAAGGTCCCCTCGCAGGAGCCCGTGTTGGACCGGCACTGGTAGGGGTTGGGGCCCTCGCCGTAGGCCTGCGTGCGATCGCAGTCGTAGCCGATCGGGCAGCCGCGCACCCCGCAGGCCTGCCCGCAGTAGGTATGGCCGTCCGAGTAAGGGATGCAACGGTCGTTCTGGGTCGGATCCGGGCACTCGATGTCCCGGTAGCAGGGCTCGCACAGGGCGCTGCGCTGCTTGCAGATCCCGCCGTCCGGGTCGCAGAACTCGGTCGCCCGATCGCAGTTGTAGTCGTGCTGGCAGGTCTTCTCACCCGGCACGCACTCGCCGTCCCGGCAGACCTGGTCGGGCGGGCAGTCGATGTCTCGCTGGCAGGGCGGCGGGCCCTCGTCGATGCCGGTGTCGCCCCCGTCGTTCTCCCCGTCCCCGCCGCCGTCCGGCACGACCCGCTTGTGGCACTTGCCGTCGTTGGCGCAGTACTCGTCCGCAGCGCACTCCTCGTCTTTTGTGCAGCTCTTGCCGTTCGAGGAGGAGCAGGCCGCGGCGATCAGGACGGCGATCAGGCCCAGGGCTCCGACGGCGGTCAGCCAGACCATCCACTTCTTCCACATGCCCACACCTCCCTGCGCGCGCCGCTTTTCCGAGCACGCATCGCTAGGTTGCAGTCTAGCCCGCAGGGAGCTGGAAGGCAACACCCGCAGCCTCCGCAGATGCAGAAGCCCCGAGGGGCGGGACACGACAGCCCAGGACGAAGCCGGCTCTGCCGGCGAAGCCCCGGGAGTGTGGATCGATAAATTGCGGAAAGCCCCAACGGGGCGTAATATCATACAGCAGGCACTTCTATTTCGCCCCGTTGGGGCTTCGTATCACTCCTCCCGCCCAATCCCCAGGGCTTCGCCCTGGGCTGGCATATCTCGCCCCGTTGGGGCTTGGATCTCGGGTTTCTGGCTACTGACCTGGAAGCTTCTTCTGCCCCGGCAGCACCTCGCCGGCGAACTTGCCGGCCTCGAGCTCGGCCGCCCTGTCCGCGGCCCGCTGCCGGTCCTTGGGGTCGGAGATGCCGAGCGAGAGCGCCCGGCGGTAGGCGTCCAGGGCGCCTTCGCGGTTGTGGCAGAAGTAGTAGACGTCGCCGAGCTGCAGCCGGGGCTCGACCGCGGCCGGCCGGGCCGCGGCCGAGCGGAGCAGGGCCCGGATGGACAGGTCCCAGTGGCCCAGCTTCCGGTACAGGATGCCGAGCTCGAGCAGGCAGTCGTAGGACTGCGGATCGATCTCGATGCAGATGTGGTACTCGTGGGCCGCCATGACCGTGTTGCCCAGCTTGCGGTAGTTGCGGGCCAGATCCAGGTGGAGCGAGGCCTTGCGCGGGCTCGTCCGGCTGGCCGAGCGCAGGGCCTCCACGTCCTGCTCGACCGCGAGCCGCTCGGACACGACCGCCGAGGGGTGGCGGAAGAGGTAGGCGCGCAGCACCGGCCCGGCCGGCTGGTCGAAGCCGTCGAGCTCCAAGCGCACGGCCACTTTCCGCCCGGCGCCGAACCAGCCGAGCTGGACCCGCTCCGCGTCGCTTCTGGCAAAGACCACGTGCTTCTCGAAGGGCGCGGTCATGCCGGCGTCGGCGAGCAGGCCCGGCCGGTAGGCGCTCACCTCGACCCGCGCCTCTCGCCCCCGGGGGTCGGCGTAGACCGCCCGGCAGCCATCCGGCGTCCTCTGGACGGCGCGTAGCCGGTAGCGCCCCAGGTCGGAGGCGATGCACAGGTCGGCCGGCCTGTCGGACGGGCAGCCCAGGGCGCCGAGCCCGATCAGGCCTGCCAGGCAAGGAGCGAGCACACTTTTCATTGACGCCGGCCTTCCCGTCTGCTAGCTAGCTGCTCTTGTCGACGGGCCTCGCCGGCCCGGTACCCGTTATGCTAGCATCCGTCCCCAGGACGGCGCAAACCCCTAGAAACCCGACCGATCGGGTGCGAAGGGGAAGAGGAGAAAAGAGATGTCGCTCAAAGGCAAGCACCTGCTGTGCACCCAGGACTGGTCCAGACAGGAGCTCGAGCGCGTGCTGGAGCTCGCCGAGGACATGAAGCGCGAGCGCTGGACCGACAAGTACGCGCACGTGCTCGATCGGCGCACGTTCTTCATGTTCTTCTACAACCCCTCGGTCCGCACCCGGCAGAGCTTCGAGTGCGCCGCGACCGAGCTGGGCGGGCACGCCCAGTTCCTCGAGCCCAAGTCCATGCGGCTCAAGACCAGCCAGAGCGCCGGCGAGACGGTCGAGGACGCCTCCAAGGTGATGAGCCGCTATGCCTGCGGCATCGGCATCCGCATCCTGGAGGACAAGATCGGCGCCTACGGCCAGGGCCACGAGCTGTGCGAGGAGTACGCCCGCTGGTCCGATGTGCCGATCGTCTCGATGGCCCACGACAAGTTCCACCCCTGCCAGGGGCTGGCCGACATGCAGGGCCTGTGGCAGCACCTGGGCCGGGACCGGCTCGAGGGCAAGAAGCTGCTCCAGGTCTGGGGCCACGGGGCACTGGCCCGGTCCTGGTGCTCGGTCCAGGAGAGCATGCTCATCTGCTCGCGCTTCGGCATGGACATCACCCTGGCCCACCCGGAGGGCTACGATCTGGACCCGGAGGTCCTGGCCCAGGTCGAGAAGAACTGCGCCGAGAACGGCCGCGAGCTCGAGATCAGCAACGACCCGGTGCGCTGCTACGACGGTGCCCACGTGGTCTACTCCCGCAACTGGATGCATCCGGACACCTACGAGGACGGGGAGTTCCACAAGGCCGAGGAGATCGAGCGCGCCCTGGCCCACCCCGAGTGGATCTGCGACGAGAAGAAGATGAAGCGCACCGACGACGCGCTCTTCACCCACCCCATGCCCATCGACCGCGGCCACGAGGTCAGCGATGCGGTCGCCTCGGGCCGGCGCTCGATCATCTACGACGTGGCCGAGAACCGCCTTCACGTCCAGAAGGCCATCATGGCCCTGACCATGGGGGACGTGAGATGACAGTCATGCGCAAGCTGGCCGTGCTGGCCATCGGCGGCAACTCCCTGATCCGGGATCGCGATCACCAGCGGGTCACCGATCAGTTCGAGGTCGCCCGCGAGACCTGCGGCCACGTCCGCGAGATGATCGAGCGGGGCTGGGACGTGGTGGTCACCCACGGCAACGGGCCCCAGGTGGGGTTCATCCTGCGGCGCTGCGAGCTGGCGATCTCCGAGCTGCACCCCGTCCCGCTCGACTCCATAGGCGCTGACACCCAGGGCTCGATCGGCTACATGATCCAGCAGTCGCTGGCCAACGAGTTCCGGCGCCACCACATGCCCAAGCAGGCGGTCACGGTCGTCACCCAGGTGCGGGTGGACGCCGACGATCCGGCCTTCGACAAGCCCACCAAGCCGATCGGCTCGTTCATGGACGAGCAGACAGCCAACAAGCACGCCGAGGAGGAGGGCTGGACCATCCGGGAGGACGCCGGCCGGGGCTGGCGCCGGGTCGTGGCCTCGCCCCTGCCCCAGGACATCATCGAGCGCGAGGCCATCCTCCGGCTGGTGGGTGCCGGCTTCGTGGTCATCGCCGTGGGCGGAGGCGGTATCCCGGTCGTGCGGAATGCGGACGGGGACCTCCAGGGGGTGGCCGCGGTGATCGACAAGGACTACGCCTCGGCCCTGCTCGCCTCGCGCCTGCACGCCGATCGCTTCATCATCTCGACCGCGGTCGACCAGGTGTTTGTCGACTACGGCAAGCCGAGCCAGCGCGGTCTCGACCGGCTGACGCGCAGCGAGATGCGCGAGTTTCTCGAGGCGGGCCAGTTCCCGGCCGGCTCCATGGGGCCCAAGATCCAGGCGGTGCTCAACTACCTCGACGAGGGCGGCCAGGAGGCCATCATCACCTCGCCCGACAAGCTGGCCGAAGCGCTCGACGGCAAGGCCGGCACCTTCATCCTGCCCGACTGAGGATCGGATACCGAGGCTCAGATCCCGCCCGGGGTCCGAGGCGGGGAGGCCGTCGTCCCCCGGGGGACGGACGGTGACTCGCCCGCCGGCGGAGGTGCCGGCGTGGCGTCCAGCGCATCCGGAAGGCTCTCGAGAGACGCCGGCGGCGCGCCCAGCACATCGGGCGCCGGCGCCGCGCTGGTGGCCTTGGTCTCCCGGATCGACTCGAGCAGGGCCTCGACCTTGCGGATCCAGACGCCCGCGTCCGCGAAGCGCCCGGTGCCGAAGGTCTCGGCCTGGCGGAAGCGCTTGAGCGCGTTCTCCAGGATCTTCTCGACGCCCAGGTATGAGCGCTTGGCCTCCAGGTAGTCGATGTCGGCCTCCAGGCCCTGGATCACCTTGAGCTGCTTCGCGTCCAGGCCCTTCAGCTGCGTCAGGCGGCCCAGGTAGCTCTTGCCTTTCTGGTACTTGGCCTCGTCCGGGTCGAAGACCAGCTCGCGGGCTTGCAAGATCAGGATCCGGGCGAGCTCTTGGTTGAGCGAGGCCTGGTCCTCGAACTCCTGGGTGCCGCTGTTGCGGTAGTCGTCCGGCAGGTCGATCGGCGAGTAGAGCAGGGCTTCCTGGGGCTCGATGTCCTTGTTCTTGTCGTAGCGCTCCGAGCCGGTCAAGAAGAGGATGCCTTTCTTGACCACCAGCTTGTCGCCCTCCGGCTCGAGGTAGAACCGCCGGGCGTTGCGCTCGCTCAGCAGCCAGATGATGACCGCTCCCAGGACCACGACGATCATCAAGAAGACGATCAGCCGGTAGCCACCACCCCGAGACCGGCGAGGTCGGGAAGAGGTGGAAGTGGAGATCTCGCTCTGCTCTGCCATGGCCGTCCCCTTCCTTCGGCACCGGATCCCTGTATACGCCAGTCTGAGCCGAAAAGCAAAAATCCAATCCGAGAGCGCCCCCTGACCGGCTGCGCCTCAGTCCCCGTCCGGGTCCAGGACTCCGATGTAGCGCTGGTTGCGGTAGCGGCCCTCGAAGTCCAGGCCGTAGCCGATCACGAACACGTCGTCGACCGTGAAGCCGAGGTAGTCGATCTTGCACGGCACGACGCAGCGCGCCGGCTTGTACAGCAGCGAGCAGAGCTTGATGCTCCGCGGCACGCGGTCCTGGAGCTTGCCGAGCAGGTACTGCATGGTCAGGCCCGTGTCGACGATGTCCTCGACGATCAGCACGTCCTTGCCTTCCAGGGGGCGCGTCAGGTCCGCGGTGATCCGCACCACCCCGGACGACGAGGTGCGATCCCCGTAGCTCGACAGGCCCACGAAGTCGCAGCACAGCGGCAGGTCGATGTGCCGGCACAGGTCGGCCATGAACAGAAAGCAGCCCTTGAGCACGCCCAGCATGACGAGGTCCGCGCCGGCGTAATCGCGGCTGATCTGCTGGCCCATCTCGCGGATCCGCGCCTGCAGCTCGCGCTCGGAGATCAGCTCCCGGACTCGCTCGCTCACCGTCCCGCTCCTCCTCGCGTCGGCCCTCGCCTCCGGACGAGATCAGCTCTCGGGCCGATCCCGACCCGTGCCCGCCGGCTCGGGCTCCGCCGTCCAGCACCGGCGACAGCGCGCCTCGTAGCTGTCCGCCGCCCCGACCAGGAGCTGCTCTTCCGAGGCCGCGATCCGCTGCGAGCGGTTGGCCGGGTTGCCGCAGCGGACGCAGATGGCCAGGTTCTTGGTGATGAACTCGGCGACCGCCAGCAACTGGGGTACGGGCTCGAAGGGCTCGCCGCGGTAGTCCTGATCCAGGCCGGCCACGATCACCCGAATGCCCCGATCGGCCAGGGTCTCGCAGACACCGACCAGCTCGGCATCGAAGAACTGCGCCTCGTCGATCCCGACCACCTCCACGCCTTCGGGCAGGCGCTCGAGGATCTCGCTGGCGCGATCGATCGGGATCGACTCCATGCGCTGGTCGTTGTGGCTGACGATCTGCTCGGCGTGGTAGCGATTGTCGAGCCGCGGCTTGAAGATGATCACGCGCTGGCGGGCGATCTGGGCGCGGCGCAGCCTGCGGATGAGCTCCTCGGTCTTGCCGCTGAACATCGAGCCGCAGATCACCTCGATCCAGCCGGTGTCGAGGGGTTGCAGGTGCATGGGTCCTCCTCGCCGATCGGCTCAGCGCAGGCCGAGCCGGATCTGCAGCTTCGCTTCCCGGGGCTCGATCTGCAGCACGGCGCTGGCCATGGCGACCGCGCCCACTTTCTGGGCGAGCACGTCCAGCATCGCCTTGGCCATGGCGGCCGAGGCCTCGTCCTCGGCCGGACGCACTCGATGGAAGTCCTGCAGCAGGCGGCCGAGATCGACCGCCACCATGCTCTGGGCCGGGTGATCGAGCTCGGGCGGCCAGCTGGGGTCCGGCGCGTGGGGGCCGAGGACCCGCGAGGCGGCCTCGTCCGCCAGGGCCTCCGAGGTGGCCAGGATGGCCATGCCGCCGCCGACCCGCAGCACGAGCGGCAAGCCGGGCAGGTCGAGCCGGTAGGCCGGCGTCTGCCCGCCCAGCTTCGAAAACCCGCCGAGGGGCTCGCCGAGCTTCAGCAGGCCGTCGAGCACCGCGCTGAAGCGCGCGGCGTTGCGGAGCTGGAAGTAGCCGACCCCCTGGACCAGACGGCTGGGCTCGACCTGCTTGCCGCCGGCCGCGCTCAGGATCGCAGCCAGATCCATCCTCAGCTCGACGCAGTGGCTGTCGCCCAGATTGTCGAGCACCCCCATGCGCAGGTCCACACCCGCCTGCTCGCCCAGGCTGTCCAGGCTGCGGACGAGCTCGGCCCACTGCCCACCCTCGCCGCCCAGCTCGAGCACGGCCCGCAAGAAGCCGGGCAGGTCGAGCGAGAGCTTGACCAGCGCGTGCTGGTCCGCGGCGGTGAAGGTCCTGAAGGCCGGCACCGCGTTCCGGGCCCGCAGCACGCCGGCCACCCGCTGCGCCTCCGGCCCCTCGAGGCCGAGCCGCGTGTCGAGGAGGAGCGCGTCCGGCCCGAGATCCAGGTCGGCCCGGAAGAACGACACCCCATCCCAGACCGCCTTGCCGTCCGGCTGCTGCGCGCGCGCCTGCTCGAGCCAGTGCTCCCGAGAGGCGTAGAGGCTCAGCGCACCCATCTCGGCGCGCGCTGCGGCGGCCAGGGTCCAGCTCGGCTGGCCGCTGGCCGCGCCCGAGCTGTCGGCGCGGAGCTCCTTGAGCACCCGGGAGGGCTCGCCGGCGTCGTCGTCGTCCAGCACCAGCCAGAGGAAGCCGCGGTGGAAGAGGTAGGCCGCCAGGGGTCTTTCCTGCCCGCGCTCGCGCACGAGCCGAATGGCCGGATCGGACGGGCAGGGTGCGATCTCCACCTCCCGCTCCCCGGCCGCCAGGCGCTGCACGCTGCTCCGCCAGGCCTCGCCCCGGCCGACCGCGGCCACCAGCACGGCCCTCTCGCCGAGCCCCACCATGGCCAGGGTCCCGCCGGGGTCCAGCCCGGCCTTGACCAGCCCCCCGGCGCTGAACGGATCGAAGTCCAGCGCCTCGCGGATCCGCGAAAGGACGGCGTTGGCGTCCTTGCCGTCGGCCAGCAGCCGCTCGAGCATCAACGGCACGGCCGGCAGCTTCTCGGCGGGCCTGTCGATCTGGAGCACCCAGCCGGCAGAGGTCGGCAGCGCGTCGGCCAGCGGGGGCCGCTCGACCTCCACCCAGGCCTCGTCCCGCCGCCGCTGCCCGTCCCGGTCGGCCACCTCGACCTCGAGCCGGTAGCGGCCGGGGCGATGCCAGACGTGCTCGACCCGCGCGCCGGCGATCTCGGCGCCGTCGCCCGTGCGCCACAGCACGCCCGTGCCCTCGGGCAGCTCGGTCCGCTGGCCGAGCTCGCACAGCTCGCCGGCCCGCACCCGCCGGTCGGCCCCGGCCGAGGCCGGAATGCGCTGCATGCAGGCCGCGGCCAGCAGAGCCGCCATCAGAGCCGCCAGGTGCGCCGCTCGCATCATATCACCTCGTCCGCCGCCATCCGGGGCAGGAGAAAGTCACGCTAGCCAGTCGATCGGATCAAGTCAAGCGTCGCCGTAAAAGAGGCATCCGCGCTGTCGCGTTTTCACCCCCACCCGGGCTTCGCCCGACCTCCCCCGTCGAGGGGGAGGTGGATTTTCCAATGTGAACAGAGTGTTATCCGTCCCTCCC
The DNA here is from genome assembly GCA_016935365.1 of Deltaproteobacteria bacterium. GTDB lineage: Bacteria > Myxococcota > B64-G9 > B64-G9 > B64-G9 > JAFGRB01. Next base: position 9,663 of record JAFGRB010000112.1, read on the forward strand.
CTGGCGGGAGGGACCGGCCGAAGGCCGAGGGAGGGGGACGCGCAGCTTGGTCAATCATCGTGACTGCGTTCCATTTCACGGCCAAATCATGGGGTATTTCCTTTTCCTGACTTGCGCAAACCCGCACAGCAAGCGCATTTGCGAACAACGCGGATTGCTCCATCACACTGCGCCCATCGCCTGTTCGGGCTGCGCGTGGCTGGACGGGGGCCCCCGAGCGCGCGCAGGCTCGGCGAGCACGCGCGGGGGTGGCCAGCGTCAACAGCAGCCCGAACACTGCGCCCATCGCCTGTTCGAGCTGCGCGTGGCGGGACAGGGCCCGTTGTGCTAGCATGGCCGCATGCAAATGAACCGCCAGCTCTTCGCCTGCCTGCTCTGCCTGGCCTGCCTGGCATCCGCCTGCGGCCCGGCCGGAGGCGAGCTCGATCCCTTGCCCGTTCCTCCGGGCTGCAACCCCCTGGCCGCGGACTGGGACTGCATGCTGCCCTACCCTTCCGACTTCTTCCTGGTCGACGACCCGAGCCTGCCGAGCGGCAGGCGGGTCGAGCACACGGGCGGCGCGGTCGTCAGGACGGCCGACGGCGAGGTGGCAGACCCCACGCTGATCCATCCCGCCGACGGCTTCTCCCACATCCACCAGATCCTGGCCGTCTTCCCCGCGGGCGTGGATCCATCCGGGCCGGTCTCCCACACCGGCGACGTCACCGCCTCGCTCGCGCCCTCCAGCCCCACGCTGCTGCTCGAGGCCGAGACCGGCCGGGCCGTGCTGCACTTCGCCGAGCTCGATCCGCGGGCCGAGACCGACGCCCGCCGGGCCCTGCTGATCCGCCCGCTGGAGCGGCTGCGCGACGGCGCGCGCCACATCGTCGCCATCCACGGCCTGTGCGGGACGGACGGATCGCTGCTCGAGGCGCCCGAGGGCTTCCGGCGCATCCGCGACGCCCAGGCCGGCGGGCACGAGCTGCTCGAGCCGCTCGCCGCGCGCTACGATCAGGAGATCTTCCCCGCGCTCGAGGCCTTCGGGCTCGAGCGGTCCGAGCTGCAGCTCGCCTGGGACTTCAGCACCCAGACCTTCGAGCACCTCACGGCCGACATGCTCTCCGTGCGCGAGCAGGTCATCGCCCGCTTCGCCGCCCGGCCCCCGGAGATCACCATCCTCGAGGTCGAGGACGACATCCACGAGCGCATCGCCCGGAGAGTCGAGGGCACGATCCTGGTGCCGCTCTTCGTCGAATCGACCGAGCCCGGCGCGCGGCTCGTCCGCGACGCCAGCGGCGAGCCGGTGGCGGGCGCCGACGTGGCCGTGCCCTTCACCGCCCTCATCCCGCGCTCGGTCGCCGAGCGCCAGCCGGCCGATCCGCCGGCGCGCCTGCTGCAGTACGGGCACGGCTTCTTCGGCCGCCGCGACAACCTGAGCGAGCTCGGCCACATCTACCCCTTGCTCGACGGCCACCGCTTCGTGCTCGTGTCCGCGGACTGGTGGGGCATGTCGATCGACGACAGCATGCCGGTGGCCGGGGCCATCGCCGAGAGGCCGTCCGAGATCATGGTCTTCACCGACCGGGTGCACCAGGCCATGGCCAACTTCATCGCCCTGGCCTATGCGGCCGAGGGCCCGCTGCTGCAGCAGCCCGAGATGCAGCTCGGCCCGCAGCCGATGGTCGACCCCTCGCAGCTCTACTTCTACGGCATCAGCCAGGGCCACATCCTGGGCGGCACCTACGCGGCGCTCACGCCCCACGCGGAGCGGATCGCGCTCAGCGTAGGCGGGGCGGGCCTGTCCTTCATCATGTTCCGCGCCCGCCCCTTCGCCGCCTTCCTCGAGCTGATCGACATCTTCTTCGACGACCCGCTCGACATCCAGAAGTACACCGCCTCGACCCAGCTCACCTTCGACCGGGTCGACCCCATCACCTACGCCCCGCACGTGCTGGCGGACACCTTCCCGGAAAGCCCTGCGAGCCGCAGCGTGCTCATGCACGTCGGCATCGGCGATCCGGCCGTGCCCAACCTGGCCTCCCACCTCCACGCCCGCGCCCTGGGCCTGGGCCTGCTCCAGCCGGCCCCCCGCGAGATCGCCGGCCTGGATCCGGTCTCGGCCCCCTTCGACGGGTCGGCGCTGGTGGAGTTCGACTTCGGCATCGACCCGCTGCCCGGCATCCTGGCCACGCCGCCCGAGCAGGACAACGAGGTCCACGAGGGCGTGCGGGAGCTCGACGCGGCCGTGCGCCAGATCGATCTCTTCTTCCGCAAAGACGGCCAGATCGAGCACTGCTGCGACGGGATCTGCGATCCCGAGTGAGGAAGAGATAATGACCGGCCCGGAAGACGATGCGTGGAAGGAAGGCCTGACGCCCTGGCAGCTGCTCGAGTCCGCCATCCGCGACAAGTCCGAGCCGGAAGAGCCCGGCGATCTCGCGCTGGCCGAGGAGGCGCTCGCCAAGGGCGCCGACGTGAACGAGGAGCACGAGGACTGGACGGCCCTCATGTATGCCGCGATCGAGAATGACGCCGCCATGGTGGACTGGCTGTTCGCGCACGGCGCCGAGCCCGACGGCGCGGCGGTGATGGAGGCCGCGCGCTTCGACTCGCCCGCGGCCTGCGAGGCGCTCATCCGGCACGGCTGCCCCGTCGACTGGGACGAGCACGGCGACTCGCCCGTCCTGCTCGCCGCCAGAGAGGGCTTCTTCGACGTGGTCAGAGTCCTGGTCGCCGCCGGGGCCGACGTCGATCACCGGGACGACAGCGACACCAGCACGCGCATGCTCCTCGAGTCGGCCGGCCGCCTGGACCTGCTCGACTAGCCCCATTCGTCTCCGCATCCGTCGCCTCCGTCGTCGCCGGACTCCACCTCTCTCCCGCCACCGCATCCCGTGCTCCGCTGCAGGGTGCGGGCTTCATGCTCGCCCGCTGACGCACAAGAGGCGTTCGGCCCGGCAAATACTGCGCGATTCCGAGATTCCGCCGAAGCCTTCCGTCCTCTATCAAGAATACGTATGATCTCAGCCCCGAAGGAGAGGAAGACCATGCCCCCACTCGCCCGCCTGTGCGCCCTGCTCGCCTGCGCGCTCGCCGCGTCCTCCTCTCTGCCCAGCCAGGCCACCGCCTGCAGCTGCGCGTTCCGCCTCTCCCGGCAGCTCTCCCCGGCAGACGGGGCCGAGGGCCTGCCGCTCGACGCGCGGATCTTCGTGTTCCTCAAAGGCCCCTTCCTGCCCGAGGTGATCGAGGGGTCCGCGGGCGAGTACCGGCTGCGCGACGCCGAGGGCCGCGCGGTCCCGCTTCGCACCCAGAGGCTGCTCAACCGCCTGGCGCTCGTTCCGACAGGCGACCTCCGGCCCGATAGCCGCTATGTGCTCGAGCAGCGCTTCGTGCGGCTCCCCGAAGGCGAGCTGCCGCGCGAGCTGACCCGCTGGCAGACCGGTGGAGAGGCGCGGCTCTGGAAGGACCGGGCGCGCGGCCTGCTCTCCGACGAGGGGCGCCACCATTTGCTGCTGCACCGCCTGCGCTCGCCCGAGGCCCAGGCCGTGCGCAGCGAGCCGAGCTGGCTCCCGGTCGCCCGCTTCCGGACCGGATCGGCCCGCGAGACCGGAGAGCCCCGAGCCCCGCGAGGCATGCTGGCCGAGTACGGCTACCGCTACGGGGGCGGCGACTGCGGCCCGGGCACCTCGATCGGCGTCGAGTTCAGCCCGGCGGGCCCTGCCCGGGTCTTCGAGCTCCACCAGCGCGGCCGCGGGCCGGTCGCCACCTTCGCGCTCTCGGGGGCGCGCCGTCTGTGCCGGCCCGGGGAGAAGCCCGCCTACCCGGACGGCTGCGGCTGGGAGCCCAAGAAGCGGATCCAGGGCCTCGAGCGCTTCGCCGTCTTCGCGGGCGACCAGCACTGCTTCGCGCCCAAGGTGCACTTCCGCCGCGACGGGCGCTACGCGCTGCAGCTCGTGTCCGTCTCGGCCTCGGGGCGACAGAGCCCGATCGACGCGCAGGGCTGGATCGAGGCGACGCTGCGCGCGGAGCGCAGAAGGCCGCCGCCGGCCGAGGCAGCCCGGCCCGAGCAGCCCGCCCCGGGCCCGCGCACCCACGCGATGCTGGTGCACGGCGCGCGGCTCTGGGTCGCGAGCTCCGAGGGACTCTTCGAGCGCGACCTTCGAAGCGGCCGGGTGCTCCGGCAGTACACGAGCCGCGACGGGCTGCCCGATGACGTGGTGCTGTCGGTCGCGGGCCGGGGAGGGCGCCTGTGGGCGCTCAGCCTGAGCGGTCCCGCCTACCTGCACGCGGGGCGCTTCGCGCCCGTCCAGGCGCGAAAGCCCGATCCGCCCGGCAGCGAGCCGGAGCGGCAATGGCGCGCGGTGCTCGGCTTCGACCGCCGGGTCTTCAATGCGACCAGCGCGCTGCCCGCAAGCCCGCGAGCCTGGCGCGAGCTGCTCGAGGGCGCCGAGCGGCTCTTCTGCGCCGTGGACGCCGACGGGATCCTGTGGCTCGGGCGGGCCGGATTTCCAGGCGTGCTGATGCGCTGCGACACGGGCGGCTGCACGCGGCTTCCCGCCTGGGACACCGGCGGGCCCTCGGGCCGCTGGCTGGGCCTGCTGCGCGCGGGCCCCGAAGGCGATATCTGGGCTCGCTCGCAGGACTTCTGGATCCTCGACCGCCCCCGGGGCTCCGAGCCCGTGCCCGACCGGGCGCTGCCCCGCGGGCCCTCGGGCTGCTTCGTAAGCCCGGTCGAGGGCGTGCTCCAGCGGAGCCGGGGCCGCTTCCGGCAGCGGCGCGTGCCCGGGCTCGGGCAGCACGAGCAGATCCTCGACATGCAGCCCATCAGCAGAGATCGGGCCTGGGTCCTGGCCGCGGACCGGGCCTCCGAGAAGGGCGCCCGCGTGCTGCTCGCAGACCTCGCCGGAGGGCGGGTGACGGTGGAGCGCACGCTACCGGCGAGCCCGCAGGCCTACCCCCCGCCGGCGCCCGGCGCCTTCCAGTGGGCTGCGGCGGCGGAGCAGGTCTGGGTGAAGATCGGCGATCGCCTGTGGCGCGCGAGCGCCGAGGGCGTGAGGGAGCTATCGGGCGGGCAGCTGCCGCCCGTGGTCTCGGTGACGGCGATGAGCCCGGGCAAGGCCGGAGCGCTCTGGCTCGCGAGCGACAGGGGTCTGTACGAGCTTCGAGGAGGCGAGGTCAAGCGGCGGCTCGGCTGGGAGGCGCGGCCCCTGGACCGCGAGGCCGACCTCCGCATCGAGCTCCGCATCCCCGAGCCCTTCCCCGGGCGGGTGCGCCTGCTGCGCCGCGGAGCGCTGGCCGCGCTCGGCTGGGAGCTCGCCCGCGACGCCGAGGGCAAGCAGATGGAGTCCGGCGCAGGCCGCCTGCCGGAAGCCGAGCTCGTGCGCTTCCTCGAAGAGATCGAGCGCCAGGGCGCCTTCCGCCTGCCGAGCCCGCCGTTCTACTTCCAGAACCAGGGGCTCTTCTTCCGGCTGGACCTGGAGCTCGGGGCGAGGCGGCACGACTTTCGGATCTTCGCCCTCGGGGACGGCGAGCCGCCCGCCTATGCGCGCATCGTGCAGGGCCTGCTCGCCCTCAGAGAGAAGGTCTCGCCGCTCGGGGCGCGAGACGCCGCGCGGCGCCTGCTCGAGGAGGCGCCGGCCGAGGGGAAGGCGCCTGCCGGGGCCCGGCCCCGGGCCGAGCCGCAGGAGAAGGCCGAGCCTGCGAAGCCGGCCGAGCAGGAGCTCGTGACCGCCGTCGCGCTGCCCGCGAAGCCGCCGCCCGAGACCGCGCGGCTCGATCTCCGCGCCGCGCCACCGCCGCGCTGCGACGAGAGCCGGATCGTCGACGTCCCGCGCCACGACTGGCTCTTCGCGGCGCCCCACATCGGGATCGGCATGCGCATCCTGGCCACCGAGAGCACGGTCTACTTCTCGGCCCACCGCTTCGTCTACGCCCTGGATGCGAGGACCGGCCAGGTCCGCTGGCGGCACGACCTCTACGACGCGCACACCGAGGGCCCGCCGGCGCTGGTGGGCGATGTGCTGCTCGTCGGGGCCAACGGCCACACCGCGCTCGTCGCCCTGGACGCGGGCAGCGGCGAGCGCCTGTGGTCTCTGCCGCACCCGCCGCGAAAGCCGGAGATGATCCAGTTCTCGAGCTTCCTGCCGACGATCGCCGCGGGCGCGGGCGGGCGAGCCTGGTCGCTTCGCTTCGACGGCATCCGCATCCTCGACGTCCGGAGCGGAAAGCCGCTCGTCGAGCTCCCGGGCCGCTACAGCAGCCGCCACTACCTGGTGACCCGGCAGGGGACGCTGCTCGCGGTCCACCACGGCAAGGTCCAGGGCCTGGTCGAGTTCGACGCCGGGGGCAGGGTGCTCCGCCACCTCGACCTCGGGCAGGACGAGATCCGCGAGCCCGGGCTCGCCTGGTCGGGCCTGCTGCCCTCCGGGCCGCGGGTGGTGATCGCGACCGAGTCCTACCCGGAGGGGGAGACCTTCATCCAGGTGATCTCGAAGAGCGCACGCTCCCGTATCCTGGTCGGCACCGGCCGCTGGGCCGGTAGCCTGGCCGTGACCGAGGACGGGACGCTGCTGCTCTCCGGGCGGGGGCGGAACATGGAGGCGCAGCTCCTCGCGCTCGAGCTCGTCTCGGGCCCGTCGAGAAGCCCGGCCCGGGTCCTCTGGCAGCGGAGCGAGAAGCTCGGAGGCCCCGTGGCCGCGTCGGGCAAGCGGCTCTACCTCCACACCGACAACCGCATCCACGAGCTCGATCCCAGGACCGGCTGCACGCTGCGCCGCTACGGGGACGGCGGCTACGAGCCCTACGCCCTGAGCTACGCCCAGCCCGTCCAGGCGGCCGGCGAGCGGCTCTTCACCGTGACCCAGAACGGCAAGGTGGTGGCGTTCTCGCTGGGAAAGTAGGGGGGAGCCACCAGCCCGACCTCTAGAACGCGAGCCCATTCTTGCAACAAAAGAAATATTTCTTGCAATACATACACTCGAGGATCTGGATCTGCGCCACGACGGCTTCACCCGGCGCATCCTCAGGGCGATCCGAGTGGGCAAATCGTCGCCACAGCCGTGCTTCGCCGCGCGCCTCTGATCACCCACCTGAAGGCTGCCACGCGGTGAGGGCAGCTTGCCCGCCCCCCAGAGGAAGATCGGCCTGAATCCACACCCGACCGGACACAGCGCTTGCCTCCCACACCCGCATGGACGGTCAACCCCCCACTGTATGAAGTAGAATCGAATCGCAACGTCCGCGAGCCATGCGCCCCTGCAATCCGACGAGAAGCCGACCTCGTGATAGTTCGGCGGCAGCTCCGTCTGCATCTTCCCGACGGCCTCCAGGTCCCCTTCCTCCAGCAGCACTTCGACCGGGTAGTCCCAGAGCGGGTTGCACTCGATATCGACACTCACCTCTCAGCAACAGGTCATGATGTGCGTCTGTCGCCGAGCTCGACCTCGCCTCTCGATCTCCCTCGGCAAGCCACAGGGCAGCGATCGTACGAAGACCCTGTCCGTGTACGCATCGGCATGCAAGATGAGCTCGTCGTAGGAAATTACTGGCTGCTCGTCGAAGGCGACCTCCTCCTGCTCCTGCACGTCTCTCGCCGTCCCGTCCGCCGATCCGCGGTCGATACAGCCGGCGCACAGGCTCAGCCTCACGATGACGTTACCAAGCGTCTTGATCCCGCTGCTCCCTTCTCCACCGCAGGCCCCGCAGCCTCAGACGCGATCCGACCGGACAGGTTCCATCATCGGAGCAGACTGGATCCGCAACCGGATGGTGATACACTGCCGACAGCGCTTCCAAACCAAGGGGTCGCCATGAATCCCATCTCCGCTGCGTCGTCCCTCGCGCTGGCCATCGCGGCCCTGCTCTCGCCCGCTCTCTCGGCCGGCGCCGCACCGGACGGAGGCGCTCCCGCGGGAGACTCAAGACCGGCGGGCGCGCCGCCGGAGACGGCGGACGCGGGGCGGGCAGCGGCGCCGGGCGATGCCCCGACGCTGCGGGTGGTCTTCCGGATCAACGACTCCATGGTCAAAGACAAGCTGCTCCCCGATACCCGCATCGGCGTCGCCCGGAGCGCCGACGGCGACTACGAGGTCCTGGGCACGACCGATGCATCCGGCAGATTCGAGACATCGCTCGCCCCGGGGACCTACTTCGTCACCTACCGGAAAGAAAGCTACGTGCCCATCGACCGCAGCCGGGTGGAGATCGACGCGGACGGCCAGGTGATCACCACGACCCTGTCCATGCTGCTCGAGGCCGGCGGCCAGGCCGGGCGGAGGCGGATCCAGATCGTGCTCAACTGGGGCTCGGATCCCTCGCAGGTCAAGGACGCGGACAGCCACCTGCTCTGCGCCTGCGGCAAGCCCGGCGCCCACGTGTCCTACGTGAAGAAGACCCACGAGATCGGCGAGCACTCGGCGGCGCTCGACGTGGACGACACGGACTGGGGCGGGCCCGAGACGATCACCCTGCTCGATCCGCCGCCGGGAAAGCACGTCTACTGGGTTCACGACTACAGCGGGCCGCCGGCCGTGCTCGGGGCCTCCGACGTGGTGGTGCGGGTGCTGTTCGGCGATCGGGTGGCCGGCGAGTTCCGCGTCCCAGAGGGCCTGGACTCCCGGGAATGGCGCCCCTTCGAGTCGCTGGAGGTCGATCCGATGCTCGATCCGAAGATCGTCCCGTTCACGGCCGAGCAGTTCGCCGCCGGAGAGGACCGGCGCGAGCCTTCGCTGCCGCCCGACAGCGACGATGAAGCGTACGCGACCGAGACGGCCCACGCGGACGGCTCGTCCTGCATGTCCTGCGAGGCGTGCGTCGCGATAGCGCTCCTCGTGCTGCTCATCGGCCTGTTCGTGGTCCTCGGCCGGCTCAGCTCCAAGAGCTGATCGTTATCCCGTTATCCGCGCGCAAGCGCGAACCATGTTCACGTTTTTCCACGGGGGCGTCTGCGTGGTGAGGAGCGCATCTTGACATCAAAAAAAATGTGCATCATGATGTTCGAATGCGAACCACCCTGACCCTGGATCCGGACGTGGCCGACAAGCTCCGGCAGGAGCAGCGACGCCGGCAGTGCAGCTTCAAGGAGATCGTCAACGAGATCCTCCGGCTCGGCCTGTCGCTGTGCGCCAAGCCCCCCAGGAAGGAAAAGCCCTTCCGGATCGCCGCCCGACACATGGGCCTGCGCACCGGGATCGATCCGGACCGGCTCAACCAGCTTGCCGACCAGCTCGAGACCGAGCGCTTCCGCGAGACCGATTCTTGATCATCCCCGACATCAACCTGCTGGTCTACGCTTACAGCACCGACGCGCCCTCGCACCCGCAGGCCAGGAAGTGGTGGGAGCAGACCCTGTCGGACAGGGTGCCCGTCGGCATCCCCTGGGCGGTGATCACCGGCTTCGTTCGCCTCATGACGAGCACCTCGGTCTTCGAGCACCCCCTGACACCCGAGCAGGCGCTGGGAGCGGTGCGGCGGTGGCTGGAGCGAAGCCAGGTCGAGATCCTCAACCCCGGCCCGCGCCACCTCGACATCCTGGAGTCCCTCCTGAGCGAGATCCGCGTGGCCGCAAACCTCACCACCGACGCCCACCTGGCCGCGATGGCCATCGAGCACCAGGGCGAGATCCACTCCAACGACCGGGACTTCGCCCGCTTCAGGGGGCTGAGGTGGCGCAACCCCCTCGGGTGATCCTCACGGGGAGATGCTCAGGACGTAGCTTCCCTGCGCCTGGTCGAAGCCGTCCAGCACCAGGGCGATGATCTGGCCCTGGCCCAGATTCAAAGTCAGCTGAGACCACTCCACGCTCGGGAACGGCGCGTTGACGTTGCAGTCGAGCTCCGAGCCGAAGTCGCTGTCGTGGGCGGAGAGCATCGTGTCGTAGTCGCTGCCCTGGGTGTCGAAGACGTAGGTGCCGTCCGCGGGCGCCTCCCAGTAGAAGCAGATGTCCGGGCCCGAGGGCCTGGCCGTCTGGCAGGACGCGAGCTGGTCGAAATCGTTGCCCAGCGCGGTGCTGTCGCCCGTCGCCACGCCGGGCCCGAGTGCGGAGCCCAGGTCGGTGCAGATGTCCTCCAGGCAGGCCGCCTGCGCATTGGGCTGCGCGCAGTCGACGGCGCAGGTCTGCTGGCTCCAGTCGCAGATCGGGCCGCAGGTCTCCAGGTCCATGCCGGAGCAGCGCGTCATGCCCTCGTAGCAGCACTCGACGATGTTCAGCTCGTAATGGCCGACCGCATCGGCGTCCTTGGCATCGACCACGATCACGATCGGGGTGCCGTCGAGATCGTCGACGATCCTCGACTGCACGGTGCCCGAGTAGGCGTCATCGTCGTCGTTGCAATCCCTCTCGCCCACGGGGGGCATCGCGTAACGGATCTGCAGGATGGTGTCGTAGTCGCTCCCGAGCGTGTTGATGTCGTAGTGGAAGCCCCACGGCGTCGGCGGCGGCTCCCAGATGACACACACGTCCTTGCCGGGAGAGCCCGAGTCGCAGTCCTCGCTCGTGAACCAGTCCTCCTCGTCGCTGTTGTCCCCGGACCTCACCTGGCCGAAGCCGGGCATCGTCCCGATGTCCTGGCAGACGAACTCCACGCAGGCCGCCTCGCCCGGCCTCTCGATGCACCCGCGCTGGCAGCCCATGGGATCCCAGCCGGTGCCGTCCTGGGTGCACGTCTCCAGGAAGACCCAGTCATCGCTGCAGCGCGTGTCGCCATCTGTGCAGACCACACACGCGCCCCCGACGCAGCCGGCCCCGTGGCAGTCCTCGGTCACCGCCCAGGCGTTTCCAGCCCCGTTGCAGGTCTCCACGTCGCCGTCGTCGTTGCAGCGCGTCTCGTCCGGGGTGCACAGGCACACGCCGTCCTCGCAGCCCTCCTGGTCGCAGATCTCGGTCTCGTTCCAGACCCCGCTGACGTGGCAGGTCTCGACGTTGTCCGCCTCGTTGCAGCGGGTCTCTCCGGGCGTGCAGATGCACTCCCCGTCGAAGCACCCGTTCGCGCAGACCTCCGTCTCGAGCCAGCCTCCGTCCGCCTGGCAGGTCTCCACGTTGCCCGAATCGCTGCACCGGGTCTCGCCCTCCAAGCACAGGCAGGCCCCGTCCGCACAGCCGTCGTCGCAGATCTCCGTCTGGTTCCAGACTCCGCTCACGTGACAGGTCTCCACGTTGCCCGCCTCGTTGCAGCGGGTCTCGCCGGGCGTGCAGACGCACGCCCCGGCCACGCAGCCGTTCGAGCAGACCTCGGTCTCGGTCCACTCTCCATTCGCCTGGCAGGTCTCCACGTTGCCGGCGTCATTGCACCGGGTCTGCCCCTGCGGGCAGTGGTCGCAGACCCCGTCCGTGCAGCCGTACTCGCAGTCCCGGGTCACGACCCAGGCATCGGACTGGCAGGTCTCCACGTCTCCGTCATCGCTGCAGCGCGTCTGCCCCTCGGTGCAGGTCGGTTGGTCGCAGACGCCGGCGTTGCAGCCGTGCTCGCACTGCTCCGTCTCGACCCACTCCTCGCTCGCGTTGCAGGTCTCCACGTTGTCCGCGTCGTTGCAGCGGGTCTGCCCTTGCGCGCAGATGCACGCCCCGTTCGCGCATCCGTTGGCGCAGCTCTCCGTCTCGAGCCAGGTCCCGTTGGCCTGGCATGTCTCGACCGCCGTGCTGTCCGCGCTGCAGCGGGTCTCTCCCGGGCTGCACACGACCTTGCACTGCGCATGCCCCTGGTTGTCGACCTCGCAGCCCGAGCTGCAGACCGTCTCCTCCCAGGCGCTCCCCTCGGCGTTGCAGGTCTCCAGGTTCCCGGAGGCGTTGCAGCGGGTCGCTCCCAGCGTGCAGATCTCCGGCTGCGCGCAGACGGCACGGCCCTCGTTGTCCACGACACAGCCGTGCTGACACTCCGTGACATCCCAGACCCGGCAGGCGTCCGCGCCCTCGATGCAGGTCTCCGCGTTGCCGCCTTCACACCGCGTATCGCCCAGCTGGGCGCACTCGTGCTCGCACGGATTGCTGACATCCCCTCCGCAGCCGGCAACCGCCAGGATCCAGCATGCCATGACCAGGAACGCCCAGCAGCCAGTGTACTTTCTCATCTCGCCTCCCGCGCTTTTCGATCCACTGTATTCTAAAAGGGCTCGCGCGCTCAACGCTTCCAGGGGTTGGGGCTGGTCGGATCGCCGAGCAGGGTGTAGGCGCGCAGCAGGTCATCGAGGGCCGGGCTCTCGGGCAGTCCGGCCAGGGCGCGCTTCGCCTCCAGCAGGGCCTCGCCCAGGGTCTCGGCCGAGCCGAGCCGGCAGAGGGTCTGCTCGGCGAGCAGCTCGAGGGCGTCCGGATCGCTGAGCGTGGTCGAGGCCGTGGCGGCCAGGGCGCCGCCCGGGCTGCGCAGCCAGGCCGCGGCCAGCGACTCGCCCCAGGGTCCGGCAAAGGCCCCGTCGAAGCAGGTCCAGGAGAGCAGCAAGAAGGGCTCGAGGCTCGGAAACTCGTCGAGTCCGGCCGCGTCCACCAGCACCGGCCCCGAGGACCAGCCTGACATGTAGCCGTGCCCGAGGTAGACCAGCGCGTCCACGCCCGTCTCGAGCTCGGCCTGCAAACGAGCGTGCGCATCGGGGTCCGACTTGTGGATCTGCACGGGCTCGATCGCCCGCGGCACGCAGGCCGTAGCGAGCTTGCCGGCCGCCCGCTCGAAGCGCTCGGCCTCGCCGTCCGCGGCCGGATCGCTCCGGTCGGCCAGGAAGGCGACCCGGCAGAGCGGGGCCTGTGAGCCCGAGAGCCGCTCGACGAGCGACTCGGCCTCCTCGAGGTCCCGGGCCGGGAGCCTGCCCACAGCCATGAGCCGCTCGGCGCCCTCGCGCACGTACCAGTCGTCGGAGGCGAACTCGTAGCCGTACACGGCGCTGCGATCGAAGGGCACCGGGACGAGCTCGGGCTCGGTGCTGCCGAGGTATCCCTGCGGGTCGACCGAGCCGCTGCCGAAGAGCAGCAAAAAGCGCGGGGCCGGGTTCCATTGCGCGGCCGCGCGAACCAGCTTACGGATGGCCGCCGGCGTGGGCCGGCCGTCGCCGAAGGTGTCGTAGACCTCGTCACAGCCGACGACCAGGCTCAGAAGACCGCGCGCTGCGTGCAGCTCGGCCAGACGCCGGGCGGCGGGCGCGAGGCTCGGATGGGTCACGATCAGCGCGTCGGCCCCGTCGCGGCGCTCGGCGAGCGCCGACTCGACGCGCACGCCGAGCCGCTCGGCACGCGCAAGCGCCGCAGCGCGCCCGACCACCAGGTAGCGCCGCAGCCCCCGGGCCTGTGTGTCCTGGAAGCGAAGCCCGCCGACACCCGCCTTGTCGAGATCGAGCAGGACGGGCGCGCGCGGGTCGGTGACGTCCAGCAGCCAGAGATCGGCAGCGCTCGAGCCGCCCAGCTCGATACACTGGCCCGCGGACGCCTCGAAGCGCAGCGGACCGCTCCCGAGCTCCAGACGCCGCGGGTAAGCGAGGGTGACAGCGTCCACGAAGACCATGTCCCAGGGCTCGGCCGACTCCACGGCGAGCTCGAGCGCATTGGCGCCGTCTGCGAGCAGGCCCTCGGGCAGCTCCAGCTCCAGCTCGACGAGCCCGCTCGCATACCAGTCGAGCACGCCGAGCGCCTGGCCGCCGAGCGCGAGGCGGATGCGGTGCGAGCTTGCCAGGCCGAAGAGCCGGAGCGAGAGCCCGGCCGCGGCGCGCGCGGGCGCCGGTACATCGAGCTCGAGCTCGGCGGGCACGCCCGGGGCGGCCCAGGCCCAGAAGAAAGGATCTGGACCCGGCGCGGCCACGCAGTAGACCGACTGCGGCTCGATCTCGAGCCGCGTCACGGCCGTCGTCACCGGCTGCGCGCAAGCTCCGCGCACCGGGCGCCGCGTCATGGGCTCGGCGCGGCCCGGCCGGCCGAGCACGATCTCGTAGTCTGCGTGGCGATCGCGATCCGGCAGTCCCACGAAGACCAGGCGATCCGCCCCGGGCAGGACCGGGACCGGCTCACCGGCCCGCTCCAAGCGCACGGCCTTGGGCAGTGCCGGGATCGAGACCAGGCCCGCGTCGCGCACGGCCCACTTCGTCACGGCGCCGCTCTCGCTCACGGGCTGGAGCAGCGCCTTGCGCCCCGGCGAGCCCGTGCGCCGCAGCGAGGCCCGCCCTGGACGTCCATCGACCCCGGGGTCTGCCGAGATCGACGCCAGTCCCGTATCGCGCACGGTCCCGTCGACCCGCACCGAGCGCATCGCATGCCGGGCTGTCGAGCCTGCGCACCGCGGCCCGCGCGGCAGCACGGCTCGCGCGCTGGCCGTGATGACGGGGTGGAAGCGGCTTCGGCCGCGCCGGTCCACGTCCTCGATCCGGTAGCGGTCGCCGGCGCGCCCGTCCGGGTCCACGAGCTCGTAGCGCCGCCCCAGCGGGGCGTCTCCGAGCCCGGGAAGCAGCGCCTCGCGGACCGGCTTCCAGGCCTCGCCGGGCCCTTGCCGCCAGACCCGGAAGCCGGCATTGCCGCGCTCCGAGCCCGTGCTCCACCCGATCCGCACGCCGGCCGGCTCGGCCCGCGCGGCCTGGGCCAGGAGCAGCACGGCCAGCGGCTCGACGCCGTCGCCGGTCGTGCCGTCATAGACGATGAAGCCGCCCTCCCCCTCGCCCGGCTCGGGCGAGTAGTCTCGGATGCCCGGCCAGCCGTTCGTCTCGAAGGCCAGGCCGAAGCTGTCGCTGCCGTGGCTGAGCCCGAGCACGGCGTACGGGACGCTGATCTCCATGTACGGCCCATCGAAGGCCATGTCGTCTATCGAGCCCAGCAGGTTGCCGTCGCCGTCCCTGACCTCTCTTTCGGTGGCCTCGATCTCCAGATCGGCCACCCCGTCGCCGTCGGTATCCAGGTAGATGAAGACGTCGATGTCCACGCCCAGGACCCGGAGCCGGAAGTCGGACCGGAACTCGAGCGCCAGGTAGAGCATGCCGTCCGAGCCCGAGCTGTTGTCGTCGGTCGCCCAGACCTGCTCGATGTCCCGCCAGGGAAAGCTCAGATCGCTGCTGTGATCCAGGAAGGAGAACGCGTCCGCCGGCCAGTCGCCCAGGTCGCCGTCGATCGTGAT
This sequence comes from Deltaproteobacteria bacterium, assembly GCA_016935365.1. Lineage (GTDB taxonomy): Bacteria > Myxococcota > B64-G9 > B64-G9 > B64-G9 > JAFGRB01. The sequence goes on from JAFGRB010000112.1 coordinate 24,713, forward strand.
GGTCGCGTCGGCCCGGGCCGCGGGTGCGAGCGCAAGCAAGAGCCCCAAAACAAACAAGCAAGCGCAGATTGTCTTCGGCATTCTCGACTCGCTTCCCCTGGGTCGTTCCCGCCAGACACAGGGTCTGTTTACACCCAGCCGGGTCCATTGTACCCTGATATCGACCATACGGCCAGAGGCCGGGAGGTTTTCCAGGTGGAGCTCGACGATAGCACCCGCTTGGCGCGCAGCGACCGGGTGGCCACGCGCTGGATCGGCGACGAGGTTCTGCTGGTGCCGATCCGCTCGGATCCCGGCGAGCCCGTGGGCCTCTACACACTCAACCGCACCGCGGCCGCGATCTGGGAGCTGGTCGACGGCTCGCGCACGCTGGCCGATCTCGCGAGCGCGATCTGCGCCCGCTTCGAGGTCGCCGCCGACCAGGCGCTGCGCGACGTGCTCGCCTGCTGCGCCGATCTGCTCCGCATGGGCGCCGTGACGCAGGTCGGCCGGTGAGCATCCGCCACGCCGACGCCGCCTGGCTCAACCGAGAGCTGACCCGCTGGCTGCACCGGCGGCGCCATCCCCTGACGGCCACCTTCGAGCTTTGCTGGCGCTGCAACTTCCGCTGCATTCACTGCTACCTTCGGGGCCAGCCCGAGCCCGAGGCGCTCGAGCTCGGCGAGGTCTGCGCCCTGCTCGACGAGCTGGCCCAGGCGGGCTGCCTGGCCCTGTCGCTCACCGGCGGCGAGCCGCTCGTGCGCGAGGACTTCGACGCCATCCTGCGCGCCGCGGTGCAGCGCGGCTTTCTGGTCAGCGTGTTCACCAACGCGAGCCTGGTCGACGCTGCCCGGGCCGCGCGCTGGGCCGCGACCCCGCCGCGGATGATCGAGGTCTCGCTCTATGGGGCGAGCCCGGCGAGCTACGAGCTGATCACCGGCAGCGCTGCCGCCTTCGAGCGCACGCTGGCCGGCATCGATCGCCTGCTCGAGCAGGGCCTGGTGGTCTCGCTGAAAGCGATGCTGCAGCGCGACCTGGCCGCGGAGGTCGACGCGATGCGCGCGCTGGCAGCCGAGCGCGGCCTGGGCCTGCGCATCGATCCCGGCCTGGATCCGACCCTGGACGGCGATCCGGCGCCCACCGAGCTGAGGATCCCGGCCGCGCAGGCGGCCCGGATCGAGCTCGCCGATCCGGAGCGCGTCGAGCGCATGCGCGCCTACCACGCGCGCTGGCAGGCGGCCGACGCGTCCCTGCGCGAGAGCCCCTGCGGCGCGGGCTATCACTCCTTCCACCTGGATCCGGCCGGCCGGCTCATGCCCTGCCTGCTCTTGCGCGAGCCCGCCCTGGACACCCGCAGCCTGGGCTTCGCGCAGGCCTGGCGCGAGCTGGGCCGCTGTGCGAGACCCGCCTTCGCGCCCGGCTCCGCCTGTGCGGGCTGCATGCTCCAGCACCTGTGCAGCCACTGCCCGGGCCTCGCGCGGCTGGGCTGCGGGCCGGACGACGAAGGCCAGCCTTACTACCACTGCGAATTGGCGCAGCACAGGGCTTCCGTGCTAGGATAGGGGTCGAGGAGGCCCGAGCGCAGCCAGATGGGCAAGGAGCCGGCCCACGATCCGCAGACCCCGTCCTCCAGGGCGCGCGAGCCCTACGAGCCGCCCCGCATCTCCTTTGTCGAGCTGGCCGTCGACGAGGCGCTGATGGGCATCTGCAAGGGCGGCCTGGGCGCGGGGCCCCTGGGCCCGGGCTGCAGCGGGGGGCCCTCCGGCTGCATGGGAGGCGGCAGCTGAGCCCGCCTCGCGAGGCGGCCACGGTGGAGATCGGCCGCATCGCCATTCGAGTCCACAACCCGGGATCGATTCCAGCCGCACTGCGCAACTTCGTCTCGGAGGGGCCCGCCTCCATCGACTGCCAGGGCCGTTTCGCAGCCGTCGAGACGCCGGCCGGGCCCGCGCTCTTCGACTCGGGCGGGGTGTGGCGCATCCACGGCTCCGCCCAGAGCGTGAGCCTCGTGCTGCGCGCGGCCGGGCGCGACTATCACCGCCTGGACCTCGATCCGGACCTGCTGGGCGGACGGGTCTGCCTGGACCCGGGGGGGATCGAGGACCGGGCTCTCTTCGCCCTGCGCGCGCCCATGCTCGAGCTGTGGTGCTCCTTTCTGCTCATGCGCGGTACGGGGCTTCTGGTGCACGGCTGCGGCTGGCTCATAGACGGTCGGGTGCACGTCTTCGCCGGGCCTTCCGGGGCGGGCAAGACGACCCTGGCGCGCCTCATCGAGCGCGCGGGCGCCGGCGAGCTGCTGTCCGACGACCGGCTGGTGATCCGCCCGGAGGCGGGCGCGGGCTTTGCCGTCTGCGGCACGCCCTGGCACGGCGAGGCGCGCTTCGCCTCGCCGGCCTGCGGGCCGCTGGCCGGGCTGTACTTCCTGCGCCATGCGCCCGCACACGCCCTGCGGCCCCTGAGCCCGCGCCGCGCGGCCGAGGTGCTGTTCGCGTGCTGCTTCGTGGCCGGCTGGCCGCGCGAGGGGCTCGCGCACGTGCTGGACACCGCGGCCCGGATCGCCGAGTCGGTGCCGGCCTGGGAGCTCGCCTTCGCACCGCGCGACGACGTGCTGGAGTGTCTGGAGATCGCTTGAGTGGACGACGCATAAACCCCAAAGGGGCTTTATACATCTCATAACTAACGCAAGGATTGGCCGGTCTCTGAGATCCTCCGAGAGCCCCGTAAGGGGCGCAACAACATATAGCGGTTTACGGGCGTCGAGCGAAGCGAGCATGCCCGTAAGGCGCTATACGTTATCTCGCCCCTCTGGGGCTCGGAACCCGAACGCGCTTCGAAGACGGCTGCCGGCGAGCGGTCAGCAGATCCGCGGCAGGGGCTCGCCCTCGGCGCGGTCGAGCAGGCGGCTGCCGCCGATCGAGGTCCTGAGCACGACCCTGCCCGGATGCTCGGCGACCGCACGGCCGATCTCGGCCAGCCCCGTCACCTCGGGCCGCGCGCCGAGCACGTCCGCCGCCTGGGCCGCGTCGCCGTCGGCCACCACGGCCACGAAGCGCCCCTCGCAGGCGAGGGCCAGGGGATCCAGCCCCAGGATCTCGCACGCCGCGCGGGTGGGCTCCGAGACCGGGATGCGGGCCTCGTCGATCTCGAAGCCCACGCCGGAGGCGCCGGCGATCTCGCACAGCGTGCCCGCCAGCCCGCCCCGGGTCGGATCGCGCAGGCAGCGCACGCCGTGCACGGCCTCGCACAGCGCGACCGCGGCCCCGGCCACCGAGGCGCAGTCCGAGCGCAGCGCGTCCCCGCCGAGCTCGATGCCCGCCCTCACCGACATGATGGCCGCGCCGTGATCGCCCACCGGCCCGCTGAGCAGGATCCGGTCACCGGGCCTGGCCCGGTGCCCGCTCACCTCGACGCCCGGCAGGACCTCGCCCACGCCGGTCGTGGCGATGTAGACCCCGTCGCCGTGCCCGCGGGGCACGACCTTCGTGTCGCCGGTGACGAGCTCCACGCCGGCGCGGCCGATCTCCGCGGCCATGCTGGCCACGATGCGCTCCAGGTCGGCCATCGGCAGGCCTTCCTCGAGCACGAAGGCCGCGGCCAGCGACCGGGGCCGGGCGCCGCACATGGCCACGTCGTTGACCGTGCCGCAGACCGCCAGCTTGCCGATATCGCCGCCCGGGAAGAAGAGGGGATCGACGACGAAGGCGTCGGTGGACATGGCCAGCGGCCCGCTCAGGTCCAGCCGGGCCCCGTCGTCCAGCAAGGCCAGCCGCTCGTTGTGGAAGTGGGTCAAGAAGAGCTCCCGCACCAGGCGCGAGGTGGCCTGCCCGCCGCCGCCGTGCGCGAGCTGGATCTGGGTATCCGCGCTCATGGAGGCCGAGCCTAGCACATGCGCCGCGCGCTGCGAAGAAGTCTCCCGCCTCCCCTTGATCCACCTGCACCCGCGTGCTAGGTCTTGAGACCAGGAGGCCTCTCTTGCGCCCGGTCCGCCTGCTCGCGCTCGCGCTCGGCTGCCTGCTCGCCCCGCCGGCGGCCGCCCAGACCGTGGTCGACCTGGACCTGGGCAGCGCAGCCGAGCTGCTCTCCCAGCACCGGATGGGCCGGGCGATCGGCTTCTTGAAGGTGCTCGCGACCAACTACCGCCAGAGCACGAACATCCGCATCCAGTCCCGCAAGCACAAGACCGAGCTCGCCATCCTGGCCCGGGCGCTCAGGACGGACTTCGACGGCTCGGGCACGGGCTACGTCCGCGGCCCCAACATCTGGCGGGTCTACAACGACGTTGGCGGCCGGGTCTTTCTGGCCGCCTCCCTGCTCGACCGCAAGGCCGTCCTGCTCGCGACCGACCTCGACTACCTCAAGGGCATGCTCGCCTACGAGATCCTGCAGCTGATCCAGCAGGGCGACATGTCCATCTCCCAGGGAAAACGCCACGCGCAGCTGCTGCATATCGAGATGCAGGTGATCGAGGACGAGTATGGCGAGCGGAGCATCTCGTTCTTCGGCCACGGAGAGAAGCACCAGCTGGTGGGCAAGCTGATCGTCATCGAGCCGCCCGACTTCTGCTGGGATTGAGCCCCTGCGCCCGCACCGCAAGACCACGCCCCGCACCGCAAGACCACCCCCCGCACCGCAAGCCCCGCATCGCGGATCGGCCCTTCTGGCAAGGAGGTGACGAGGGCCGACGCGGAGCGACCTCCCGGTCGTGAGCATCGGCCCGAGGAAGCCGACGCCGACAGAATGGCCGAGGCGCGATGCGCTTCTCAACGGCTGTAGCGGTAATACGCGGCGCAGCTGCCCTCGGATGACACCATGCAGGGTCCGATCGGGGTGGCGGGCGTGCAACTGCGGCCGAACAGGGCGCACCCGTCTGGCCGCAAGGCCCCCACCAGCACCTCGCCGCAGCGGCAGCCCGGCCGCCCCTTGCTCGGGGCCACCTCCACCGGGTGGCGCAGGCGGGCGTCGAAGGCGGCCTGGGACGCCCTCAGGCCGAGCCCGCTCGCCGGGATCGCGCCCAGTCCGCGCCAGGTGCTGTCGACCGGCTCGTAGACCGAGCCCATCAGCTCGAGCGCCCGGAGGTTGCCCTCCGGACGGACCGCGCTGCGGTACTCGACCTCCACCTCGGCCCGTCCGTCGCGCATCTGCCGCAGCAGCATCCAGATCGCCAGCAGGATGTCGCCCGGCTCGAAGCCCGCCACCACGCAGGGCACCCCGTGCTGCCGGGCCACCGGCGAGTAAGCGTCCGAGCCGATGATGGTGCTGACGTGCCCGGGCATGAGGAAGCCGTGGACCGAGAAGTCCTCGCGGGCGACGAGCGCCTCGAGCGCGGGCGGGACGAGCTTGTGGGCGGCGAGCACGGAGAAGTTGGTAAGGCCGGCGGCGCTCCGGACGGCCGCGGCCACGGTGGGCGCGGTGGTCTCGAATCCGACGCCTGCGAAGATGACCTGGCGCTCCGGCGAGCGCCGGGCCAGCGCCACGGCGTCCAGCGGCGAGTAGACCACCCGGACGTCCGCGCCCGAGGCGCGCGCTCTCTCGAGGCTCCCGCTGGAGCCGGGCACGCGCAGCATGTCCCCGAAGGTGCACAGGCATACCCCGTCGAGCCCGGCCATGGCGATGGCCCGATCGATGTCCTCGTCCGGCGTGACGCAGACCGGGCAGCCGGGGCCCGAGAGCAGCTCGATCGACTCGGGCAGCAGCGAGGGCAGCCCGCTGCGCCGGATGGCCACGGTGTGGGTCCCGCAGACCTCCATCAGCCGGACCGTGCCCAGGCCCTCGGCCAGGTCGCGGATTGCCCGCGCCAGCGCGCTGGCCGCATCGGCCGAGCGGAGCAGGGCCGCGAGCGCTGCCCGCTCGTCAGTCACCCCCCGCCTCCTGCTCGCCGGCGGCCATGAGCTCCCGGAGCAGGGCCAGCGTCTCGGCCGCCTCGGCGGCCTCCAGCCGCTCGATGGCGAAGCCCGCGTGCACCAGCACGTGATCGCCGCAGGCCACGTCCGGCATGAGCGCGAAGCTGACCTCGCGCACCACGCCGCCCTGCTCCACCTTGCCGATCTCGCCCTGCTTCTCGATCACCCGCATGGGAATCGCGAGACACATCGTTACCTCCTCGAGCGCATCGCGCCTCGGCCCTTCTGGTCGGCGGTGGCTTCCTCGGGCCAATGCTCACGACCGGGACGCAGTATCGCCAAGGTACGCATCGCGCCTCGGCCCTTCTGGTCGGCGTCTGCTTCCTCGGGCCGATGCTCACGACCGGGAGGTCGCTCCGCGCCGGCCCTCGTCGCCTCCTTGCCAGCAGGGCCGATCCGCGATGCGGGGCTTGCGGTGCGGGCGGTGGTCTTGCGGTACTCACCCGAATGTGGATCCGCTTCGGTTATCACTCGGCTCCTCCATGGCGCATGTGCGCGGCGGCCACGGCGGCCTGGCCGAGGCACAGGCCGCCGTCGTTGGCCGGCACCTGGCGGTGGCGGAGCACGTTCAGGCCGGCCGCCTCGAGCCCCTGGCCGAGCTGCCGGTCCAGGAGCCGGTTCATCAAGCAGCCGCCGCTCAGCACGACCCGGTCGGGCCCGCCGGCCTCGTGCGCCCGCCGGCAGGCCTCCGCAAAGCCCGCCGCCACCGCCGCGTGAAAGCCCGCGGCCAGCACCGGCGCCTCGACGCCGCGCGCCAGGCCCGCGAGCAGCTCGTCCAGCAGCGGGCCGTAGTCCAGCTCGAAGTCGAGCTCGCCGCGGCCCGGTACGATCCGCAGTGCGCTCGGGCCCGCCGGCTGCGCGCCGGCCGCGGAGGCCTGCGCCTCCAGCTCGACCGCCGCCTGGCCATCATAGTCGACCCGGCTGCAGATGGAAAGCAGCGCCGAGACCGCGTCGAAAAGCCGCCCGAGGCTGGAGGTCCACGGCGCGTTGACGCCCCGCTCGGCCGCCCGGGCCACGGCCTCGGCGCGCTGGACGCCGACGCCCGCGATCCGCCCGGCCGTCTCGACGGCCGCCTGCGCGCCGCCGTGCTCGAGCAGCACGCCCACCAGGCTGCGCCACGGGTGCCGGACCGCGGCGTCCCCGCCCGGGAGGCGGAAAGGCCGCAGGCGGGCGAGCCGCCGGTAGCCCGCATCCGAGCCCAGCAGCAGCTCGCCCCCCCAGATGGTGCCGTCCTCGCCGTAGCCCGTCCCGTCCAGGCACAGCCCGAGCACCTCGCCGCGCTGTCCGCTGTCGGCCAGGGCGGAGGCCAGGTGGGCGTGGTGATGCTGCACCCGCACGATCTCGACTCCCTCGAGCTCTCGCGCGAAGCGGCTCGTCTCGTAGTCCGGGTGCATGTCGCAGGCCACCACCCGGGGCGCCACCCCGAGCAGGCGCTGCATGTGCGAAAGGCAGCGCGCGAAGTGCTCGCTCGTCTCCAGGTTGCCCAGGTCGCCGACGTGCTGGCTCAGGAAGGCCTGCCCGTCCCGGGTCAGGCAGAAGGTGTTCTTCATCTCGCCGCCCACGGCCAGGATGCCGTCGGGCGCGCCGGGCAGGGGCACGGGATCGGGCGCATAGCCCCTGGAGCGCCGCACGAAGGCCGGCGCGCCCCCGGCGTCGACGAAGCAGACCGAGTCGTCGCAGGACATGAGGATGTCCCGGTCGTGGAGCAGGAAGGCATCCGCCAGGCCGCCGAGCCGCACCAGGGCCTCGCGGTTGTCCTTGGCGATCGGCTCCTCGGCCAGGTTGCCCGAGGTCATCACCAGCGCCCGGAAGCCCTCCACCAGCAGCAGGTGGAGCGGCGTGTAGGGCAACATGACGCCCACGCGCGGGTTGCCGGGCGCCACCGCCTCGGCCAGGTCGTAGCCCGCGGCCCGGTCCAGCAGCACGATCGGCCGGCGCTCCGACAGCAGCAGGCGCCGCGCGCTGGGTGGAAGCTCCGCGATGCGCTCGACGCCCTGCGGATCGGGGCACATGACCGCGAAGGGCTTGGGCCCGCGCCGCTTGCGCGCGCGGAGCCGCTCCACGGCGGGCGCGTTGCGGGCGTCGACCGCCAGGTGGAAGCCGCCCAGGCCGCGGATCGCCAGCACCTCGCCGCGCTGCAGCACGGCGCGGGCGCGGGCGATCGGATCGCCGCCCACCGGCCGACCGGCCGCGTCCACGAGCTCGAGCGAGGGCCCGCAGACCGGGCAGGCGTTGGGCTGGGCGTGGTAGCGGCGATCGGCCGGGTCGTCGTACTCGGCCTGGCAGCGGGGGCAGAGGCGAAAGCGCTTCATCGAGGTCCGGGCGCGGTCGTAGGGGACCGACTCGATGATCGTGTAGCGCGGGCCGCAGAGCGTGCAGTTGATGAACGGGTAGCGATGGCGCCGGTCCTCCGGGTCTGCGAACTCTGCCAAACAGGCGTCGCAGGTGGCCACGTCGTACGGGATCAGGGCCCGGGCCGAGCCGGCCTGCTCGGAGGGCAGGATGGCAAAGCCCGCACGTCCCGTCGCTTCGGCGGGCTCGACCTCGATCGTCTCCACCCGGGCGAGGCTCGGCACGGCCGAGGGCAGCTCGCGCTGGAAGCGCTCGAGCAGCGCTGCCGGCCCCTCGAGCTCGATCCGCACCCCCCGCGAGCTGTTGCAGACCGTGCCGGCCAGGCCCAGCGAGCGCGCCAGCCGGTAGACCGTGGGCCGGAAGCCCACCCCCTGCACCCGTCCGGTGACGATCAGGCGCACGGCGCTGCGCGCTCCGGCCACTCGCCCACCCTCAGACGCGGGTGGCTTTCTTGCGCGCCACCGCCTCGCGCAGCCAGCCGTAGAAGGCATCCAGCCCCTCGCCCGTCTTGCAGGAGATGTCGAAGATGCGCATGTCCGGGTGCACGTCCCGGGCGTGGGCGTGGATCTTGTCCAGATCGGCGTCCAGGTGCGGGAGCAGATCGATCTTGTTGACCAGCATGACGCCCGAGACCTGGAACATGAGCGGGTACTTCTTGGGCTTGTCGTCGCCCTCGGTCACGGAGAACAGCACCAGCTTCTCGTCCTCGCCCACGTCGAACTCGGCCGGGCAGACCAGGTTGCCGACGTTCTCGACGAAGAGCAGATCGAGCGCGTCCAGGTCCATCTCGTCCACGACCGGCGCGATCATGTTGCCGTCGATGTGGCAGGCCCCGCGGGTGTTGATCTGGTGGGCGAACGCCGCCCCGGCGGCCTCGATCCGATCGGCGTCCAGCGAGGTCTGGATGTCGCCCTCGATCACGCCGATGGCGAGCTCGCCGGCCAGCGCGGAGATGCAGTGCTCGAGCAGGGTGGTCTTGCCCGCGCCCGGCGAGCTCATCAGGTTCAGCACCAGCAGCCCGTGCTCGTCGAAGCGGCGCTTGTTGGCTGCGGACACGCGCCGGTTGGCGTCCAGAATATCCTGCACCAGCGTGACTTTCATGGGCTCTCGCCTCCCTCGCCCCACATTTCGACCAGATCCAGTTCCTTGCCGGAGAGGATCTCGAGCAAGGGCGCACCGCAGCGCGGGCAGAAAAAGACATAGTCCTCCACGGCCACGTCCTCGTCGCAGCGCTCGCAGCGGGCCACCAGCGGCACCGTCTCCATGCGCATCTCGGCCCCTTCGGCCAGCGTGCCCTGGCCCACGACCTCGAACGCCGCGCTCAGCAGCTCGGGCACCACCATGCGGAAAGCGCCGATCCGGAGCTTCATGCCGCTCACACGGCTCATGCCGGCCTGGCGCGCCTGCGCCTCGACCACCTTCAGCAGCTCTACCGCGATGGATGCCTCGTGCATGGATCCGGCTCCTCGGTCAAGGCCAGGCCTCCGGAGTCTATGGTGAGAACACGAACATGTAAAGCGAGCTCGGGATGACGACGGGCCCGAACACCGTTCTTCTCGAAGGCCGGTTGTGCTGCTAGACTCCGGCTCGGAGTGAGCTCGACGCGAACCACGTTCTGGTCGGCATGCCTGGCGCTCGTGTGCAGCTGCCCGGTCGCCCGCGCGGCCGGCTGGCAGACGGAGCGCCTGGGCGCCGACCTGGCCTCGCTCGATGCGCGGCGCACGAGCCTGCGGGCGGCGATCGACGTCTGGGAGGTCGAGCCCGTCTACGATCAGCTCGGCTCCGCGGATCGGGCTCGGATCGACGAGGCGTACCGGCGGCTCGGCAGCGACACCCGCGTACCCTTGGCGGTCCGCAGGCTGGCCATGCGCTTGCTGGCGGCGCACGCTTTTCTCTGCGGGCGCTCGGACGAGGCCGAGGAGCTGGCCGCCGGGCTGGGCTGGCTGCGCGCGTGGTGGATCATCGGCCCCTTCGACGACCAGGACCGACAGGGCTTCGATCTCGCCTACCCACCCGAGCGCGAGCTGGACCTGGCCGCGGTCCACCGCAGCAAGGAGCGCGAGCTGCGCTGGAGGCCCATCCGCTCCTCGCTCCCGGACGGCCGGATCCCGGTCCATCCGCTCGTCCATCCCGAGACGAAGGTGGTCGTCTACGCCCAGAGCGCAGTCGAGCTACCAAGCGACGCCCGCGTGCTGCTGAGCGCCGGCTGCGATGACGGCTGCAAGATCTGGCTGGATGGACGGCTGCTGCTCGCCGATCCCGGCTCGCACGGCCTGGAGGCCGATCAGTTCCTGCTGGCGATGCGCCTGCGAGCCGGGGTCCACCGGATCCTGGTCAAGGTCGTCCAGGACGAGGGGGCGGCCGGCTTCCAGATCGGGCTCGTCGGCGACCGCGGCCAGCCCCTCGAGGGCCTGCGCGTGCTCGGCCGGGAGGAGATCGCGCGCGCCGCCCCGGGCCCGGCATTGGAGAAGGATCCCGAGCGGGTCGAGTCCCTGGCGGACGGCTTCCTGCGCTTGGCCGAGGAGAAGCCGGGCGATCCGCTCGCCCTGGCCGAGGCGGCCCGGGCGCTCTACTTCACCTCGGCCCGGGACGAGCGCGGCGAGCGCATCGAGTCCATGCTGCGCAAGGCCATCTCCCTCGCGCCAGAGGACTCGCCCGAGCTGGGCGCCAGGCTGCGGCGCTGGCTCGCCCGGGCCAGCGAGGACGAGAACCTGTCGCGCTCGGCGCTCGAGCAGGCCGTCCAGCTCCAGCCCGGCGACCCGCGGCACCTGGCCGAGCTGGCCGCCCTGCACCACGTGCGCGGCCAGCTCAACCTGGCCCTCCACCTGCACCGGCGCGCCCTGAAGACCGCGCCCCGCTTCGGCCCGAGCGCGCTGGAGATCTGCGGGCTGCTCTCGGCGGTCGGTCTGGATGGCCAGGCCGAGTCCTGCGCCCGGGAGCAGGTCGGCGCCTGCCCCGACTGCCCCGAGGTGCTGGCAGCCAGCGCCAAGCTCTTCCGCCAGGCCGGCCGGCTCGCACGCGCCCGGGAGCTCGTCGACCGCCTGACCACCATGCAGCCGATGCACGAGCTCGGCCTGCGCATGCAGCACGAGCTGGCCTTGCAGCGCGGAGAGCTGGCCGCGGCCCTGACGTGGCTGGAGCGCCTGGCGAGGACCGATCCCTGGCGGATCGACTGGCTCATCGAGCGCGGCGACCTGCTTCTGGCCAACGGCCGCGGCGAGGAAGCCATCCGCGCCTACCGGCAGGCCCTGGCCGTCTGTCCGGACCACCCGCGCAGCGCGGTGAAGCTCGGCCTGGCGCTGCTCGACGCGGGGCACCGGGCCGAGGCGCTGGACTCGCTCAGCCGAGCGCTGGCGCTCGCGCCCCAGGACCGGGAGCTGGAGAGGCGGGTCCAGGAGCTGCAATCCAGGCAGGAGCAGTTCTTCGACCCCTACCGCGCGGACGCCCGCCAGCTCGCGGGCTCCACCCCCGCCGCGAAGCGCGGGCAGGCCGGGGCCGAGAGGCTGCTCGAGCTGACCGTCGTCCGGCTCCACCGCAACGGGATGGCCTCCCGTTTCCGGCAGCAGATCGTGCGCATCCTCGACGAGCGCGGCGCGCAGCGGCTGCGGTCCTTCCGTGTGGAGTACGTGCCCGGCCGGCAGGAGGTGAGGGTGATCGAGAGCAGCCGCGTCCGGCCCGACGGCAGCCTGGACCGCGGCGTGCTGGTCGACGACTACTCGCTCTCCGAACCGTGGTACAACCTCTACTACGACGTCCACGCCCGCGAGGTGACCTTCCCCGGCCTGGGGCCGGGAGACGTGGTGGAGCTGACGACCCGGATCGACGACGTCGGCGGCTCAGCGCTCCTGCCCGGCTACTTCGGCGACCTGATCCCCTTCCAGTTCGAGGAGCCGGTCCGCGAGCTGCGCTACGTCCTGATCGCCCCCGAGAGCCTGCCGCTCGCTTTCCACTCACCTGCCCGCGCACGCCACGAGCGCCGCCAGGGCGAGACGGGCGCGGAGATCCACGAATGGATCGCCGAGCGGGTGCCGGGCGTCGAGGTGGAGGTGGCCATGCCCGGCTTCACCGAGAGCTTCGACTACCTGCACCTGTCCACCCGCCGGGACTGGCGCGATCTCTCCCGCTGGTTCTACGGCCAGATCCAGGACCAGCTCGTCCCGGACGACGAGGTGCGGGCCCGGGCCGCAGGCCTCGTCGAGGGCATCCAGGACCCCCTGGAGCGCATCCGCGCCGTGTTTCGCTTCGTGGCGGACAACACGCGATACGTGGGCCTGGAGTTCGGCATCCACAGCTACATCCCCTACCGCTGCGGCCAGGTGCTCAGGCGCCGCTTCGGCGACTGCAAGGACAAGTCGGCCCTGCTGGTCGCGCTGTTCGCCTCGCTCGGCATCCCGGCCCGCCTGGCCCTGGTGCGCATGCATCGGCTGGGCGCGATCCCCGACGAGCCGGCGTCTCTGTCGGTCTTCAACCACGCCATCTGCTACCTGCCCGAGCAGGGGCTGTGGCTCGACGGCACGGCCACGCTGCACGATCTGGGCGACCTGCCCCCCCAGGACCAGGGGACGGAAGCGCTGGTGATCGGTGCGGAGGGCGGCCGCCTGGTGAAGACCCCGACGACTGGCCCCGAACGCAACCGCACCCGGTTCGATTTCCGGATCAAGCCATCCCGGGGTGGTCCAGCGCGCGTCGAGGCGCAGCTGCACACCACCGGCATGCTGGCACCCGAGCTGCGCATCCGTTACCTGGTCAGCCAGCCCCCCGAGAAGGCCTTCGGCCGGGTCATCCGCGAGATCCTGCCCGGCGCCCAGGTCCAGGCCGTCGAGCTGCACAAGCTGCGCGAGCCCGAGCATCCGCTGGAAGCCTCCGCGCGCTTGCTCGTGCCCGGGCTGGTCCGCGCGCGCGAGGACGTGTTCGAGCTCCCCGCCCTGGGCCGGCACACCGCCTACCAGCGGTCGCTGGCGGCGTTCGAGACCCGGCGCCACGACCTGCTGCTGGGCCCTGCCTGGTCCGTCCACTGGCACGTCGAGCACGAGCCGGTCCCGGGCAGCCGACTCGAAGCCGAGCCGAGGGCGGGCGAGCTCTCCTCTCCCTTCGGCACGGCGCGGCTGGAGATCCGCCCAGACGGCCGGCAGCGGATCGTGGATGCCGAGCTGGTGCTGTCGGCCTGTCGGGTTCCGGCAGCCGCGTACCCCGAGTTCAGGGCCTTCCTGAGCCGTGCCGACCAGCTCTTCGGGCAGACGCTGCGCTACCGCGACGCCGGTGCGGGCGCCGGCAGAGGCGCGTCCGGAAACGCAGGCCATGCGGACCTGGCCGGGTCCAGGGAGGCTGCCAGGTGAGAGCCGCACGCCTGCTCCCGTCGATTCTCGCGCTGCTCGCGAGCGGTTGCCCGCAGCACGCGCCGCGCCCGCTGGACTGCCGGCCCGATCTGACGCGGGCGCTGGAGGCGCACGCGCCCCGAGACGCGCGCGAGAGGTTGCGTCGCGCCTGGGGCCGCCTGGCAGCCGGACGGCTCGCGGACGCCCTGGACGACTTCCAGCGAGCCGCAGCCGAGCTGCCCCGCGAGGACCGACGGGCGCGCATGCTGGCCGCTCTGGGCTCGGCCAGCGTCCAGCTGGCGACGACCCGCTTCGCCGAGGCGGGCGCCGCCTTCATGCAGGCGATCGAGTGCGCGCCGGACAGCCCGGAGGCCTCGATGGCCGCGGTCCAGCTGAGCGAGGTCCTCCACCAGGTGCCGGGGGGCCACCGCCGCTACGACGAGCGGGTCCGCAAGGTCCTCCAGGCCGGCGCGCTGCCGATCCGGACCGCCCGGGCCCTGCGGGTTCTGCTGGTGGAAGGCGCCACGCGCCGCGGCAAGCCGGAGATCGCCAGGCAGGCCCTCGCCGAGCTCGGGGTGCCGCCGGTCTGGCGGCTGGCGGGCCCTTACGGCCGATGCGGGCTTCTCGACTTCGAACGCGCGTTCGCGCCCGAGAGCCGGCCGATCGAGCCCGAGTCCGGCGTGGAGACCGCGCTCGGGTGGCCCGAGGACGGTAATTTGATCGTCGAGGATCCGGACGGTCGAGAAGGACTGGTCTACGCCGAGACATTCCTGCACCTGGAGGCCGGCGCAGAGATCGTCTTCCGACTGGCCTCCACCTACCCCTGGGCGTTGCAGCTCGACGACCAGCTGCTCATGCGGCATGCCAGCCACGTCCAGCGTCTGCCCGCGGTCAGCCGGCGGGCCGTGTCGCTGCAGCCCGGCTGGCACCGGCTGCTGCTCAAGCTCCCGCTGCGATCGGGCGGCTGCGAGCTCAGGATCGAGCTGCTCGGCGCCGGCGGCCGGGCAGCGCCGATCGCGTTCTGGGACGCGAAGCGCGAGGCGCCCCCGTACCGCACCGATGCGCTGCAAGGCAGAGAGATCGAGGATCCTCGCCAGCAGCTCGAAACGCGCGCCCGGCAAGCAGATCCGATCACGCCCTGGCTGGCCGGCGTCCTGGCCTGGGACGACGGGGACTACGCCGCCGGCAGGCGATGGCTCGCCGAGAGCATCCAGCGCGCGCCGGGCTTTGCCCTGCCGGAGTACGTCATGGCGGTCATGCTGCTCGAGGATCCGTCGCTGCCATCCGGCATCGACGCCGTCCAGAGCCGCATGCGGCTCGAGTCTGCGCTGCGCAAGAGCCCGGGCTTTGCGCTGGCGCGCTTCCGTCTCGCCGTGCTCGACGACGCCCAGGGCCGCAAGGAGCAATCGCTGGCCAGCCTGGCCGAGCTGGAGCGCGACAACCCGACCTGCTTCCTGTGGCCCTACTATCGCAGCCGCATCCAGACGGAGCTCGGCCAGCCGCTCGACGCCGTGCGCTCCCTGCTCGAGGCCGAGCAACGCCTGCCCGATCAGCCCGAGCTGATCTCCGCGCTCTTCGACCGGGCGCGCCAGCGCAATGCGCTGCGCCAGGCGGATCGCTGGGCCCTGCGGCTCGAGGAGATCGGTCAGCCGGACAGCCGGCTCTGGGAACACTGGTTCGAACGCGGTCGGATCGAGCGCGCGCGGCGTCTGCTGCGGGCCGAGATCGACCAGCACCCGTCGAGCCTGAGCGCCCGCTTGGCGCTGGCCAGGCTGCTTTTGCGGACCGGCCAGGCCGGTCCAGCCGGCGAGGTCCTGGACCAGGTCCGCACGACGAGCTTCTCCGGATCGGAGGCCGCGCTGCTGCGGACCGAGCAGCTCGATCGCACGTGCCGATCGGACGAAGCCCGTGCGCTTCGAGGCCAGCTATCCGAGGCCCATCCCTGGGATCTGCGCCTGCGTCAAGCCGTGGCGGCAGACGGGGACGAGCCCTTCGTCCACATCGCCGGCGACCGCCGGCTGGACGCCTTGAAGCTCATCGAGGACTTCCGGCAGTCCGGCTTTCGGGCTTCCGGTCAGGCGGTTCTGGTGCTCGACCAGGCCTCGACCGAGGTCGCGCCGGACGGCAGCAGCCTGCAGCGGATCCATCTGATCGCCCAGGTTCTCAACTCGGAAGGCCTGGAGCGCTGGGGAGAGATCGAGGACCTCCCCGAAGGTGCGGTCATCGAGTCGATCCGCACCATCCAGGCAGACGGCAGCGCGCAGGAGGCGGAGCTCCACCCGGGCTCGGAGAGCATCTCGCTGCCCGGCCTGCGCGTCGGGGACTTCGCCGAGATGAGCTACTTGCTGGGCAGACGATCGCAGAACCCGCTGGAGCGCTCGCACATCGGCGCGCGCTTCTTCTTCCGGACCGCCGAGACACCCATCTTCCGCTCCGCATACAGCCTGGCCGTGCACCGGGGCACGGCCTTGCAGGTCGAGCAGCTGGCCGGCGCGCCGGAGGCCCGCGTCGAGCGCGAAGGCCGCTTCGAGATCCACCGGTTCGAGCGCACCCGCTCGACCGCCTGGCTGGCCGAACGCCACGCGCCGCCGGTCGAGGAGTTCCTGCCCTCGGTGCGCCTGGGCTTCGGTATGCGCTGGGAGGACTTTCGCGCGCTTCTGGCCATGCGCCTGCGGGAGGCGAGCCTGCCCTCGCCCGAGCTGCGCTCGTTTGCCGATGCGTCCTACCGCGGGGCGACCGAGCGCGAGAGGCTCAGGAGCCTCTTTCGGAGCGTCTGCCGGCAGATTCACCAGCGCGGGCCGGGCGACGACTTCCTGATCCCCGCCAGCCACATCCTGGCGCTCGGCGAGGGCAACCGCACCGTCCTGCTGGCGGCGCTTCTCGAGTTGCTGGGTTACAGGCCCAGGGTGCTGCTGGCCCGCACCCAGGACGAGGCGCAGATCGAGCACCGCTTGCCGGTCGCCGGCGTCTACGCCCACGGCCTGATCTCGGTCGAGCTCCGCTCCGGGCAAGCGGATCCGATCTGGATGGACCCCAATGAGCGGGGCAACGCCTTCGATGTCCTCTACCCTTTCGTGCGGGGGATGCGCGCGCTCGACCTCGGCACCGAGGGTCCGTCCCCGTGGACGACCGTGCCCGATCCGGCGGACGAGCCGCGGGGCAAGCGTATCGCGCTCGACCTGCAGCTCGAGCCGGACGGCACCTTGCACGGCAGAGGCGTCGAGACGCTCACCGATGCCCAGGCGGTCAAGTACCGCGAGCTGCTCGGCACGATGAGTCCGGCGCAGCAGCAGAAGGCGCTGGAGTCCGGGCTCGGGCGATACTTCGGCGAGGCGGAGCTGATGCGCTTCGAGCTCGGGGCGCTCAGCGATCCGGATGCGCCCCTTTCGCTGGAGTACGGCTTCAGGGCCCCTCGCTTCGCGCGGCGGACCGAGCATGAGCTGATCATCCGCCAGGGCTTCTACCCCTACCAGCTCGCGCAGGAGCTGATCAGCTCCGAGGAGCGAAGCGCCCCGCTGCTGCTGGGCGACGATACGCACACCCACACCCGCGTCCGCCTGGCGCTTCCGGACGGAGCCCGCGTCGACCCGCCGGGCCCGGTGGAGCTGATCGCCCCCGCGAGCCGCTTCGTCCAGACCTTCCAGTTCAAAGACGGCGTGCTCGAGCTGAACAAGCAGCTCGACGTCGAGGCCGGGCGCATTTCCCGCGAGGACTACCCCGCTTTCAGGGATTTCTGCCGGGAGGTGGATCGGGCGGATACGGCCGAGATCGTCATCCAGCTGGCGCCCCTCGATTTCCGAAACCGATGATCGACGCCCAGGCCTTCGCCCTGGGCTTTATACTCATCTCAGAGCGCAAGGAAGGAATGGGCTTGGCACGCTCCGAGATCCGGGTTTTCGCTGCGAAGCAGCTATGGGAAACAGCCTGGGGCTTCAGCCCCAGGAAAGCGGAGAGAACATAATCATGCGTCCTGAAAGGGTGCGGCAATCTCGAGCCCTGTCCGAGACGCAGAGATGGCTGCGCCCCTCCAGGGCGCATAAAAATCTTACCTTCTTGAACCTGGGGCTGAAGCCCCAGGCTTTATCCCCCCGCTGCTTCGCAGCGGAAACCTTGCGACGAACAAGATGTGTATACGGCTCAGGGCTGAAGCCCCAGGCTTTATCCCCCGCTGCTTCGCAGCGGAAACCTTGCGACGAACAAGATGTGTACACGGCTCAGGCCTTCGCCCTGGGCTATCTTGTTGCGCCCCTGCGGGGCTTTGCTCGATAGTGATGGGCATTCCGCAGTCAGCAGTCATACGGAACACCGAGAGGAGCGATCAAGCCAGAATGAGAGTCCGTCAGTTGACGCTCAGGCTGTAGCTGTTCTCGGCTCCGCTGTAGCCGTAGACCCGGATGTAGATGTCGCCCGAAGCGGAGCTCTGGACCGTCTCCGAGTCGCCCACGCCTTGAGACTCGCCCAGGCTGCCGCCCTGGGCATCGCTGACCGCCAGGTCCAGGTCTCCGCTCGCGTTGGTGAAGTGGATCGAGACGGTGAAGGCGCCGGACAGGCCCGAGACGCGATACCAGTCCTCGTCGCCGGCGCAGATCTTCAAGTCGGGGTAAGAGCCGGTGGAGATGCTCGACGCCTCGCCGCGAGTGTCGTTCTGCTCGAAGGTGTCGTCCGCGCAGCCGCCGCCGATGCAACCCTGCTGGGCGTCGCAGGTCATGCCGCCGCTGCACCGGCCGTCGTCCGGGACGTGGGAGCAGGTGCCGTCGGCCAGGCAGGTGTCGACGGTGCAATCGACGC
>JAFGRB010000113.1 GCA_016935365.1 Deltaproteobacteria bacterium
CGCGAGGTGATGTTCGGCGGATAGGGCTGGCCGTCGTTCTCGAGCGCCAGCACGGGGTAGTCGCGGGCCTTGGCCCACGGGGCGTAGACCCCCTCGATCAGCCGGCCGGGCAGGCAGCCGAAAGGCGCGATGATGGCGACGCCGGAGTAGCCCTCCTGCATGGCCGCGGCGCCGACCGCCGGCGAGACCGTGGCCTCGCTCTCCAGCTCCGGGTCGACGAACTCCTTGTGCCACTTGCCGATGATCTGATCCATGTCGTGCGGCACGTGCGGGATGAGGCCGGTGGGCTCGAGGATCGAGGCGATCCGCTCCTCTGCGTTCTGCTTCCAGAGCTTCTCGAGCAGGTAGACCGCCTCGTCCTTCAGTCCGCCGTCGAGCATCGCGCGCAGCCAGCCATCCCGGCGCCGCCGCCCCTCCATGATGAACTTGCGCGCGAAGTCGGTGAAGTGGAACCACTCGGTGATACCGGTCACCTTGGGGAGGATGCCCTTGGAGATGAGCATCTGCGAGAGCTCGTCCACCGAGAAGTTGTCTCGCCGGACGTAGATCTCGCCCACCACGAGGACCTTCTTGAGGTCCTCGAGACGGCCCGTGCGCTGGATGCGGTTCAGGCGGCTGGCTGCGCGATGCAGGGCCTGATCGACCTCCTTCGGGCCCGCCTGCAGCGCCTGCAGCATGTCCTGCCAGATGGACTCGAAGACGTTCGAGGCGTCTTCCGGGTCCACGGCCAGCAGCTTGAGCGCGTTGCGGATGTCGGCGAAGTAGTCGCCCAGCACGAGCCCGCGCCAGACGTCCTGGGTGAAGGTCGCGCCCATCTCCCGGTAGGATTCTTCCGAGTTGGCGACCAGCAGGACCACGTTCTCCCAGCCCATCTCCTCAAAGAGCCGATCGAAGAAGACGTGGTACTGGCCCGTCCGGCACGGCCCGAGCGTCGAGGGGACGAAGACCAGGTAGATCTCCGAGCCGGACTTCGGATCGCGGTCGCGGAAGAACTGCAGGATCGTGCCCAGGACCAGAAGCGCCGGAATGCACTCCTTGCCCGAGGCCACGTTGCGCGCGAGCTGGGTGCTGTAGACGTCCGGAAGCGGCAGGTGGGTCGACTGGATCCCCTGTCGTCTCGAGGCCACGCTCAGCGCCTCGGTGGACAGGTCTCCCATCGGGGGCCAGACGAGATGCACGTGCGGGTCGCGGATGTCGAGCCGCCGGCCCGTCTTGCGGTCGACGATATCGCAGAACTCGTCCTTCATGGCGACGTAGTAGCGGCGCTGGAAGGGCTTGTCGGGCGTCGGGCGGACGTGCCGGCGGTAGCTCTCCACGATGTCGAGGAAGGCCTCCACCCGGGTGTCCAGACCCGCATCGGCGGTGTGCGAGTCGATCTCGAGCACCAGGTAGGGCTTGTGCCCCATGAGCCAGCGCACGTAGTGCAGCATGAAGGAGTCGGGGGCGCAGGAGAAGTTCGAGATCCACGCCAGGTAGAGGTTGTCGACCTGCTTGATCCGCCGGGCCGCCTTCATGTTCTGCTGGCCGTAGTACCAGTAGTTGTTCGGCGGAATATCGGCGTCGTCCTCGTAGATCATGTCGAAGGGGATCACGCTCACGCCCTGCGAGGTGAACTTGCGCGGGATGCCCATGTTGGCATCGCGGGTGAAGGCGTTGTACGGCCGCCCGAGCAGTGCGATGTAGACGCGATCCGGGTTCGACTCGACCTCCCGGATCACCTCCTCGCCCAGCTTCCGGTAAGCGGCCAGGAAACGCTTGTACTGCTCGATGCCGATGTCGTAGGCGCGGCCGCCCTCGGCGCGGGTGAAGCCGAGCTGCTCGGCCACGTGCTCGAAGGCGCGGCGGCTCGAGTCGAAGCCATGGTTGAAGGAGACCAGCGGCCGCAGCATCTTCTCCTCGGGCAGCCCGAAGGCGTGCCGGGCATAGAAAGGCAGGCCCTGGGTCAGCGGGCAGGTGCAGGCGTGGACGTCCTCGGTGCTCGGCATGTCGCGGAAGTGCGGCAGGAAGACGTAGTCCACGCCCCGGTCCAGCACGTCCTGGATCGCGCCGTGGGCGATCTCGGCCGGGAAGCAGTAATTGCTCTCCTGCTTGGCGACGCCTTCCGGTGCGATCCGGGTCGAGCGCTCGATCTTGACCCCCAGGCTGTGGAAGAACCAGGAGTAGAAAGGCCAGAGTGAGTGGACCGAGAAGGCCATCGGGACGCCCACGACGCGGTCGCTCCTCGCGTGCAGCGTGCCCGGGGCGGGCGCGAAGTCCTCGAAGAGCATCCGCGTGCGCACCTGGCTGTAGTCGACGACCTCGTCCGAGCGGATCTTCCGCTTCTTGCGCTGGTTGGTGTAGAGCGAGCAGCGACCGCCGAAGGGGTAGCGCCGCTCGCCTACCTGGAGCATGCGGATCGGGCAGAGGTTCTCGCAGGACTTGCAGGTGAACTCCTTGAGGTAGGTGATCTGCTTGTCGATCAGGCTGTCGAGGTCGAAGTCGCCCTTCTCGATCAGGCCTTCGGCGTGCTTCTGGAGGACCAGGCGCGCCACGCCGAAGCAGCCCATGAGCTCGGGGTCGGGGGGGACCGTGATCGCCTTGCCGGTCATCTGCGCGAAGGCCAGCGGGACGGCCGGGTTCTTGGCGACCCCGCCCTGCAGCACGATGTGATCGCCGATCGCGCGGTTGCCCACCACGCGGTTGACGTAGTTGGCGACGATGGAGAAGACCAGACCGGCGACGATGTCCGCGCGCTCGGCGCCCTGCTGGATCGCCTTGCGGATGTCCGAGTTGATGAAGGCCGAGCAGTGCTCGCCGAACTTCAGCGGCGCCTCGGCCTGCATGGCGATCGGCCCGATCTCCGGTGCGGTGTCGATGTTCAGATCCCCGGATGCGGACTCCTCAAGAAAAGAGCCCGTCCCGGCCGAGCAGGCCTCGTTCATCGCATAGTCGATCGGCACTCCGTTGTTGATGAAGACGTACTTGGCGTCCTGGCCGCCGATCTCGAAGATCGTGTCGACCTGCTTCTCGAAGTAAGTCGTCCCGATGGTGTGGGCGATGATCTCGTTGTAGACGCCCGCCGTCTCCACGAAGACCCCCAGCAGCTCGCGCGACGAGCCGGTGGTCGCCACCAGGCTGATCTTCGGCTTGAGCCCGCCGAGCTGCTCGCGGACCTCGCGCAGGCAGAGCTTGAGCGCGGCGACCGGATCGCCGTGCGTGCGGCCGTAGTGCTCTGCGGCGATCTCGAGCGTCTCCGCGTTGACCAGCGCGACCTTGGTCGTGGTGGAGCCGCCGTCGACGCCCAGCACGTACTCCGCCTCGGGATCGAAGGCCGCCCGCCGCGAGGGCACGTGCTTGACCATCTGGCTGGACTCGCGAAGCGGCGGGAAGGTCTTGAAGGCGAGCCCCGAGCCCGCACGCACCAGGCTGCCCTCCGGCAGCTCGGCGCCCTGGCTCCGGGCGAGATGCGCTGCGCCGAAGGCCTCGAAGTAGGGCGCCTGCTCGGGTACGACGAAGTCGATGCCCGGCCTGCTTTCCCGAATGAAGTCGACCAGATAGCGGTTTCGCGTCACGCCGCCCACCAGCACCACCTGGCCGCTTGAGAGCTTGGCCTTGGTGAGGAACTCCGCGACCTTGTCCGCCATCACCTTGCTCAGCGACAGCGCGATGTCGCCCTTGCTCGCCTCGCCCTTGTTGAGCCGATGCGTGCAGTCCGACTTCATGAAGACCGAGCAGCGCGCCGAGATGCGGTACACGCGGGCCCCGTCGCAGATGGCGTCGACGTCCTCGAGCTTGAGGTTCATGCGGCCGAGCTGCTGGCGGAAGAACTCCCCGGTGCCGGATGCGCACTTGTTGCCGGAGTAGGTGTTGACGATCCGCCCCCGGCTGTCGAGGACGTAGACCACCAGGTCCTCACCGCCCATGGACACCACGGCCCGGGGCCTGAGGCGCAGGGCGTCGAGGCCGCTCTCGATGGCCACCGCGGCGATGACCTCGGGCAGCTCGATCCGGTGGCGACCGCCGGTCCCGGTGGCCAGGCCCGTGAGCCCCGGCATGCGGTTTGCGCCGAGCTCGGCCGTCAGCCTGGAGAGCGTCCCGGGCAGATCGCCCTCGTGCGGCAGCACCGCGTGCTGGACGCCGCCGTCGCCCGAGAGCAGGCAGAGCTTGAGGTTGGTGGAGCCGACATCGATTCCGAGGGATCTGTCATTCATGGTACTACCCGCCGTGTAGGGAAAAGGGTTACCAAACTGACATGTCAGTCTAGTTAAGTAGGGCCGAAAGTCAAGCCCCTTCCGGGCGGCTTCCACTCGGCGGTCGCGTCGACTACATGGCTGCCCCAACAGGGAGAAGAATAGATGAGAACGATCTGTTGGCCTGTCCACCTGAAGAGGGCCCTGGATGATTGACAGCCGAGTCGATACTGCGTAGGCTCGGGTGCAGATGGCACTTGTCTCCTAGATCCCATCTTCGATCATCAGGCTGAGTCCACGCTCATGCGGGAGGTCGTCTGCCCGCAGAAGGGATCCATGTCATGCCAGCGGAAAACAGCATGCAGTACTTCTACGAGATCTACGAGGCCATGCCCCGCCAGGGGCCCGGCGACAGCGCGAGCACGCGCCAAGCGCTCTCGCACCTGCCCGCCCTGACGCGCGAGCATCGCATCCTGGACATCGGCTGCGGCTCGGGGGCGCAGACGGTCGATCTCGCCCGGGCGACCGAGGCGCAGATCGTCGCGATCGACAATCACCCGCCCTTCATCGCCCGGCTCGTCGAGCGCGTCTCCGAGCTCGGGCTCGAAGAGCGGGTCGCGGCGCAGGTCGGAGACATGTGCGATCTGCGCTTTTCGGACGGCTCCTTCGACGCCCTCTGGTCGGAGGGGGCCATCTACTTCATCGGCTTCGCGCAGGGCCTGGCCGCGTGGCGCCGGCTGCTCGCACCCGGCGGGCACCTGGTCGTGTCCGAGCTCTGCTGGCTGCGGGACGATCCGGCTGTGGAGATCGTGGACTTCTTCGAGGCCGAAGGCGCGGACGTCGGCGACCTGGCGGCCAGGCAAAAGGCCGTGGCCGCGAGCGGCTACGAGCTCGTCTGCGACTTCGTGCTGCCGGCCTTCGGCTGGTGGGAGAACTACTACTTGCCCCTCGGCGAGTGTTTGGCGCGCTTCCGAAGCGCGCACGCCGGCGAGCCCGAGGCGCTCGGCGTGGCGGACAGGTCCCAGCACGAGATCGACATGTACAAAAAGCACGCAGACAGCTTCGGCTACGTCTTCTTCGTCATGCGGCGGGACTAGCTGGCTCGACCGGGTCGCCGGACGGTCTCGGCTGCCCGAAGGCCGCCCAGTCGATCCGCCGCGTCAGGTACATGAGCAGGGCCAGGATCGCAAACAGCGCCCAGGAGCCGGCGAGCAGGGCCAGGCTCTCCTCCTGCAGGATCACGTAGAGCAGCCCGTACACGGCCCCGAGCCCGCAGCCGAGCGCGGCAGCCCGGGCGCTCCGGGCGAGCACGGCCCGGGCGTACAGCGCGATCATCGCGACCACCGCGCCCGCGGCGATGAGGTACGACCAGGTGAAGGGCAGGTGCTCGGCGAGCGAGAGCAGCAGGAGGTAGAAGAGCGTCAGGGCGCAGCCGACCAGGAGGTACTGGACGGGGTGGATGTCGAGCCTGGCCAGGAGCTCGAAGAGGAAGAAGCTCACGAAGGTGAGCACGATCACCAGCAGGGCGTACTTCACGCCCCGGGTGACCTGCTGGTAGTGGCTGATCGCCTCGACGAAGCGCAGGCTGACCTCGGGCGACTCCAGCATGGGCCTGGGCAACGCAGCGCCAGTATGCGCGGGGACCAGGCCCATGAGCGAGGCGTCCAGGTCCCAGCTGGCCCGAAAGCCGCGGTCCTCGACCGTGCGCTCGCTGGGCAGGCGGTCCCCGTCGAAGCTCGGGTGCGGCCAGTCGGACGTCAGGGCCATGTGGGTCTTGCGGCCGAGCGGGGCGATGTGCAGGGCCTCGGAGCCGAACGCGTCCACCTGGGCGCTGAAGTCGAGGGCGCCGCCGGCGAAGCGTGCGGCCCGGACCGGCGCGTGCAGGATCGTCGCCGGGATGCCGAAGTCGCTGCTCGCGCTCTGGAGGGATACCCCCGGGCCCTCGTCCTCGCCCAGCACGAGGCGCGCCTGGATGGGGGGGCTCTGGCCATGCCCCACGATCAGCACCCAGGCGGCCTTGTCCCAGTCGAGATCCTCGGTCCCGTCCGCGTGGGACCAGGATCCGGCATCGCGCTCGCCGGACGGTGCCTTCGCCGGAATGGAGAATCGGCCCGCGAGCTTCAGCCGGGCCCGGTAGCTGGGCAGCCGGAAGATGCCGCGGTAGCGCTCGGTGACCGGGATCGAGCCGTCCACGCTCAGCTCTTCGGGCACGATGTAGCGGTGCTGGCTCCCTCCCCGGGTCGGGACCACCAGGAGCGGGCCTCGAAGCGTCGCAGCCGGGCCCCACTGAGAGCCGAGCTGCTCGACGACCTCCTGCCTGCGGAGGCTGCGCTCCTCGACCAGCTCCTGGATGGAGGCCAGGGGGACGAGCAGGAGCAGTGTCAGGGCGGCGGTCACGAAGATCTTGATGATGATCCGGTTGCGGGCGAGCTGCCGGATTGGACTCGTGGATTGCATCTCGAACCTCCTGCGGTCGATCGTGCCCCGGAGGCTTTGAGCCAGGATGGCTACATTCTTGAATGCCTGCGGATATCCGGTGCAGATGTCGTGCAGGGCGACAAGAGGTGCCCCCGGGCGATCGGGCCGTGAGGCGTCTGGAATCGATGGCACTCGGCCGACTCGAGGGCTATTATCGCTGGCTGCGCCAGTCGCTCGAGGCCTTCTCGTGAAGGATGCGTGTCGATGAGCTGGGTCGGAATCGCCATCTTCGTCGTCACATACGCGCTGATCTCGGCGCGCCGCCTGTCGTGGCTCGGCCTCGATAGGCCGGCGGGCGCGCTGCTCGGTGCTGTCTGTTGCGTGGTGTTCGGCGTGCTGGCTCCGTCCGAGGCGCTCTCGGCGGTCAATGGGCCGACCATCCTGCTGCTCTTCGGCGTGATGGGCATGGGCGCATTCCTCGCGCTGGACCGGTTCTTCGATGACATCGAGCACGCCATCGTCCGCGTCGCCAGGACGCCAGCGCGCCTGCTCGGCTGCGTGGTATGGGGCGCGGGCATCCTGAGCGCCTTCATCACCAACGATGCGGTCTGCGTCCTCGGGGCGCCGCTCGTGGTTCGCCTCGTCCAGCGCCACGAGCTCCCTCGGCTGCCTTTTCTGCTGGCGCTCGCTACTGCTGCGAACACGGGCAGCGCAGGCACGCTTGTGGGCAATCCGCAGAACATGCTCTGCGCTGTTCTGGGCCAGCTCTCCTTCCGTGAGCATCTCCTGATCGTGGGGCCGCTAGCCCTCGCGTGTCTTGCCATCAACCACGGGCTGTTGTGGCTTTTCTTCCGGAGGCAGCTGGGCGGGCGCTCCTTGGCGCATCGGAATGCGCACCCGCCCATCAACGCCCGGACCGCAGTGACGCTCGCGGTCATCGGAGGCACGGCCGTCGCCTACACGGCGGGCGCCGATTTGGCCTGGGCGGCAACCGCCGGCTTCGTCGCACTCCTGCTCCTGCACCGCAGAGACGCTCGCCAGCTATGGACGCGGATTGACTGGTCCTTGCTGCTCTTCTTCGCGGGTCTGTTCATCGTCGTCGAGGGATTTTTGCGAAGCGGCGGTCCCGGATGGTTGTTCGACCGCCTGCCGCTTTCGGGATCTGGAGCTGGCGGCCTGGTTGGCTGGATGCGGATGGCGGGCATCTTCCTCGTCGGGTCCAACATCGTATCGAACGTGCCGTTCATTCTCGTGGTGCGAGATCAGATGGCCAGCCTGTCGGATCCGGCTCTCGGCTGGGAGTTGCTGAGCGTGGTATCCACTTTCGCCGGCAATCTCACCCTGCTCGGTTCCGTGGCCAACATCATCGTGGCCGAAAGCGCCCGCGACATCGGAGGCCTCGGTTTTCTCGAGTACTTGCGGGTGGGCCTCCCGCTCGCCCTCATCACCGCGCTGCTCGGCACGGTCTGGCTCGTCGCCTTCTTTCCCGCCGGATAGAGCCCGAGAGCGCAGGACAGCGCATGGGAATCGCCACCGACATCATTCTGCTCATCGTGACCGCCTTCTGCTGCGGACTGCTTCTGCAGCGCCTCGGGCAGCCCGTGATCCTCGGCTACATTGCAGCCGGTGTCATCCTGGGGCCGCACACGGCTGGTCTCACCGTCTCCAACATTCACGAAATCCAGCGGCTCGCCGAGATCGGCGTGGCCTTGCTGCTCTTCGCCCTCGGGCTCGAGTTTTCTCTCAAGGACCTCAAGCCGGTCAGGAAGGTGGCCCTTCTCGGCACACCCATCCAGCTCGCGCTGACCATCGGGCTCGGAATGGGTATTGGCTACCTGATGGGCTGGGGGTGGAAAGACTCGCTGTGGCTGGGTGCCTGCATCTCGCTATCGAGCACGATGGTGATCCTGAAAACCCTGATGAACCAGGGCTGGCTCGGCACCCTGTCCAGCAAGGTGATGATCGGGATGCTCATCGTCCAGGACTTGGCGGTGATCCCCTTGATGATCATCCTCCCGCAGCTGGACGAGCCGTCGATCGGCCTGCCCGCCCTGGGCATCTCGATGCTGAAGGCCGCAGCGTTCATCGCCGGGATGGTGTTGCTCGGCACCAGGCTGCTGCCTCGCCTGATGGCGCACATCACAAGGCTCGGCTCCCGGGAGCTGTTCCTGCTGGCGATCACGGCCATCGGTCTGGGCGTCGGCTACGTCACGCATCTGGTGGGGCTGTCGTTCGCATTCGGCGCCTTCGTCGCCGGAATGGTCCTCAGCGAGTCTGACTTCGGCCACCAGGCGCTTCAAGACATCATTCCCTTGAGGGATCTCTTCAGCCTCCTGTTCTTCGCCTCGGTCGGCATGCTGCTCGATCCGAGCTTCCTGTTGGATCACATCGCTGCAGTGCTGATCTTGGTGCTGGTGGTGAGCGTTGGCAAGGGCTGCATCTTCGCTTCGATATCCAGGATCTTCAAGTACGGCAACGTGATACCGCTGGCCGTGGGGCTCGGGCTTTTTCAAGTTGGAGAGTTTTCCTTCGTGCTCGCGACCCTGGGTGTGTCGAAAGGCTCGATCGGCCATGACCTGTACGCCCTCATCCTGACCACGGCCATCCTGACGATGATCATCACGCCGCTCGTATCGGGCCAGACCGCACGGCTCTACTCCCTGAAGAAGCGCTTTTTCCAGCACGAGCCGCTCGAGACCTTGAACATTCCCGACGAAGGCCTCCGCGAGCACGTGGTGATCGCGGGCGGGGGGCGTATCGGTTCCCTGGTCGCTGACGTGCTTCGGCGCCTCGGCAGTCCCCTGATCATCGTGGAGCTCGATCACCTGCGGGTAGAGGAGATTCGCGACCGGGGCATCCCGGTCGTATACGGTGACGCGAGTCACGAGGTCGTGCTGGACGCGGCCGGTATCGGCAGGGCTCGACTGCTGGTGATCACGACGCCGGACATGCTCTTGGTACGGGCGATCGTCAAAAATGCCCGGCGAAGAAACGACGAGCTGGATGTCGTCGCAAGGGCTGTCGATTCCTCCTTTTTACCGGCCTGCAAGGAGATGGGCGTGGAGAGCGTCGTACTCCCCGAGCTCGAAGCCAGCCTCGAGATGATACGCAAGTCCTTGCTATACTTGCGCATTCCGGCACCCGAGATCCAGCGACAAACCGAGTCGCTCCGTCACGCCACCTTCGCTCCATTCTTCGGCGTGGGTCGAGAGCACAAGACGCTACTGCAGCTCCGAGCCGCAGAGCAGCAGTTCGACCTCCAGTGGGTACACCTGCTCGAAGGCAGCCCACTCGTCAGCTCGACGATCGGCGAGGCCGAGATCCGAAAGAAGACCGGCGCTTCGGTCGTGGGCGTGATCCGGGCCGAGAAGCTCGTCGCCAGCCCCGATGCGCATTTTCGATTTCAGGCCGATGATCTGGTGGCCATCATCGGCACCAGCGAGGCGATCCGGTCGTTTCAGGAGATCTCCGTGCCGACGGGTGCCGTGTCGCAGGAGGAGTAAAGCACCTGCTAGGCCTCATCGGCGACCGAGGGCGGCTCCTCCCTCGGCCCGCTTGAATGCAGCGCGGCAGAACTTGCAGAGATAGTCCGCGCCTTTATCTTGCCGGGCGCGAATCTGCTTCTTTCCGCAACGGGGACATTGGAGCTCGATCAATGCCCCTGCCGTGATGGCGTGGATGAACCAGACCATTCGTATGACCGAGTCTACAATGGCGATCGCTCGCCGGTCAATCCATCCCTCCGGTCCGTCTTGATGCGCGTGATGTGGATCGTCACGCCGACGCCGACCGCGAGCAGCAAGGCTCGCAGCCACCATGCCGAGAACATGATCAAGATCGAGCTGCCGAGGGTGAGCCACAAGAGGGCGATGACCGTGATCTTGGTGGCGAGCGGCAGACCCTCGCCGTCTCGGTAGCGCCGGAGGTACTCGCCGAACACCCGGTTGCCCAGAAGCCAGCCGTTCAGGCGCTCGGAGCTGCGGAGGAAGCAGGCAGCGGCGAGCAGCAAGAACGGTGTGGTGGGCAGGATGGGAACCACGACGCCGACCGCTCCTAGGCCGATGCACAGGGTGCCGACGATGACGAGCAGCCCTCGTCGCAGCCGACCCGTGGAGCCGAAGCGCGTACCGTGGGTGAGAAGCGCACGCGCCTCCGGCGCTGCCGCCGAAAGCGCGTTCCTGTCGACCACCAGTGCCACTTGCACTCCTCAGCCTCGCTCGTGGGGATGCCGAGCGCAGCTCGGGCTCATCATGTTATCAGGCCAGGTCGAAACGGTCGAGGTTCATCACCTTGTCCCATGACGCGACGAAGTCATGCGCGAACTTCTCCTTTGCGTCGTCGCAAGCATAGACCTCGGCGATGGCCCTGAGCTGGGAGTTCGCACCGAAGACGAGATCGACCCGGGATCCGGTCCACTTCAGGCCACCGCTCGCCCGGTCGCGTCCTTCGAATACGTCCGCATCCGAGGTCGCCTTCCACTCCGTGCCCATGTCGAGCAGGTTCACGAAGAAGTCGTTGGTGAGAGCCTCAGGGCGCTCGGTGAACACGCCGTGCTTGGATTGCCCGTAGTTGGCACCCAGGACGCGCATGCCGCCGACGAGGACCGTCATCTCCGGCGCGGTCAGGGTCAGCAGCTGCGCCTTGTCGAGCAGCAACTCCTCTGCCGGCACGCTGAACTCGGTCTTCAGGTAGTTGCGGAAGCCGTCGGCGACCGGCTCGAGCACGGCGAAGGAGTCCACATCGGTCTGCTCCTGCGACGCGTCGGTGCGCCCCGGCGCGAAGGGGACATCCACGTCGAGCCCCGCGTTCTTCGCTGCCTGCTCGACGGCCGCACAACCGCCGAGCACGATCAAGTCGGCGAGCGAGACCTTCTTGCCGCCGCCAGCTGCGGCGTTGAACGCCTTCTGGATCCCGTCGAGCGTCTCCAGCACCTTCGAGAGCTGGGCGGGTTGGTTGACCTTCCAGTCTCTCTGCGGCGCGAGGCGGATGCGCGCCCCATTGGCTCCTCCACGCTTGTCGGAGCCGCGGAACGTGGACGCCGACGCCCAGGCGGTGGAGACGAGCTCCGAGATCGAAAGCCCCGAGGCCAGAATCTTGGTCTTCAGCGCCCGGATGTCCTGCGCATCGATCAGCGCGTGGTCGACCGCGGGGATGGGGTCCTGCCAGATGAGCTCCTCGGCTGGAACGTCAGGGCCGAGGTAGCGCGAGCGCGGGCCCATGTCGCGGTGGGTCAGCTTGAACCACGCCCGCGCGAAGGCGTCGGCGAACTGCTCGGGGTGCTCCAGGTAGCGCCGCGCGATCTTCTCGTATTTCGGATCGAAGCGCAGCGACAGGTCCGCCGTGGTCATCATCGGCCGGCGCTTCTTGGACGGGTCGTGGGCGTCGACCACCATGTCCTCTTCGTCGACGTCCTTGGCCAGCCACTGATGCGCGCCAGCCGGGCTCTTGACCAGCTCCCATTCGTACTTGAACAGCACCTTCAGATAGCCCATGTCCCACTTGGTGGGGTTGGGCTTCCAGGCGCCCTCGATGCCGCTGCTGATAGTGTCGCCGCCCTTGCCGCTGCCGAAGCTGCTCTTCCAGCCGAGGCCTTGCTCTTCGATGGGCGCCCCTTCGGGTTCGGGGCCCACGTGGGACGCGGGACCGGCGCCATGGCACTTGCCGAAGGTGTGGCCGCCGGCGACCAGCGCGACGGTCTCCTCGTCGTTCATCGCCATGCGCGCGAAGGTGTCGCGAACGTCGTGGCCGGAGGCGACCGGATCCGGGTTGCCGTTCGGCCCTTCGGGGTTGACGTAGATCAGCCCCATCTGCACGGCGGCCAGCGGATTCTCGAGATCGCGCTCACCCGAGTAGCGCTTGTCGCCGAGCCAGGTGTCCTCGCTGCCCCAGTAGATGTCCTCTTCCGGCTCCCAGACGTCCTCGCGCCCGCCGCCGAAGCCGAAGATCGTAAAGCCCATCGACTCCAGGGCGCAGTTGCCGGTGAGGATCATCAGGTCGGCCCAGGAGATCTTGCTGCCGTACTTCTGCTTGATCGGCCAGAGCAGACGTCGCGCCTTGTCGAGGTTGACGTTGTCGGGCCAGCTGTTGATGGGCGCCAGGCGCTGGGAGCCGGAACCCGCGCCACCGCGTCCGTCGCCCATGCGGTAGGTGCCAGCGCTGTGCCACGCCATCCGAATGAAGAGACCACCGTAGTGACCCCAGTCGGCCGGCCACCAGTCCTGCGAGTCGGTCATCAGCGCGTAGAGGTCCTTCTTGAGGGCCTTCAGGTCGAGCTTCTTGAACTCCTCGGCGTAGTTGAACGCCCCGCCCATCGGGTTTACCAGGCTGGAGTGCTGATGGAGGATCTTGAGATTCAGCTGCTTCGGCCACCAGTCCCGGTTCGATCGCCCGCGCATTGCCGGGAAGCTGTCGGGCCCAGCCCCGGGGGGCTTCTTCTTGCCACTCATGACGCGCTCCTTTCCTCGCTTTTTGACTTTACTCCAATAAATATAATCTAGCCTCGCAGTGCCAGAAGCAAAAGACGCGCCAGTGGCTTCGGTCGGCATGCTCCAGGGACAGCGAGCAGATTTCGTGGGACTGGGACGGGCCGGAGGAGATCCGGCTGCAGAGTAAACCCCGGCCTGTTCATTTTGGTCGGTTCACAATGGGCCACTCGTCGGTGTATTGTGGCTTGCATGGGAGAGCCGGACATCCTGCGTGCAATCGATGAGCTGGAGCTGCCGGCTGGCGTGGCCGAAGATCTCGTCGTCCTCGTCACGGGTGTGGACCGCGCCGATCATCCCAGCGCCAGCGGCGACCCGAACCGGCGGAGTGCATGGGCGCGCCTTCGGCCTCTTCTGGTCCGCGGGGGCAAGCGGACCAGGGCTGCCGCTGCCGTGACGCCTGCGCTGCTCGATCTGACGCACCTCGATGCGCATCCCGCCAAGCCCTACGCGAGGATGCTCTTGGCGGACGTCGTCGCCTGCGACCATGTCTTGCACCTCGTCGACGGGGTCGACCTCTCGCGCCCGGAGGTGAAGCGGCGCTACTCGCGCGGAAGCGCTCGGGCGATCCTCGACGAGGTGCTGGCGGACGCGGACCGGCTCCTCGCGGACCTGGGGGCTCCGGAGCCGTCAGCCCGCAGCTCGGCTGCACTCCTGCTGGGCTTTCTCTCGCCCGTCGCCGACATGTCGCTCGGGGCCCTGGTCGAGTGCGGGCGGCGCGAGCGGGATCCGTGGGTCCAGGCGAGCGTCATGATGGGAGGCGCCCTGGTCGCCCGGTACGGCGGCCGCTCGCTATCGGTCGCCGAGCTCGAGGGCTGGTGCCGCGATGCATCGACGATCCCGCGCGCCTTCGCATGGGTGGCCGCTCTGTACTCCGACCGAGTGCGGGTGGAGCTGGGGGAAGCGGAGCTGACCGAACAGCGAGCAGAGCTGATCGCGCAGATGTTCCGGGCCGGCGATCCGGACCCGCGCCTCTTCCCCTGGGCCTGCGGTCGTACCGAGCTGCTTCTCGCCTGGCAGCTGGCGGAGCGGGGGGAGAGCGCCACGCTCTTCGCCGCCCGGATCCTCGCGCGGATTTCCATAGAGGAGCTGCCGGGGGCCATGCGACTCGCTCTCGCGGCGCTCGACCTGTGCTTCGATGAGCGAGACGCCCGGGAGCCCCTGAAGCTGGAGGCGCTGGACGATGTGCGGAGGCGGGTGGTTTCCCTGCTGAGCCAGCAGGACTACCCGCAGATCGCGTTTCTCCAGTTCGGGCTTCCGTCGAGCGCCGCGGATCGGCGGCGGTGGCTGGGCGAGAGCGAGCAGACCGTGCTGGACAGGGCCGTCGACGTGGACGGAGAGCATAGAGCCTTCTGGGAGGTCCTCGCGGACCTGCGCCGGGCCGTCACGCCCGGGAACGTCGCAGCGGTTCGGGAGCAGATGCTCGACTTGATCGACGCCAGGCTGGAGGGCGATGAGCGGATCGAGGCACGCTGCCTCCTCGCGTGCGGCGCGAATGGCCTGCATGGAGTCGTCACGGCAGACGACGTGTACGCCGCCCTGGAGGAGGCTCGGCCGGCTCGCTCCCGGATGCAGCGCATGCTGGAGAAGCTCTCCGGATCGGTTCGCCGAAATCTCCGCGGCAGCGGCACGGGGATGGCGATGGTCTGGGCTCTCGCTCGCGGGATGGAGGAGGGGAGCCTCTTGGCCGACGAGTATGCCGACCTGGTCAAGCTCTCGCCGGCCTCCCGCGCAGCGGACGTCGTGAGGCGAATGCCTCAATCCGCTCGAGACTCCGTGGCGGTCCGGAGCCTGAAGCAGGCGGTCGCGTCGTCCTGGAACGGCCACCTGGCCCTCGAAGGCCTTCTCGAGGTGGCGGACCTCCTGACCCCCGGCGCCGTCTCCGAGCTCGCCATGGAGCTCGCGGAGATCGTGGCCGCGGACTCGTTTCTGAAGACGACCTCTCCCGAGGAAGCGGATGCGCTGCGCCAACGGGTGCGCGAGCGCTTCGGTTCGTGAGTCTGGGCAGCCCGCGCCTTCGGTGCTCTG
This sequence comes from Deltaproteobacteria bacterium, assembly GCA_016935365.1. Taxonomy (GTDB): domain Bacteria; phylum Myxococcota; class B64-G9; order B64-G9; family B64-G9; genus JAFGRB01. The sequence continues at coordinate 15,098 of JAFGRB010000113.1, forward strand.
GATTTGAGGATAGGACGTGGCATAGCATGGGCAGGATGGCCGGCCGCTCGACAGGCAAGCGCTCGAAGGTCGCCCCCTCCTTCCACGCCACCGATCTTGCAAGCTGGCGGCGATGGCTGCGGGCGCGCCACGCATCCGAACGGGTCATCTGGCTCGTCTTCGACAAGCGGGACACCGGAAAGCGCTGCCTCTCGTACGGCGACGCGCTCGATGAGGCCCTCTGCTGGGGCTGGATAGACGGCATCGTCCGCCGGATCGACGATCGCACGTACGCCCGGAAGTTCACGCCGCGGAGAGATCCGTCCAAGTGGTCCGCGGTGAACATCGAGCGGATGCGGCGCTTGCTGGCGGAGGGCCGGGTTCAGCCCGCTGGGCGGGCGGTCGTGAGCCAGCGGGTGATGGGCGAGGTGCTCCAGGGCTCTCCGGCGAGGAAGCGCGACAGGGCTCCGCTGCCGGTGCCGCCCGAGCTGGAGCGGGCGCTCGATGGCTGCCAGCGGGCGAGGGCGTTCTTCGATTCCCTGGCGCCCTCGTACCGGCGGAACTACGTCCGCTGGGTAGCCGAGGCGAAGAGGGCGGAGACCCGCGAGCGCCGGGTCAGCGAGGCGGTCCGCCTGCTCGCCAGCGGCGAGAAGGTCCTCTTGAAGTAGGCGCGTCGAAGGGGAGGCGATGGCCGGGCGCATCTACACGATCGGTCACGGCGGCAGAAGCTTCGACTCCTTCCTGGATCAGCTCCAGAGAGCCGAGGTTCAGTACGTGATCGATGTCCGGTCTTCGCCCTACTCCAGCCACCAGCCCGAGTTTGCGAAGAAGCCGCTTTCGGAGCGCCTGGGCCGGGCCGGGATAGGCTACGTGTTCATGGGCGATGCGCTCGGCGGGCGGCCCGCGGATCCGGACTGCTACTCGGGCGGGAAGGTCGACTACGGAAGGTGCCGGACGAAGGACTTCTTCCGGCGCGGCATCGGCCGGGTGCGGAGCGCGTACGCGCAGGGCCTCCGGATCTGCCTGCTCTGCAGCGAGGGCAAGCCCGACAACTGCCACCGCGCGAGGCTGATCGGGGCGGTGCTCTCGGAGGAGGGCATCGACGTCCTCCACATCCTGCCGGACGGGACGACGCGCACCCAACAGGAGCTCGTCCGCGAGCGGACCGGCGGGCAGGTCGACTTGTTCGGGAAACGCAGGCCCGCGGCGCGAGGTGATTCATCGTGAGGCTCTCGTTTGCGAACTGGCGCAAGATGGAGCTGCCCTGGAAGGCCAGCCGGCCCTGGGCGGCGTATCGAGCGGTGTGCATGGACACCGGCGAGCCCGGTGGCGAGACGGCAGGCCCGCAGCGCGGCCCGCTGCGGAAGACCCCGGACGAGCTGTCCTCGACGGAGAACGCGCAGTGCGTCCACGCGCTGATGTGGCGCGAGACGGACGTCGCGACTGTGAGCGAGCTCGTCTCCCAGGCCGAACGTCTGTTCGAGGGAGCCGAGGATATACTCGAGGCCGTCCAGGGCGGCCCGGTCGAGTGGTGGGACGTGGTCGAGGCGGGCGTCGTCCGGTACCAGGTCTGGCTCTACGGCGTCGATTCGGGCGTCGTGTTCGAGGCGGGTACGACGAAGCAGGTCGCCCATGTGGCCCAGTTCGCGTTGTGGTGCGAGGAGGACCTCCGGTTGTGGAAGGCGCTGGCCGTGGCTCACCGCGAGCTGAAGGCCGGCTGTCCGGAGAGCGATCTGGCGAGGATGGCCTTCAATGCCGCAGTGCGTTGCCCTCACTGCGATCGGCTCAACGAGATCTGGATCGATGCGTTCGACGACTGGGTGATCTGCAGTGGTTGCGGTCAGGGCTTCGACGCCGCGAAGTCCGGGCGCGGATCGTGATCCTCGATTCGCCGTGTCACCTCCAGGAAGTCCGTGAGCCCGAGGCGCAGCGCGAAACCGCCTCTGTAATCCTGGGGGAGCGTCTGCGCGATCGCCGTGGCCTCTCCCTCGCCGGGGAGCAGCACGAATGCGGAGTCCGCACGCCGGATGGCGGCCGTGCCGTGATACGCGTGCTGAACGAGGCGGTCCAATATCTCCGAGATGCGAGGATCGCCGTCGAGCGCCGCCGCGGTCCGGGCATCGCCAGAGAACTTCTTGTCCTTCTTGGTCCAGAAAAGCGGCTCCGAAAGGCGGATGCGGCAGGGAGCGCTGATCTGGATCCCCACCCAGTGCGCGCTCGCATCGTGAACGCTGCGGCCGATCTCGACCAGGACCGTCACCGGGCGAACCGCGAGCGGGATCTCGCAGGACAGGACTTCCTGGACGTGGATGAGGCTGTCCGACTCGAGGAACTGCCGAAGGTAGCTGCGCCGGTCGTGTGGCGGAGATGAGCCGCTGGGCTGATGGGAGATGCGCAACTCGCCCGCCAGGTCTCCCCCCAGCTCTTTTCTGACCCACCCGGCGAGCTTGCGGCCGTCTCTCTCGGGATCGAAGCCCTTCATGGCCCAGTCGGACTCCGACGGCCTCCAGTCTCTGCTCCGTAGAAGCCCTCGCACGAGGAAGTAGAGACCGCCGCCGACTCCGCCCAGGATGAAGAAGCCTCCGAAGAACGAGATCACCCCCTTGACCATCTCACCGCCGGGTATGAACTCGAAGACGGCGAACAGCACGACAAACGAGACAGCGGCAGCGATCAGAAACCCCCACGCGTGGCGCAGGAGCTGCTTGTGCGTCATGGTCTTCACGTCTCTGGGCATGTGCTCATGTCTACTAGAAAATCCCGGATCATCCAAGCTGTGGGCTACGGCGGCTGCCATGTCGAACCAGCTCGTTGACGGAGACATCGCGTGGGGCCATATTTGCCTGCGATGACCTCAAAGCTGACAGCCTTCGACATTCCCCATCTCCTGCACGACGCCACCCTCGTCTCGGGCGAGTGGGACCGCGACGCTTCCCGCCTGACGCTCGTCTACGAGTGCCTGCGGCGCGCCCTCGACGGAAGCGAGATCGAGGACCGCCGGGTGGAGATCGCGCTCGACGGGGTGGTGGCTTTCGGCGTGGCCTATGACTCCTCTTTGCCCGACATTCGGCCATCCGAGCTGGTCGTTCCGGATTCCTGGGTCGTCAAGCAGATCGATCCCTGGCCCTTTCGGGCGATGGAAGCTCCGATGAGCATCAACAGCGAGTCCGACGCCGAGACGGTCGAGCTCGCGGCGCGCTGCGACTGGCTTTTGGGGGATGCCCGCGCGGCGAGCGGGGCTCGGTACCGGATCTGTCTGGAGTACTCCGGCAGCCCGCGCATCCGGCTTCTGATCAGCGTGGCCGCAGGGGCCATCTCGCCCTCGATCGGAGGGGAGCCGTTCCCTCTGGATCTCTGGGCGAAGCAGTACAACGCCTGGTGGCAGGGCTGGCAGGAGCACTGGGACAGGAAGGAGGAAGACGGGGAGGATGAAGAGGGCGAGCCCGCGCTCGAGGACGCGGCCATCCCCATGGGCGAGGATCCTCCCCCGGATCTGTCCTATAGTCCGCCAAGGGAGCCGGCCTTCGAGCTGACGGAGACCGAGGCGCCTGTAGAGGTCCTGGCTCCGCTGCGGGACTGGTTCGAGGGCCTGCTGGAACGCGACTGGGCGCGAAGGGCGGGAGCCTTTCCCCACATCGACATCGAACCTATCGAGCACGCGCGCGCGATCGAGCAGCGCATGCAAGGCCAGGACTTCGGCCGCTGGGGCTATGCGCGGGCCGTGGACCGGTGGTGGGTCGAGGGAAAGCGCGCGCATGTGCGCGTTCGCGGCATCGAGCACTCCATGCCTGAAGAAGACGATCCCGCGGAGAACGTCGAGAGCGTGTGGGACTTCGCACTGCGATGCAGGCGAGGGGAGTGGAAGATCTGGGGCTACTCGCAGGGCTGGCCATGCTATGGATCGGCCGAGAAGAAGCCCGCCCGGCAGAAGCCGTGGTTGCAGCAATGGCAAAGCGGGAAAGTGAAAACGTCTGACGACGACTGACGCGCTCATCTCCGGGCCGCCCTGCGCCCAGCCCGCCGCTTCAGCGCTTTCTTCAGCTTCAGCACCGCGAGCTCCTTGGCCTTGGCCTCCACCTCCACGGTGATGTCCATGTCGTCCCAGAGCGAGGGGAAGTCCCGCAGTCGAACGAAGTCGCCGTGGGGGCGCGGATCGTCGGAGCGCCTTGGCGGTCGCTGTGCGGAAGCGGATGTCCTGCTCGACGAACAGGCAGCACAGGCCGAGCCGCACGTTCAACCCCCCGCGGGGGCTGTCGGCTGGAGGGTCTTCTGCAGCCGATCGAGCGGATAGCCCTTGGCCTGGATGCGCTCGAGGATGCCCTGGTAGACGGCGTCTTGCATGCCAGGCGTGCGGCTCAGGATCCAGAGATAGTCCCGGCTGGGGTGCCCCACCACGGCGTAGTCGTAGCGCTCGCCCAGGTCGATGATCCAGTAGTCGCCCCAGAAGGGCCAGAAGAAGGTCACCTCGAGCTTGGCGTGGGTGGTCGTATCGACCACGCGGGCTCGCCCCTCGGCCGAGTCCAGCTTTCCGTCCAGCGAGCCCTTGTGGCAGCGGTTGACGACGCCGATCTCGCCGTCGGCGCGCAGCGTGTAGGTCGCGGTGGTGCCGGTGCATCCTTCCTGGAACGACTGGGGGTAGCTCGCGATCTCGAACCAGGTGCCGGTGTATCGGGACAGATCGACCCGGTCGACCGTTTGCAGGGGAGGCAGGCCGAGGCGCTCGGTGGTCGTGGTGGTACAAGCGCCCGTCGCCAGAAATAGACACAGGGCGAGGAGCGCTGCCTTCGGTGCCGGCTTGTGGGGATTCGCGCGGGCCATGAGCAATCCGCGCTGTTCGCAAATGCGCTTGCCGTGCGGGTTTGCGCAAGTCAGACTTGACTGGGGAGGTCGGGCGAAGCCCGGTTGAAAACGCAACAGCGCGGATGCCTCGGCCATGATCTCCTCTTGCCAGTTCCCTGGCCTGCAAGATAAGCACTCGGATGCGGTGTGGCAATACCGCCTACTTCTGTCGATGCCTCGTCATGAACACGCACCGGCCGCTCTGGACGTCGTCGAAATCCCGATCGACATCGAAGCCTGCCTTGGCGAAAGCCCGCTGCGAGGCGCGGTTGTCGATGGATGTCGCGGCGATGACGTAGGGCACCTCGGGATCGGCGAGGGCGGCCTCGGCGACCATGCGGATCGCCGCAGTGCCCACGCCTCGTCCGACATCGGCGGCCTCGCCGATCATGATGTCGACGTCGATGACGTCCTCGGGAACGTCGAACAGACCGGCCGCGTCGAGCTCTTGCCGGCTGGGGTGCTGCCAGAGCACGAGCCCCACCTTGCGACCGTCTGCCTCGATGAGCGCTCGCCGCAGTCTCGCTCCGGTAGGAGAGCGGAGCAGGCGGATGTTCTCCTCGGGCTCGCCCCAGTAGCGGCGGACGTGCTCGGCGCACAGCCAACGCTCGATGAGCGGCAGGTCTGCGTCCGTGACGTCGCGCAATCGCACGTTCATCGCCGTCGAGCCTTGCAGGTGCGGTGTCGTGCTCACCAGCCCGAGCGCTGCGGGGATCGGAGTGCGATGTAGACCCTGCTCCTGTCCGTATCGACCAGGACAAACAGGTCCTTCGTCTCGAACAGCTTTCCATTCGTCACGCCGCTCAGATCCCAGCGCGGGGTGGCGAGCTCCGGGTGATGATAGGCAGGCCCGCCCGTCACGGCGTCGGAACGGGATCGCGTGCCGGCGACGAAAACAGGCTCGTCTCTCTCGAGGCGGGCGAGTGACCGGGCAGCGCTCATGCAATCGGTGGAGCTCGCCGAGAAGGATATCCACGTGTCGAGGTAGTCTGCAAACTGAGGCTGGAATGCGTAGTAGAGCTCGGTGGCCGTGGGGGGGAGATGCACGCCGCTTGCCGCGATGCAACCACGGGCGGCATCGTCCATGCCTACGATGGTCTCGTCGCAGCCCAAGATGACGACACCGAGGCACAGGATCAGGGGCAGTCTGCTCAATGGCTCACTCCGTCTCAGAACATCGAAG
>JAFGRB010000114.1 GCA_016935365.1 Deltaproteobacteria bacterium
CAAGGGCCCCGGCAAGACCGGCGACAAGGGCCCCGGCAAGACCGGCGACAAGGGCCCCGGCAAGACCGGCGACAAGGGCCCCGGCAAGACCGGCGACAAGGGCCCCAAGGATCTGGAGCCAGCCTTCAAGGACGTGGAGCCCGAGATCGAGGTCGAGATCGAGTAGACGAGCAGAGGGATAGAGACTACCGCTTTTCCCTGTCGAGCCGAGAGGAACATCGATGTCCAAGATCAAGGCTGTCATTGTGGTGATGCTGTTGGTCGTGCTGGCTGGCGGAGCGGCTTTTTACGGCCTGAACTTCTTCTACCAGAAACAGGTCACCGAGCAGGCTTCACAGGAGTTGGCCAGCGCTGCCGATCTCGCCCTGGATCACCTGCGCGTCGAGTCCTTCGAGGCCATCCAGAAGCTCATCGCGATGACCGACAACGCAGACCTGGTCTCGACTCTGGCCACGGCGCCCACGACAGCCTCCTTGCCTCAGGACCAGGCCGACAAGGCCCTGAAGCCAATCCACGACAAGCTCCTTCCGATCGCGACAGCCCTCAACACCAAGGCCAAGCTTCCGAAGCTCGCCATCCTCTCGCGAGATGGAAGGATCCTGGCGGAGAACCCCGGCGAGGCGTTCGGCGGGAGCGTCCAGGGCTTGCCCCTGTTCAAGGACTGCCTGGCGGGTGTCTCCCGGGACGGGTTCTACGAGCTCGACGGCAAGCCGGTCCTCATGGCGGTCAGCCCGGTGCTCGGCGCTTCGGGCAAGGCGGTCGGATGCCTGATGTCCTCGGCGGTCCTGGACGCGACGAAGCTCCGGAGCGCCGAGTCCTCGAGCGGAGTCCACCTGGCGCTCTTCGTGCGCAAGAAGCCGCTCGTATCGACCCTGGACGCGAAGGTGCTCGCACCGCTCGGCGATCTCCTCGACAGCACGGATGTCGTCGCGTTCGGAGATCCGACCACCAAGCTGCCGTTGCTCGTCCAGCTCAAGGGCAAGGCTTTCCTCGCCAAGGCGGCGCTCTTGCCGGGGGGCACGGATCCGGCCCACCTGGCCGCCGTGGCCTCCGTCGGCGAGCGGATCGAGCCGCTCTTGGATTACCAGATGAAGGTGGCGTACGGGACGGGCGCCTTGCTGCTGCTCGGGATCTTTCTGGGACTGCTCTTCTCGGGCAACAAGATCCGCAAGCAGCTCACCCGTTTGCACGACGCCGTCAAGCTGGCCGCCGAGGGCAACGGCGCGAGCATCGACGCGGACGAGTTCAAGGGTGTCTGCCAGAGCCTGGCGATCGACATCCGGCGCCTGAGCGATTCCCGCGCCAGGCCGGCGTACAGGAAAAGCGGCGTGGAGAGCGTCTCGGCCATTCTGGGCGATCATCCTGCCCCGAAGGCGGCCGAGGCCCCGGCGTCTGCCGGCGGCGGGCTGGACTTCGACAGCCTCCTCGGCTCGGACGCTCAGCCCGTACCGCCCTCCGCACCGGTCCAGGCCGTACCGCCCTCGACTCCGCCTCTCCAGGTCCCGGAGCCCCTCGCGCCACCGGCCCCTGTCGCCCCCGCGCCACCCCCTCCTGCCCCGGCTCCGGCTGTGCAGCCCGAGGTCTCGAAGGGCCCCAGGGTGGACATGCCGGGCGATCTGGCCAGCTTCTTCGAGGACGCGGACAGCGACGCCACCCGCGAGGTGGAGACGGTCATCCCCCGCGAGGCCCTCCCCCCGGAGCCGCCGCCGATCGCCCCCGCGCCCGTGCCCCCTCCACCTCTGGCTCAGCCCGCCATGGCGGCCTTCGATGCCCCGGACCTGGATGACGGGGAGGACGACCAGATCACCTCGGACGATTACCACCCCGACGCCACGGTCGTGGCCCAGGTGCCCGATGCCCTGCTCAAAGCCGCCTCCACCGACGAGGAGCCCGAGCTCCTGTCCGGGCCCACCAGCTTGCCGAAGCCGCCCGTGATGCCCGCGCCGCCGCCTCCGCCCATGGGCATTCCGAGCGCGGCCCAGTCGCCGGATGAAGCCCACTTCAAAGAGGTCTTCGATCGCTTCGTCCAGACCAAGAAACAGTGCGGCGAGCCCGTCGCCGGCCTGACGTATGACAAGTTTTCCGAGAAGCTGCGGAAGAACACCTCCGACCTCAAGAACCGCTATCACTGTAACGCCGTCAAGTTCCAGGTCTACGTGAAGAACGGCAAGGCGGCCCTGAAGGCCACACCCGTCAAGTGACGCGCCTGCCCGCGATCAGTCCTGCGGGCCGTCGCGCCTCTGGCCTTCCGTGCGCGCCTGTCTGCGTTCGAGGCGCCAGGCGGCGATGAGGGCGATGGTCGCCCCGCCCCACACGACGGTCAGAACGAAGACCATCGTTCCGATGGCAGCGGCGCTCACTGCGGCCCTCCGCTCTTCTCGGACCTCTTGCGGAGCCAGCGATTGGCAAAGCCCAGCCCCACGAGCACCAGCCCCCACTGGAGCAGGCAGGTGCTGAGCCCCGTGGTCGCGCGCGGATCGATCCAGCTCTCGGGGTTCCACGAGATCGCCTGCCAGAACCACCAGACCAACATGACCAGGAAGGCGACGGGAATGAGCGCCCGGACGCACAGCTCGAACCAGATGCCCAGGCCCGGCCCCCGCGCCTCGGCGTTGTGCTCCCTGCGCATCTTGCCCAGCCCGTGCCGGGCCGCCCCCATGGCGAAGAGGAAGCCCGACACGAGCAGACCGAGCCCCCAGACCCAGTCCTGGTTCTTGAACACCTCCATCCACAGAGCCGACGGCAAGCCAAGCGTGAATCCCGCCAGGGCGACGACCGCGACCGCGGTACGCCTCGCCATGCCGAGATCCACGAGCGACCTCACGCCCATCTCCACCATGGCGATCAGAGAGCTCAGGGCGGCGAGCGCGAGAGATGCGAAGAACACGATCAGCAAAAACGCGCCCCCCGGATTGCGGTCGCAGAGAAAGAGCCGCGGCATCCAGATGAAGGCCAGCCCCTCGTTGCCCGCCGCCGCGACCTGGGAAGCCTGATCCGGTGGCAGAAGCGCGAAAACGGTCGGCACGATGGCGATCGCGGCCAGCAGGGATGCGGCGTTGTTGCCGAGGCCTGTGATGAAGGAGTTCACCACGACCTCCTCACCCCTGCGCGCATAGCCCGAATAGACGAGCAGGAGCCCCCAGCCCGCGCCGGTCGACCAGGCCGACTGGCTGAACGCCTCGATCCACACCTTGTGCTCCAGCAAGAGATGGAAGTTCGGCTGGAACAGCCTCTCCAGACCCTTCTCCGCACCGGGCAGCATGACGGCCCGGACGGCAGCCGCGAGCAGCAAGACGAAGAGGCAGGGCACGAGCACCTTCGACACGCGCTCGATCCCCCTGCGCACGCCGAACAGCACGACGAGCACGGCAATCGCCAGCGCCGCAGCGAGACACACGACGGTCCAGCCGGATCCGACGAAGGCGTCCCAGGTGGACTGCACGGCTGCGCCTTCGAGTCCCATGAACACAGAACGCCCCAGGTAGTACAGGCACCACCCGCTGACGACGGCATAGTAGAACATGATGGCCGTGCAGCAGATGGCCACGAACCCCCCGGCCCATGCCCAGCCAGGCCCGGCCATGGAGACGAAGGCCCCCACCGGACCTCGTCGCGTGCTCCGGCCCCACCAGAACTCGACGATCAGCAGAGGTATCGACCAGGCAAAGAGGGCGACCAGCCAGGCGATCATGAACGCTCCGCCGCCGTGCTGAGAGGCCACCCGTGGGAAGCGCCAGATGTTGCCCGCGCCCACGGCCATGCCGAGGCTGGCGAACAGCAAGCCCCAACGGGAAGAGAAGCGCTCAGTCTTTCCCATGGAGGATGTCCAGCTCCTCCTCGATCCGATCCTTGAGCAGAGCGGGCGTCGGCATCAGGAGATACTCCTTGCCGTTGACGAAGAGTGTCGGTGTGCCCTCGACGCGGTTCTTCAGGCCCTCCATCTTCTCGTCCGCAATCCGGCTGAGGACGGAGTCCTTGGCCATCTCGGCCGCGAACTTTTTCGGATCGATGCCCTCGCTCTTCGCGATCTCGAGGATCTTCTCCTCGGACAGATCATCCCGGCTCTCGAAGAGCTTCGCCGTCACCGCCCAGAACTTCCCGAAGGCATCTGCCGCCACGCTGGCCTTGGAGGCCTCCAGTGCTCTGGGATGGCTCTTGATCGGGAACTGCTTGAAGTACAGCCTGGCCTTGCCATTGCTCTCGCGAACGACCTTCTCGACCATCGGCGCCAGGCGCGAGCAGAACGGGCACTGGAAGTCGGAGTACTCCACGAACACGACCTCCGCGTCTGGCTTGCCCGCCGGCGTCAATCCGTCCAGATCGATGAGCCGTATCTGCTCCTCGCCAGGATAGGCCATCTTCTTGCGCACCTCGATCCACTTGGCGATCTCCTCGTCCGTGCTCTGCTCGGACATCAGCATGAGCACGTCTCGCGCAAGTCGCTGCGCGGTGGAGTGCGGAGGATCTTTCTTCAGGCAGGCCGAGATGCTCTCCTTGCAGCGCCCGTAACACGACAGCTGCTCGAGCTTCTTCTCCGCCTTGACGAGCAGCTCGTCCTTGAAGCGAGAGGTATCGGCCTGCGGAACGCGTTTCCACAACGAGCTGCCTGCAACGGCACTCGCCGGCAGACCGAGAAGCAAGCCGATCCAAACGGCACTCCGACATCTCGTCATCTGTTCCCTCGTCGTCGCCAGAGGGTCTTTGCGCGGTCACGCGGATTCTATGAATTGACGCTCTGGCCTTCAAGGAAATTCCCGGATGCAAAAAGAGCCGGCCCTTTGGAGACCGGCTCTCGATCCAGGTCGCAGCTTTGTTGATCTGAGTTACGTCTTGGCCTTCACTCCTGTCTTCGTGGCGCCAGCTGCGACCCTCATCGCTAGCACTTCTTCGAGGTCGGCTTCTTCTTGGCCGGCTTCTTCTTCTTGGCGGCCTTCTTCTTCTTGGCCGGCTTCTTCTTGGCGACCTTCTTCTTGGCCGGCTTCTTCTTGGCGGTCTTCTTCTTGGCCGGCTTCTTCTTGGCGACCTTCTTCTTGGCCTTCTTTACTGCCATGCTGTGCCTCCTTTTGGCTCGTACTGCTATCCTGTCTTCGTGACAGAAGTCATGATAGCACCAACAGCGTCTGGCGGCAAAGAAATAATCGTCAAAACCACACTTCCTCCTCGAGCGATCTTCGAGCCGGATGACGCCGACCTGGCGCCTACTCAGGGCAGCGAAACCGTCACCGTGGTCCCCTGAGCCTCGCGAGACGCCACCTCGATCACGCCATCGTGATCTTCTACGATGCGCTGGATGATGGCCAGCCCCAGCCCCGTACCATCCCGACGGGTGGTGAAGTAAGGCGTGAAGGCTTTCTCGAGCACGTCGTCCGACATCCCGCGCCCTTCATCCTGGACCTGGAAAAACACGCCCCTCGACGCGCCCGGCTCGCGCTGCCGTCCTGCCCGAATGAAGATCCGTCCTCCCTCCTCGACCGCCCAGAGCGCATTGGAGAGGAGGTTCGACAGGACCTGGCCGATCTGCTCGCGATCGATCAGCACCTCTGGAAGATCCGGCTCGATCTCGCACACGAGCCGGCCCTCCGGCAGCTGGTTGCGATACAAGCTCACCGCGTTCTCGATCACGGCGTCCAGCGGCTGGCGCGCCAGCGAGGGTTTGGGCATCCTGGCGAACTCGGAGAACTCCGTCACGATGCGTTTCAACGCAGCCACTTCCTCCAGGATGGCTCGCGTCGACTCCTCGAAGATCTCCGCGAAGTCCGGATGACGAGAGCCGTATGCCTTCTGCATGGTCTCGATCGAGACCTGGATGGGCGAGAGGGGGTTCTTGATCTCGTGTGCGATCCGCCTGGCGATCTCTCTCCAGGCTGCCACGCGCTCTGCGCGAACGAGTCGCTTCTGGTAGACCTCGAGATCAGCCACCATGCGATTGAACGTCTCCACCAGGATGCCCATTTCCGCTCCACTCACCTTCGGCACCTGGACATGCATGCTGCCAGCGGCCACCTCGCGCGCACCGGCGACGAGAGCGCTGATCGGCCGGACGAGCCTTCGCGAGAGCAACAAGCCGAGAAGGAAGGAGACGAGCACTCCGGCGATGGCGGCCGAAAGAGATGCGACCAGGATCCTTCTCTGCGCCGTGTCGAGCTCGGAGCGCGAGACGCCGGCCACGACATAGGCGGATAGCCCCTCGTCACCAGATGGCAGGGCGACCCGCCGGAAGGACATGTGCGGACTCGAACGCCAGTCATCCTCTGCAGAGCGCACGCCGGCGATGGGACGCCCGTCTGTGTCCTCTATCGAGATCCTCGCTCCGGAGAGCTTCTCCAGGTGACCGACGAAGGACTCGTCCAGCACGACGCCTCCGACGAGCAGGACCCGGGCGTTGTTGAACCGCCGTGACGCCCCGACCACGACCGCCAGGCTGTCCTGGATCTTGCCCTCGTGTAGCAACTGGACTCTCCTCAGGAGAGGCTGCAAGGGCCTGTCCACGGCCAGCTTCGAGGAAGCTTCGTCCTTGCTTCCATATCGCGCCTTCAGGTGGCCGCTCGAGAGGACGACCCCCGAGCCGTCCAGCACGGTGAGCAGATCGAGCTCCCGCGACTTCATCCACTTCTCGGCGGCCGGGATCAGGCTGCGTCGATCCAGCGTCTCCCTCACCATGTCGACGAGGATCCTCTCCACTGCTTCACTTTCCGACATGGCGCGGACCTTCTCCTGGATCCGCAAACCCATCCGCTCGACGTCGGCGCGCAGCCCATCCGTGATGCCGATCAATCGCGTCTGGAACTCGTCCTGGAAGCGGGCCTCGACCGTGTACCAGGTGAAAGCCAGCACGGCACCGGCAGGAATGAGCACGACTGCCAGAAAAGCGAGCGTGAGCCGCGTGACGAGCCGCACGCACCCTCCTCATCCACCAGACCAGACATCGCCCCAGTCCACGACACCGTCCGGGGCGGTTTGGAATCCTCGCAAGCCATCCTTGACGTGGACTCGCCACCCATGAACAAACAGCGGAATCCACGGCGTCCGCACTTGGACGACCCGAGCTCTTTCCCGAATGATGCCCGCTCGACTCGAGTCCATCGGCAAGCTGGCCAGAGACTGCAAGTAGTCCCGCACGGCCTCCTCGCCCCCCACATGGGCCATGACCTGCAGCAGCTGCAGCTCCGGCTCTTCCACGAGCGGCAAGGGTCGAGCGAGATGGAAGTCGAAGTCTCCCGCACGCAACCTTCGATCGTACTGCTCGTGCTCGAGCGGGACCACGAACACCGAGAGACCGACGTCCTTGAGATCGAGCTGGATCCTCTCGGCGATGGACTTCTCGAACGCGTCTCCCGCATGAACGATGAAGTCGAACACCGGGGCGACGCCCATGTGCTCGAGATAGAGCTGCTTGACGTAGGTTTCGGCCCGGCCGGGCTGGGCGGCCCGGATCGAGTGGTCGCCGGTCGTGCCGGCCTCGATGATCTCATCCGTGGCCACCCCGCGCTCTCCGACCAGGTACTCCACGAGCGCCTTGCGGTCGATCGCCTGCTCGATCGCGGTCCGGAAGCCAGCCGGCATCGTCTCCATCCGCGCCGAGTTCAGCACCAAGTACACACGGTGATGAATCGGTCCATCCATCGGCCCAGAGCCCGCACTCCGGCCTGGAGGATCCAGCCCGAGCTGGACCTGGCCGAGCTCGAACGCCAGCGACGCCTCTCTCCGGCTCGCATACACCACGTGGTCCAGGGCGTCGATGAACGGTCGCCCGCGCCAGTGCTGCACGAAAGGCGACAGCTTCAGGCCCTGCTCTGACACCTCCTCCAGGCGGAACGGCCCGCAGCCTTCGAGATGGCCGGCCGCCTGGATTTTCGGCCGGCGGGGAAGGATCGCAGTCGGCAGCGAGCCCATGGCCTCGGAAAAGGACTGGACCGGGACGCTCAAGCGCATTCTCAGCGTCAGGTCGTTGACGCGCTCCAGTCCCGAGATGTGGGTCCGCTTCCCGCTGCGGTAGTCGACTGCACCCTCCACCGGCGCCAGCAGCCACCAGTGCGCCGAGCCCGTCTGCTTGTCGAGCAGCCGCTGCCACGAAGCGATCAGCGCATCCGCATCGACCGCTCCACCCTCGTGGAAAGTCAGCCCGGGTCGAAGCCGGATCAGCCACTCCCGCCCGTCTTTCGAGCGTTGCGGCAGGTCCATGGCCAGGGCGGGTACCGGTCCTTCCGGCCCGAGGCGGTAAAGGGTCTCGTGGATCTGACGGGCGAGCCTCCACTCCTCCACCGATTGGATCCGGACCGGATCCGTGCTGGCCGGCGTGTGAAGCAGGGGCACCTTCACCTGCCCGCCGAAAGGTTTCCGAGAAGCTGCCATCGACTCCGATGCGAGCGATACCAGCGCGACCAAGCCGATTCCTCTGAGCAGCGCCCTGGCCATCCTCACCTCACCGGCCCAGCAAGTAGATCCGGCTGCTCTGCCCGCCCGGATCGACCGCGGCCAGCACGGCCTGGACCTTGCCGCGGCCGTCCAGATCACCGCCGGCCACCGAGACGATCCCCCCGATCACGTCCCGCGATCGCCAGACCGTCTGATCGCCGGAAAGCACCCTCACCGAGTCGGGCTCTCCGGGCCAGACAGGATCCGACAACACCATCTCCGGAACGCTGTCCATGTCCAGATCCAACACGGCCAGACCCACCCCCGCGGGCTCATCGACCTTCTGCGGCTTGAAACCGCTGTCCAGGCGGATCAAGCGTCCCCCCGCGCTGCTCGCTATCGCCACGGCGTCTCCTTCACGGCCCTGCCAGCACCGGAAGGACAGAAAGGCCGACGGCAGGCGATATGTCTTGCCCCTGGCGCTGTTGATGTCTGCCACCTCGATCTCCGGGCCGTAGCGGTTCGTGCCGGTCTCCGGCCGGGCATAGACCACGACCGGACGCTTGTCTCTGTGGAGCAGGCAGATCGGCACGCTATCGAGACGCCGCACTTCTTTCAGATACGCCCCGGTCCAGGTCAGCACTTGCCCGTACCGCCTGTTGAACAGCTTGTAGAAGACCTCGAACTGACCGTCCCGGTTGAAATCCACGACCAGGAGGCTGCCGTTCGGATCCCGGGTCCGGATGGCCGCCTCCGGAATGCTCCCGACCTGGTGGCTGGCGAGCTTCCTGGCTCGACCCTCGGCCAGCTCGAAGACCTCGATGCGATCCTCCTGCAGCACGACCAGCTCCGCCCGGCCGTCGCCATCCAGATCGCCCAGTCCGAGATCGATGACGTGCTCCGGTATGCTGAGCAGCTCCGAGACATGCCAGCTCTCGAGCGCCGGAGGGGCCTTGGCACGGCCCAGCAAGAGCGTGACCTCTTCATCCGCCTGGACGGACGCGAAGATGTGCTGGCGAGAGCCCCTCGGCACCGGATCCACGAGGCGGTCCCAGAACGGAACGTGCAGCGACTTCAAGTCGACCGTCGCCTGAACGCG
>JAFGRB010000115.1 GCA_016935365.1 Deltaproteobacteria bacterium
CCGGCACCGGCGCATCCGGCACCGGCACATCCGGCACCGGCACCGGCGCATCCGGCACCGGCGCATCCGGCGCCGGCACATCCGGCACCGGCACATCCGGCACCGGCACATCCGGCACCGGCGCATCCGGCACGTCCGGTACTGCCGGCACCTCCGGTACTTCCGGATCTTCAGGCTCTGGCGCCGCGGGCTCCTCCGCGAGCGGCAAGCACGGCACGGGCGGCAAGCACGGGTCAGGCGGCAAGCACGGCGCGGGCGGGAAGCACGGCGCGGGCGGGAAGAACGGGGACCAGGGCAGACCGCCCAGGGTCGTGATCACCAAGGTGGACCGGCAGGGCAAGATCCGGGTGGACTCCCACCCGTGGACCAACGTGGCGATCGACGGGACTTCCTACGGGACCACGCCGCTTTCGCCCGTGAGCCTCAAGGAGGGCGTGTACTCGGTCGTGCTGTCCAACCGCGTCAAGGGCATCCACCTGGAGAAGAAGGTCCGGGTCGTGGCGGGCAAGACGGTGCACCTCAGGGAGCGCTTTCGCAAGGGCTTCCTGAAGGTCTTCGTCAAGCCCTTCGGCCAGGTCTTCATAAACGGCAAGGACATGGGCATGACGCCGCTCGACAGCCCGCTCGATCTCTACGAGGGGACGCACGCGCTGCGCGTGGTCTGCAAGCGGACCGGCAAGGAGAAGAGCCAGACGATCCGCATCGAGCCCGGCCAGACCCACAAGGTCATCCTGGATCTGCGCTGAGCTCGGGGGCCGGCTCATTCCGGCAGGCGCTCGGCGGGCAGGGCCGGCTCGATCACGATCGCCCAGCCGGGCCGGCAGGAGAAGGAGATCGACTCCAGCGCCACGGCGCTGCCCCCGATGTGGGCCAGGAAGGCGACCTGGTTGCGGCAGGCGGGCAGGCCGCTCGCCGCGTAGTAGCCCTTGATGCTCGTGAACGCGAGCGGCGGATCGGCCGAGTCGGGCGTCAGCACGGGACCGTCGGGGAAGTAGTACAGGCGGCCGGGCGGCATGGGCTCGATCGCCAGACCCGCAGCGATGTTCGAGAGCAGTTGGATCTTGTCCGCGCGGCAGTCCCTGATCCGGCCGACGAGCAGGCAGCGCTCCTCGCCCACCCCCTCCGACCACAGGCTGTAATCCTGCTGGGTGACCGCGCCGAAGCCCTGGTAGTACTCCCCGTCCAGACATGCGTCCGCCCGGACGACCACCCCGTGGTGGGCCGTGGACACGACGGTCGTGCCCCTGTCGCTCGTGCCGGCCAGGATCACGACCGTGTAGGGCCGGTTGGTCTCCACGGCGGTGAACTCGTAGTGGCCATTGCCGCTATCCCAGGCCGCGGCTTCCACGCGGACGGACTGCTCCGGCTGCGCGTCGAGGGCGTCGGGGTCGTAGAGCTCGATCTGCAGCCCGGGCGTCTGTAGAGGATTGGTGGGGTTGAGCGGGTAGAGATAGACGCGCCCGCTCATCCGGCAGGTCGCGGGCTGGTCTGCGACAGCCGGGGGGGCATCGAGCAGGCAGTCGGTCTCGGCTGGATCTGGATAGGCTTCCGGATCTGCGTCGGGCGCCTGCACGCAGGCGTCCTCGACGCAGATCCCCTCGCAGGGCTCGGTCTCGCAGGTCGGGTAGGGCCGGCACAGGCCCAGGCCCAGGTCGCAGGTCTGATCGGGCTGGCAGTCGCTTTCCGCATCGCACGGCGGGCTGCAGACGATCAGGTCGGGGTTGCAGCGGGAGTCGCCCTCGCAGCGCGTCTCGAATTCGGTGCTGTGCCCGTCGCCCAGGCAGCGCTCGATCCACGACCTGGTGCCGTCCGTGCCGCACAGGCACTCCCCGGGCGTGCAGCTGAAGGCGTCCTGCTCGGCTGCGCACTCGGAATGCGTGTCGCTGGGCCCTGTCGGGCGCTGCACGCAGACCGTGCCCGACGGGCAGGGGTGCCGATCGTTGCAGGCCCGCGAGCCGATGTCGAGATCACCGTAGACACAGGCGAAACACGAGAACAGCACACAGGGGCCAGCAACGTGGAGCAGGCGCTTGCGCATGAGCCTATGATGAGAGGCCTGCGTGCGGATTGTCAAGCCGGAGGCGGATTTCGAATAGGGCCTTTCGCATTTCTTGACGGAATGGGGAGCTTTTGCATATCCTACGATGAAAGAACGGAATATCGTGAGGCATTGCATTGACTGCACAGATGCGACGAGTTCTGGAAGTGGCGATCTGTGCCTTGCTGGTGGCCGCGCCGGCCATGGCGGGGCAAGAGCCCGAACGAGAGCCTGGTCCCGCTGGCATGGGGGTCTCTGGCCAGATGGGCTTCTTTCGGAGCTGGGCGGCCGAGACGTACCCTTCCGGTAGCCTGGTGGTCGGCACCTCTCTCGAGTACTTCTGGATGTCCGATTTCCTGGTGGACGGCGACGAGAACCAGCGCATGGCCAGCAGGTTCGTGCTGGCCTTGGTCCCCTATGAAGGCATCGAGCTGGCGACCGGCTTCTCTCTGACCATCAATCGCAACAGCGCCTTCGAGCCGGAGCACTCCCAGTCGGTGGGCGATCCGCATCTGAGCCTGCGCTACGGCATCGAGCTGACAGACTGGTTCTCGCTGGGTGGGGGTGTCCAGGCCGTCTTTCCCACCGGCAGCGGCTCGCTTTCGCTGTCGAGCGAGGGCATCAGCACCCGGATCATGACGACCTTCGCCTTCCGCCCCCTGGAGGGCGCACTGATCGCGCTGAACGTCGGCTACCACTTCGACAACTCCCGCTTCATCTTCAACCATCCGATCCACGAGGCCCAGCGCTTCTCTGCCGGCATCAACCCGCACGACCAGGTCCTGGTCGAGCTCGGCCTGGGCTGGCGCTTCGGCCCGGTGGCGCCCTTTCTCGAGTACGGCCTCGCCGTCGCCATGGGCGCGGACGAGCTCGGCTTTGCGGACAACCCCAGCGTGCTCACGCTGGGGGCGCGGTACTGGCCCTTCGAGAAGTACGGCTTCTACACCATGCTGGGGGTGGACGTGGGGCTGATGGGCGTGGATGCACCGGAGGGAGCGGGGCGCGTGCCGCCTTACAACCTCTTCGCCGGTCTGGGCTACGACTTCGGCACGATGCCGGAGTCGGAGCCCAAGGTGGAGGTCCGGGAGAAGGTCGTCGAGAAGATCGTCGAGAAGCGTGTCGAGGTCCCCGCGCCGGTCAAGCCCATGAGCCGCATCAAGGGCGTGGTGCTGGACGCCAACACCGACAAGCCGGTCCCGGGAGCCCAGATCATCATCGAAGGCGATGCCGGGCCGATCTACTCGAGCGATGCGAAGGATGGCCAGTTCGTCACCTGCCCGGCCGAGCCCGGCCCGCGCAAGCTGACCGTCTCCTCGGAGGGCTACCAGACCGAGACCCAGGTCGTCCGGGTGGCCGAGGCGGCCGAGACGCCGGTCACGGTCAAGCTCCAGCCGGTCACCGGACCCACCTTCGGCACGCTGAAGG
The DNA here is from genome assembly GCA_016935365.1 of Deltaproteobacteria bacterium. Taxonomy (GTDB): domain Bacteria; phylum Myxococcota; class B64-G9; order B64-G9; family B64-G9; genus JAFGRB01. The sequence continues at coordinate 3,464 of JAFGRB010000115.1, forward strand.
GCACGATCCGCGCAGCCGGCGGCGGTCCTCTGGACCGGGCACTGATCGCCATTCCGACGAGAAAGATGAAGATTCGCTCCAGCAAGACCGGCGCTTTCTCCAAGAAGCTGCATACGGGCACCTTCGACGTGCTGATCTCCAAGCCGGGCTACGTGACCCAGCGCCGGAAGGTGAAGCTGAGCACCGGAGACGTGGTCATCCTGAATGTCGAGCTGTATCCAAAGAAGTGATCGCGCCCTCATCGGGCCGCTGCTTCTCATCGCCCTGGTGCTCGTGCAGTGCAATGGCCGGGACAAGGGTGGCGGCGGGGGTGTGGACGAGGCGCCCTTCGCGGCCCTGGCCGATCTCAAGGGGCTGGTGGAGTGGCGCGCCGGCCAGGGTGGGAGCTGGAAGAGCGCCGGCGAGAAGCAGACCCTCCAGATCCGGGACGCGGTCCGCACCGGCAAGGATAGCCAGGTGCGCATCCGCTTCCAGGACAAGCGCGAGCTCTTGCTGGAGGCGGACTCGGAGCTCGAGCTCGCCAGCGTCGCAGGCGGTTTCGCCCTGCTGCTCGGCAAGGGCGAGATGGAGGTCGTCGCCGGCTCGTCGAGCGCGTTCAAGCTCGTCTTCGGGGACTCCGACGACTTCATGGTCCTGCAGGACGGCCGGGCGCGGCTGACGCGTTCGGAAGACGGCGTGCGCATCCAGATGCTCATGGGGCGCGCCACGGTCGGCGACCAGACCCTGGCCGCCGGCGACACGTTCAAGCTCACCTTCGGAAGCGCCGAGATTGACGAGCGCAAGGCCGTACCGACCACGCTCGCGGACCGCAGGCGCAGCAGCCGAATCCGACCTCCCGACGAGAGGCGCTTTCAACGCCCGCGCAGCGCCGCGATCCAGGTCGAGCCGGGCACGGCCATCCAGACCGCGCGCCGGGCGGGGGTTTCGCTGCTCGACGATCACGGAGGCCGGCTCGAGCTCGCCGCCGGGACCCGGGCGCAGTTCGATGGCACCTTCGAGTCCCCCCGCGGCCGGGACGGCAAGGTCGTCCTGGAGAAAGGCCAGGTCCGGATCCGGCTCGCGGCAAGCGAGGCTGGCATGCGGGGGCGCCAGGAGGTCGCCACCCAGCACGCCGCGATCAGAGCGGGCTTTCGGGGGCTGAACGGGATGACCGACGTCCAGTCGACGGCGCGCCAGACGAGGGTCGTGGTGCACACGGGCGGCGCCGAGGTCAAGGTGGCCGAGGGGCGCGTGATCGATGTACCGTCCGGGCATTTCCTGATCGTGGAGGCGGGCGGCAAGGTCGTCGGCCCCAAGCCGCTGGGCGCGGAGATCTGGGCGCGGGAGGGCTTTCGGACGCGTGTCTTCTTCGACCGGCGGATATCGAGAGTCGGCTTTCGCTTCAAGACCCCCATCCCCGAGCAGAGCCCGGCGCGGCTGGAGATCGCCACCTCCCGTCAGTTCGACAAGCCGCTCATCAGCGAGCCGGTCACGGGCAGCCGGTTCTTCTACAGCCTGCTCCAGCCGCGCAAGTACTTCTGGCGGATCGTGCGGGGCGGCGACGAGAAGGAGGCCCCCGGCCTGCTCGAGCTCGGGCGGGATCCGACGCTGAGGGGCAAGGGCAGCGGCGCCATCACCAACGTCGTGCGGGACACGGGCATCCAGACCAAGGTCTACTTCCAGGGCAAGGCGCCGTCCCTGAGCTTCAAGTGGGATGAGGTGGAAGGCGCCGCCGACTACCAGATCCGCATCTACAGCGAGGACGACCTCGAGAAAGCGATCGTGACTCGCAAAGTCGATCGCAACCAGTTCACCCTCGGGGCCGGAAAGCTCGGCGAGGGCACGTACTACTGGTATCAGGCCGCGCGCGATGCCGCCGGCAAGGAGATCCGCTCGTCCCAGATGAACAAGCTGCTGCTGGCCTTCGAGAGCACGGTGCCGCTGCTGCGGATCGATTCACCGCCGCCGAGGGCCAAGGGAGGCAGCGTTCGGCTCCGGGGCGTGGCCGCCAAGGGGTCCGTCCTGAAGGTCAACGCGAGGTCCATCCAGCTCGATCCGGACGGGCGTTTCGACTCGACCATGGAGTTCAAGCGCAACTCGACGCTGATCTTCCACGTGAAGAAGCACGGCGCGGGGGACGTCTACTTCGTGCGCCACCTGCGCTGAGCCGAGGTTTTCCACCTCCGCCGCGATCTCCGCGTCGCTGCTGCTAATCCACGCGGCGGATCTGGAAAACCCAAGAGACAGGGGCGCCCTTGCCGGGCTACTTGACCACCTTGAACTGCAGGGGGATGGAGATCGAGACGCTCTTGTCTCGATGGCGCGGGAAGCGGATGCGCTTGACCTGGCCCAGCAGGCACCGGCCGAAGGCCGTGGGCTCGATGTCCCGGGGCTGGATCTGGACGTGCTCGACCGCGCCGTTGCGCGCCACGCTGAAGCGGAGCTTGAGCTTCACGTCCGTCTTGCCGTCCTTGGAGAGGTTCTTGTCCGCACAGCGCTGCAGCGCGCCTCCATATCGGCGCAGGGTCCGCTCGATCCGTTCCCGGCTCAGCTTGATCGGCCGCTGGTAGGCGATTTTCTGGCTGTCCGCGCCCGGGCTCGAGCCGGTATCGGCCGCCTGCGGGCTCTCGTCGGCCGGCGAGGGGCCCGTGTCTGCCGGAGGCGCGGAGGCGCCGTCGGCCTCGCCGGCGTCGGGCGCCTCGACCCGCGGACCCGGCCCATCCCCGTCTCGATCGGTCTTGTCGCGAAGCCAGGGCAGGCCGTAGATGACACCAAAGCTCGCTCCGGCGGCCAGCAGCAAGGCCAGCACGCCCAGGCCGGCCACGCGCATCCACGCCGGCCGGGTCGGCCGGGCTGCGCTCTCGTCGATGACCTCGTAGCTGCGGGTCGGACCGTCGCTGGTCTCCATCGAGCCGGTGCCGAACTCCAGAGACGGCGGCGTGGTGCTGTCGAACTGCAGCTGATCGGCGAGCGCGTCCGAGCGATCTTCGCCCAGGCTCTCGGCGTCGATGTCGATGCTGTCGCGCATCTCGTCGAGGGTGATCGGCATGACCGCCTTGAGCAGGTCGTTCTTGAAGTTGCGCGCGCTCTGGTAGCGATCTTTCGGGTCCTTGGTCAGGGCGCGGACCAGCACCTCGTCGATGGCCTCCGGGCAGTCCGGCCTGACCGAGTGAACCGGCGGCGGTGTCATCGAGAGCACGCGCTGCATGGTCGCCGCGTCGGACTTGCCCCGGAACAGCCGCGTGGCGGCCAGCGACTCCCAGAGCACCACGCCGACCGCCCAGATGTCGGCCCGCTGATCGACTTTGCCCTCGTACTGCTCCGGGGCCATGTAGGCGAACTTGCCCTTGACCGTGCCGGTGCGCGTGTGGGTCAGCCGGCTGGCGGCCTTGGCGATGCCGAAGTCGATCACCTTCACCCAGCCGTCCTTGGTGACCATGATGTTCTGCGGGGAGATGTCGCGGTGGACGATGTGCAGCGGCTCGCCTTGCTTGTCCTTGAGCTCGTGGGCATAGGCGAGGCCTTCGAGCACCTGGTGGGTGATGTACAGGGCCATGTGGACCGGCATGCGGCCGCCCTTGCGGCGGAAGCTGCGCATGACGGCCGACAGCGCCTTGCCGGGCACGTACTCCATCACGCAGCAGAGCTGGTTGTCGATCCGCTCGAGGTTGAACATCTGGACGATGTTGGGGTGGTTGAGGGTCACGGTCAGCTTGGCCTCGTCCACCATCGCCTGGACGAAGCGCTCCTCGCGGGCCAGGTGCTGGTGCAGCACCTTGAGGATCACCTCGCGCTCGAAGCCCTCGGTCCCGCCCTGCTTGGCCAGATAGACGTCGCCCATGCCGCCCGAGGCCAGGCGCTGCAGGTCGAAGAACTGCCCGAAGCGGTCGGGCAGGTCGAGCCGCTGCTCGGACAGGACCTTGCCGCCGGAGACCTCGACCCCGTTGGCGCCCGGGACCAGGATGATCTCCTGCCCGCAGCGCTGGCAGGCGAAGCGCGACGGCCGATCCGGGATCTTCTCGTCCGGAAGCTTGTACTCGGCGTTGCACTTCTGGCATCCGATTCGAAGGGCCATGAGCGGTGCGGTCCCGGCGACCTCCTCCTGTCACTCCGGCGGCCAGACCGTCGGCTTGAGCGGGCGCCGGAAGAGGACCAGGCTGGCGGCGCCGGGAAAGACCCGGACCCGGTGGGCCCCCAGCGAGACGAGTCCTCCGGCGCCGTCGTTGGCCATGGCGGCGACCACGCCCTGGATCGGCGCCGCGTTGGCCGCGCCGAAGAGCCCGCGCGAGGCCGTGCTCGTGAGGCCGAAGTCCGGAATGGTCCCGTCCATGTAGTAGAACTTGTCGTTGGGCATGGACAGGCCGCCGGTGCAGTTTCTCATCCTGGGCGGGTCCGGGTCCTGGGTGTCGCACTCGCTGATCCGGCCGAGCACGACTCCCCTGTCGGGATTTTCGATCACCTCGCTGAGGGGCGCCGCATAGCCTTGGTAAGAGCTTTCGGAGATCGTGTAGGCGTCGACGACCAGCGAGTCGCCCGAGCACTCGTCGGCCCGCACGAAGATGCTGAAGGTGTACATGTCGGCAAGCGCGCCGCTGCTTTCGATGCCCGATGTCTTGATCACGTACTCGGCGTTGGCTGCCACATCGGAGATGCTGTAGTGGCCTGTATCATCGACGGTGGCCGAGTAAGCGGGTGCGCCGGGCGTACCGGAAAGGACCGCCTCGATCGGGAAGAGCTCGACCACCACCCCTTCCTTATCCGGGTCAGGGCTGTCGGTCGTGGTGTAGAAATCGATCGCCCGGCCGATGATCTCGCAGGTCTGCGGTGACACCGGCGGGTCGAGCGCCGGCACGGGAAAGCAGCTCAGATCGGCGGGCAGGTCTCCGGGAACGAGCGCCTGCTCGGTCGCGTCGGCCACGCAGGCGCCGTACATGCCGTCCGGGCTTATGCAGCTCTCCCCCTCCGCACAGCCGCCCTCCGCGCACAGGAACATGGAGCTGCAGCGGTGCTCGGACAAGTCGCAGGTCGGCGTTTCCAGGTAGACCATACAGTCTGCGTCGCTCTGGCAGGGCCCCTTGCAGGACGGGTCGAAGGGATCGCAGTAAAAGCCGGACTCGGTGTCGCAGTCCTCGAGCACATCCCAGTGGCCCGACTCCTCGTTGCAGATAATCACCGCGTCCAGGGTCAGATCGCGGCACTTGATCATGCCGGGCGGGCTGCAGTCGCCGCGCGGCCAGCAGTGCGAATCGGGATCGCAGTAGTAGCCATCCGGGCAGTCCTCGCTCGACTGACACTCGAGCACGCAGTTGTTCTCAGCCTCCAGGCAGTAGTACCCCTCACCGCACGGGTTCTGCTGCCATCTACCGCCCTCGCAGACCTCGACCACGGACAGGTCATCCTGCACGCAGCGCCGCTCGCCCTCGCTGCACTCGGGCGCCGCGTCGCCGCCGTCCTGGCCATCCGGCAGGCCGCCGTCGCCGCCGTGCCCGGCGCAGGTACCGTCGACGCAGGTGTAGCCCTCGGGGCACGGGTGACCCTCTCCGCACGGCTTGCCGTCGATGTCGAGGTCGTAGACGCAGGCCGGCGCGCAGAGGAGAGCGAGCCAGATTGCGGCCGAGCGAGCCATGGTATCAGAAGCGGTACACCGCACCGAGTCCCCCCGGCGCGGGAACGATCTGCAGATCGCCCCCGGCGTCGTCCGCGGGCGCGCTCGAGCCGCCCTCGACGAAGAACAGCACCACCGCGGCCGCGAGCGCCGCGCCGCCCACGCCGTAGAGCACGTTGGCAGCCAGGGCGCGCGTCTCGACCTTGGACTTGAGCGCGTTGGCGTCGTCGGCCCACTCCGCCGCGTCGAAGTCCTTCTTCGCCTCGGATGCCAGAAAGCCGCAGGTCCCCGCGCCTATCATGGCCGCCGCCCCCACGCCGGCTGCGATCCAGGTCCAGAGCCGGCCGCGCGGCGCCTCTGCGCGCAGCGTGCCGGGCTCGGGCTTGAGGCCGGGCTCGGGCTTGGGCTTGGGCTTGGGCTCGGGCTTGGCGATCGGGCCCGGCGGTGGGATGCCCGCCTTGACCGCGTTGAAGTCCTTGACGATCTTCGGGGAGGTGTCGGGCGGCGGGAAGATGGCATAGTCCAGCCGTATGGCGCGCTCGAAGTCCTGGCGGGCCGCTTCCTGGTCTCCCAGCGAGTAGCGCACCAGCCCCAGGTAGAGGTGGACCTTGGCCCGCTCGGCGTCGTCCAGGCCCTCGGCGGCCGCAGCCTTCTGGAGGCTCGCCAGGGCCGCCTCGTACTCGAAGTCCTCGTACTCCGCAATGCCCCGTGCGAGCTGCGGATCGGTCGCCTGCGCGGCCGATGGCAGCAAGGCGGATACCAAGGCGGCCAACATGAGGATATCCCGGAGCTTCATATCCTGCTCGTCTATCACAGCCGACGGGCGTGTGCAAGGCGGGCAGCAGAACCCGCCATCGGAGGTTTGACGGCCCGGGTCTGATCCGCTATCCTCGCCTCGCAGCCTCGAGCTGGATTCTCGATCAAGCGAGGAGGACTCCATGAACAGGTGCGTCGTACCTGCGCTCGTCGCGATCGCCTGGTCGTTGTTGGCCGTGCATCCGGCCTCGGCCCAGGGGCTGGGCGAGGGCCTCGACACGGAGCGTTTCAAGCCTGCCCTGGACAGCCAGGGCGTCATCCTGACCGAAGGGGGTGAAGGCGAGCGCGCCGGGGATCTGAACCTGGGCTTCTACCTGGTCTACTCCCGGCGCCCGCTGGTGCTCAACGACGCGGACGGCAATCTCCTCCAGGCGCTGGTCTCCGACCGGCTGGCTGCCAACTTCTTCCTGTCCATGGGCATGACCGACTGGCTGACCGTGGGCGTGGATGTCCCGGCCGTGTTCTACCAGGCGGGCGACGAGATTCCCGGCGACACGGGCCCGGCTCTGGCCACCGCCTGCCTGGGCGACATCCGGGTCGCGCCCAAGTTCACCCTGCTGCGCCAGGAGTCCTTCGGCATCTCGCTGGCCGTGGACATCCCGGTCAGCCTCCCCTCGGGCGACGAGGCCGCATTTCTCGGCTCCGACTCCGTCACCGTCATGCCGACGATCGCGCTGTCGAGGAGCTTTTTCGACAAGCGCTTGCTGGTGGCGGTGAACACCGGAGCCTGGATCCGCGAGCAGACCGAGGTCCTGGACCTGGAGGCGGGCCACGAGCTGTTCTACAAGGCGGGCGCGCGCTTCCGCTTCGTGGAGGACTGGGCCGTGTCCGGCGAGTTGGCCGGCGGGGCCCGGATTGAGTCCATGGGCGAGAACAAGCCCAAGGAGACGCCCCTGGAGTGGCTGGTGGCCGTTCATTACTTCGGCCCCTGGGACCTCCAGATCACCCTCGGCGGGGCGGTGGGGACCCTGCCGGGCTGGGGCACGCCCAACTTCCGGGGCTTTCTGGGCCTGCTGTGGGCGCCCCGGGTGCACGACCGTGACGAGGACGGCATCGAGGACGAGCAGGACCGCTGCCCGGACGAGAGCGGGCCGGCGGAGAACGGCGGCTGCCCCTGGCGAGACACGGACGGCGACGGCCTGACCGACGACCGGGATCGCTGTCCCGAGCAGGCGGGCCCGCGCGAGAACGCGGGCTGTCCATGGGGCGATGCCGATGACGACGGCGTGACCGACAACATCGACAAGTGCCCGCAGGAGAAGGGCCCGGCCGAGAACAAGGGCTGCCCCTGGGGCGATGCCGATGAG
>JAFGRB010000116.1 GCA_016935365.1 Deltaproteobacteria bacterium
AATACCATCTCAGGGGGCTTTCGCAAAGCCCCCTCGCTGCTGGAAGTCAATTCCAGCAGCTTCACCCCAAAACGACCGCCCTTCGGGAGGCCAGCCCTGAAAACAAACGCGGTTTGGAAACCGCGCTTGTCTCAGGGCTAGTAGCCGCTCGACGGGAGCCGGATGACCTGGATGGTCTGCATGCGCTTGCGCTGCCCCTTCCACTTCTCCTCGTGCTTCATGCGCTCTGCATCCTGCTCCTGCTCGCGGGCCATGTCCAGCAGCGCGCTCGACCCGAGGCGTTTCGCCTCTCGCTTCAGCCGCTCGGCGCTCTCGCGCAGCAGCGCCTGTGCGTCCTGGGTCTTGCCCTGGTCTCTCAGGCGCACCGCCCGCAGCGACTCGTCCATGGCGACCTGTCGCGCCAGCTCGATGCCGATCTCGGCGTCGCGCGAGGCGGCCACCTCGGCGGGCTGATCGGAGAAGCGCAGCTCGACCGTGCCCGTCTGCTGGCAGCGCTTTCCGGTGCGCACGTCCCGGTACCTCAACCTGACCGTGGCCGCCGGCCGGATCTCGGAAGCCCCTGCGGCCGGGACCGCCAGCTCGACGAGCACCCGCGCCAGGCGGCCGCTGTAGAGCTGGTTGACCCGCAGCTCGACGCGCTCGCCGAGCAGCTCGGCCTCGGCGTTGAGCACCCTGAGCGGCTTCACACCGCCATCGCACAGGACCTCCAGCTCCACGTCCTGGGCGACCACCGCCAGCCCCTTGCCGAACTCCAGCTCGAAGCCGTGCTTCAGATCGGCGGCCTGGCGGGCGAAGAAGTGGTTGCCCTGGGAGCGGACCGCGAGCCGGGTCATCAGATCCTCGTCGTAGTCCAGCCCGAGACCGATGGTGGTCACGGCGATGCCTTCCCGGCCCAGCGACGCGCCCAGCTCGGCGAGCTGGTCCGGCGAGCTGGGCCCCACGTTGGCCAGGCCGTCCGAGAGCAGCACCACCCGGTTGACCTTGCTGCTCTCGCGGAACTTGCGAAGCTCGGCTGCGCCCTTGCTCACGCCCGCGAACAGGGCGGTGTTGCCACCGGCGGACAGCGCCCCGATCGCGTCGATGATCCCGCTGCGCTCGGTGGCCAGCCTGACGGCGGGGACCAGCAGGTCGACCAGGTGGTTGTAGGCCACCAGCGAGACCGTGTCGCCCGGCGCCAGGTGCTCGACGGCCATGGCGGCTGCCTGGCGGGCCGCGGCGATCTTGTCGCCCGCCATGGAGCCGGACCGGTCGAGCACGATCGCGACGTTGACCGGCGGCCGGCTGCCCTCCGGCACCTCGGCCGGCTGCAGATCGAGCGCCAGGAAGACGCTCTGCGCCTGCCCGGCCGGCAGCACGGCGCGATCCAGCCGGGAGGCCAGCTCGACGGTCGCTCTCTGCTCCACAGGCTTGATCTCGCCGCCCGCCACGCTGACAGCGGCGAGCACGCTCAGCATCGCACACAGCCTCATGATCGTTTTCATCTTGCCCTCCTCGCATCCGGATCTCAAGCGGGTCGAACCTGGATCCATGATGCCCGGATCGCCGGTCGAGGTGGTCTGCCGGATGTCAGGAAGGTGTAAAAGTTTGTCGACTCCGCAGGCGAGATGCGTCGGGTACTTCTGTTTCGCCCCGTTGGGGCTCTGAAACACCTGTCAGGTCCTCAAACCCAGGGCTTCGCCCTGGGCTGTCATATTGTGCCCCTGCGGGGCTATGCTCGTTCTTGACGAGCTGGGTCTCCATTGCCGGGCCTACGGCCGCTCCTCGTCGTCCTCCGGCATCCGGATCGGCGGCAGGCCCAGCGGCGGCAGCTCGCCCAGGTCCTCTTCTTCCTCTTCCTCGTGCGCCAGCTCGGCCTCCAGCCGCTCGCCTTCCGCGGCGTACTCGGGCAGATCGCCGTACAGCGCCCGGATGGCCACCCTGGCCGCACGCGAGCAGTACAGCGGCTGGGCGTGGCCCACCTTGGCGATGTAGTGATTCTCCGCCTCGGGGTAAGGCATGATGGCGTGGGAGGGCGGCCAGATCATGGGATCGAGCGAGTAGTAGACCGAGTAGAAGCGCACGTGGTCCGGCAAGGGGCGCGAGTTGAGCTCGCGCAAGAAGTCGCTCCCGGGCATCAGCTGCAGCCCGCTCTCGCCCTGGACCTTGCGGATGTAGGGCAGCAGACTGGCCATGGAGAGCAGGCCGCGATGGGGCACCGCGGCCAGGGCGGCCCAGGTGCCCTGGTGGGGAGAGGACAGGAAGAGGCACTTCCGAACCGGCAGGTCGCTGCCCAGGCCGTGCTGCACCATGGCCCGGATGATCATCCCGCCCTGCGAATGCCCCACCAGAAAGGCCTCGCGCACCCGCGTCCGGCCGACCAGGTCCCGCAGCACCGCCTCGAGCTGCTCGGCGCTCAGCGTCAGGTCCTGGCTGTACGGAAAGTCGCTCCAGGTGTAGGTGAAGGCATCGAAGAGCTCGATGCCCAGAAAGCGTTCCAGCCGGTAGAAGCAGACCGGGGTCTGCATGTAGCCGGGCACGAAGACCAGCAGGCGCCGCTGGCCGCCATACTCCGCCAGCCGCCGCTCGTGGTAGTCATCCTCGTACAGGACCCGGCCCGAGAAGTGGATCGAGCCGTCGACGAAGTTCTTGACGACGAAGTAGGCCTCCTCGACCGCGCTCAGGCCCAAGGAGATGGTGTCCCGGTAGGTCTCCGGAGGCAGCAGGCGCGCGTTCAAACGCTTCACGCTGCGGATGAGCTTCCCCGTCCACCTGTCGCCCTTTTCTCTTCTGGCCACGGACGCACCAGCCCCTTCGCCCGCCCTCAGCCTGCGCTCCGCCCCTTGCGCTTGCGAAAGAAGGACCACCCGAGCGGCACCAGGCCCAGGGCGAGGCCGTGCTCCAGCCTCGCCTTCTGGCAGCCGCACTCGTCGTCGTCCTTGTCGGTCTTGCCGTCGCAGTCGTTGTCTCGGTTGTCGTCGCAGTGATCGCCCTCGTCGCCGTAGTACGGGCCGTAGTCCGCAGCCGTGCAGGCCTGCCAGCCCTCGGCGGTGCACAGGCCCGGGTTCTTGGTGGCGCCGGCGCACACGCCCTGGGTGATCTCGCACGCGACGTCGGGCAGATCGCTCGGGTCCTGGCCGTCGGTCCGCCCGTCGCAATCGTTGTCCAGGCCGTCGCAGCGCGTCTCGCGCTCCTCGTAGTCCTCCGGCGCGTACGCCGCGTAGTCGCAGCCGGGCCAGAGGCCGTCTTCGTTGCAGGTCTCCATGGCCCCCTCGCAGACGCCGTCCTGCTTTGCGCAGTAGCGCTGCTCGCCCTCGGCGCAGGTGCACATGTCGTCGGTCAGCCCGTCGCAGTCGTTGTCCAGCCCGTCGCACGAGGACTCGACTTCCTCGTAATGCTCGCCGTAGTCCTCCGGGGTGCACGTCTGCCACGCGCCGTCCTCGCAGCGCTTGCCCGAGCCCTCGCAGACGCCCGCCTGCCGGCTGCAGGGCGCGGGAGACGTGAAGACGTCGGTCTGGCCATCGCAGTCGTTGTCCAGCCCGTCGCACGAGGACTCGACTTCCTCGTAATGCGCGCCGTAGTCGGCCGCATCGCACGCCAGCCAGCCCTGCGCCGTGCAGAGCTCCGCCCGCTTGACCGCCCCCGCGCAGACGCCGAGCTCTCGCTCGCAGGCCGGAATGGGCAGCTCGGGATCGGCGGCGTCGGTGCGGCCGTCGCAGTCGTTGTCCACGCCGTCGCAGATCTCCGCCGCACCGGGATGCACCTGGCCGTTCGTGTCGTCGCAGTCGTCGCCGCCGCAGCGAAGCGCCCGGTAGCCGTCCTGGTCGCTGTCCGGGTCCGGGCAGTCGACGTCGCGCCCGGCGTCGCCTCCGCCACCGTCCACGAGGCCGGCGTCCTGGCCCTCGGGCATGCAGCGCGCCTTGTCCCCCTGGCCGGTACAGACGTAGCCCGGAGGGCAGCTCTGCTCGGGCCCGCACAGGAGGCCCTCGTAAGACGGGTCGTAGACACATGCCGTACCTGCCAGCGTGCAGATCGGCGCGACGAGCAGAAAGATTGTCCAGCCTCTCATGGCGGAGGCCATTTTCCCACAGGCGGCCTGGTGGTTCAAGCGGAACGACGAGCGGACGAGCGGAGGAGAAAGAAGAGAGAAGACCGATGGGCGACTCAGCGGCTGCGCTTCTTCTTCCCGCGGCTGTCCTTGGCCTTTTCCCGCCGGTCCTCGCGGCTGTCCTTGACCTTCTCGCGCCGATCCTTGACCTTCTCGCGCCGGTCCTGGACCTTCTCGCGCCGCTCGTCACGGCGATCCTTGACCTTCTCGCGCCGGTCCTGGACCTTCTCGCGCCGCTCGTCACGGCGATCCTTGACCTTCTCGCGCCGGTCCTCTCG
>JAFGRB010000117.1 GCA_016935365.1 Deltaproteobacteria bacterium
CGATTCCAGCAGCTTCACCCCAAAACGACCGCCCTTCGGGCGGCTAGCCCTGAAAACAAACGCGGCTTGGAAAGCCGCGCTGGTTTTAGGGCTAGCGAGCGAGGCATGTTCGTCCAGTGGGCATTCGCCTGGTGAGCGGGCACATACGGGAGGTCGCCCATGAATCGTAGCGTCACCATCTCGGTCGCGTCGTTCGCGCTCGCCGGCCTGATCTGCAGCTGCAAGACGGCGCCCGCGGTCGCCACGCGGACGGAGCCGGGCCGGGCAGCCGAGCGTCTGGCCGGCGACGCGCCCAGGACCACCACGGAGGGAAACAGCTTCGTGGCACCGGCCGGCTGGAGCATCTCCGTGCGAGGTCCGGCCACCATCCTCGAGCCGCCCGAGGGCGACTCGGCCATCGCGCTGGTCGACGTGCGCGCGAAGGACGCCGACGCCGCGGTCGCCGCCGCCTGGCGGGCCTACGAGCCCGACGCGAGCTGGCCTCTCAAGGTCGTCCACGAAAAACCGGACCAGGACGGCTGGACGGACCGGCGCAGCTACGACTACCAGACCTCGCCCAACGAGAAGCGCGATGTGAGCGCATCCGTGCAGCGCGCCGGCGGCGTGTGGACGGTCGCCATCTACGACATGTCCCAGGCGGTGGGCGAGAAGCGACTCGCCCAGGTCGCGCTGGTCTTCGGCCAGCTCTTGCCCAAGGGACGCGCGCGCGAGTCCTTCGCCGGCAGGAAGGCGCACCGGCTCGACCGGGCGCGCATCGCCGAGCTGGGCGGGTTCGTCGAGAAGGCCATGCAGCGCACCGGCGTGCCCGGCGTCGCGGTCGGCCTGGTGCAGGACGGCGAGGTCGTGTTCGCCGGCGGCTTCGGGCTGCGCGAGCTGGGCGGCGAGAAGAGAGTCGATGCCGACACCCGCTTCATGATCGCCTCCAACACCAAGGCGATGACCACCCTCATGCTCGCCAAGCTGGTCGACGAGAAGAAGCTGACCTGGGAGACCCCGGTGACGGAGCTCCTGCCGTCGTTCAAGCTCGGAGACGCGGACACGACCAGGCAGGTCAAGGTCAAGCACCTGATCTGTGCCTGCACCGGCCTTCCGAGGCAGGATCTCGAGTGGCTGTTCCAGTACGAAGGCATCTCGCCGGACGACGCGCTGGCCACGCTGGCGACCATGCAGCCGACCAGCAAGTTCGGCGAGATGTTCCAGTACTCCAACCCGCTCGCCGGCGCGGGCGGCTTCGTCGGCGGGCACGTGGCCTTCCCCGATCTCGAGCTGGGCGCCGCCTACGACAAGGCCATGCAGACGCGCGTCTTCGGCCCGCTCGGCATGAGCGCGACCACCTTCGACTATGCCGAGGCGCTGCGCGGCAACCATGCCATGCCGCATTCTCCGGACGTCCACGGCAAGCCGGCGCGCGCGTTGATGGAGATCAACTACGCGGTGATCCCGGTGCGCCCGGCCGGCGCGGCCTGGAGCAACGTGCGCGACATGCTCGCCTACGTGGCGATGGAGCTGGCGGAGGGTGCGCTGCCCGGCGGGGAGCGCTACATCTCCAGGCAGAGCCTGCTGGAGCGGCGCGTCCCGCAGGTGCCGATCGGCAAGGATGCGACTTACGGCATGGGGCTGATGGTCGACAGGCGATACGGAGTATCGGTCGTGCACCACGGCGGCGACTTGATCGGCTTCCACAGCGACATGCTGTGGCTGCCCGAGCACGGCGTGGGGGCGGTGGTGCTGACCAACGGCGATCCGGGCTGGATCATACGCAGCCAGTTCCGGCGCAAGCTGCTCGAGCTGCTCTTCGACGGCCGGCCCGAGGCCGACGACGCGGTGGCGGCGGGAGCCAAGGCCTACTTCGAGCAGCTGGCGGCGGAGAGGAAGTTGCTCAGCGTGCCGGCCGACCCGGCCGAGGCCGGCAAGCTCGCCGCGCGCTATGCCAACGACGCGCTGGGCGAGATCGCGGTCGGCAAGCAAGGCGATGCTACCGTCTTCGATGTCGGCGAGTGGCAGAGCGAGGTGGCCAGCCGCAAGAACCCCGACGGCACGGTGTCGTTCGTCACCATCTCTCCAGGCATCTTCGGCGCCGAGCTCGTCGTCGGCAGCGGCGACAGGCGCACGCTGATCGTCCGCGACGCGCAGCACGAGTATGTCTTCACCGAGAGATGAGGCCCGCACGCCCCGGAGAGCCGCATATATTATGTGTTTGACTTTAGTCGTCCATTGATTAAAATACATAATAAGATGCTGAACATCTTGAAAACAAGGGAGTTCTTTCACCTGGCCTTTCTGAGAGCCCTGGTGCGCAAGATCCCCGAGTCGAGCTTCGCGGTCAAGGGCGGCTCCAACCTGCGGTTCTTCTTCTCGAGCGATCGCTACTCGGAGGACATCGACCTCGACGTCCACGGCGTGGAGGTCCACGTGCTCAAGGACGCCGTCTCCTCCATCCTGAGGTCCTCCGGCCTGCGCGACACGGCTCGCTCCGCGGGCATCGAGACCATCCGCCCGCCCGACCTGGCTCGCGCAAAGCAGACCCAGACCGTCCAGCGCTTCAAGGTCCACCTGCTCACGCTGGCCGGAGAGGACCTGGCCACCAAGATCGAGTTCTCCCGGCGAGGTCTGGACTCGCCCGTCCGCGCCGATCCCGTCCGTCCGGAGATCCTGGCGGCCCACCGCATGGCCCCGCTGATCGTGCCCCACTACACCGCCGGGGCGGCCGTGCGGCAGAAGATCCGGGCGCTGCTGGGCAGGCGGCAGCCCGAGGCCCGCGACGTCTTCGATCTGTTCGTCCTCGGTGCGCAGCCCGAGGCGCGGGCGCTCTCGCTCGGCGAGTTCTTCTCCCGAGAGGAGCTGCTCTCGGCGATCGACCGGATCGACTCCCTGGAGCACGCCCGGTACCGCGACACGGTGGTGGGCTTTCTGGCGCCCGAGGACCAGGACCGCTACGGAAGCGCCGAGACCTGGGATCGGATCCGCCTCGCGGTGATCGAGATGCTCGAGGGCCACGCGCCCGGGGAGCGCTGACATGTCCGTGCGCCGGGCCATCCAGCTCGTGCGACGCCCGGTCTTCACCACCCGCGAGATCGCGGCGCTGGCCGGGACGTCGCTGTCCTCGGCCAGCCAGACGCTAGCCCGGATGGAGCAGGAGCACCTGCTCACCCGCGCGGCGAGGGGGATCTGGTGCGTGACGGACGACCCCCGCTTCACGCCCTTCCTGCTGGTTTTGTACCTCTCGGGCGGTCACCAGGCCTACGTCTCCTTCCTCTCGGCCCTGCACCTGCACGGCATGATCGGGCAGATCCCCCAGGTCGTCTACGCGGCCACCACGGCGCACACCCGCCGCCGCGACACGCCCGTGGGCACCTTCTGCTTCCACAGGATCCAGCCCGCCTTCTTCTCGGGCTTCGACTGGTATCGCGAGCAGTCCTTCCTGATCGCCAGCCCCGAGAAGGCCCTGATCGACTGCCTGTACCTGTCCAGCCGCAAGGGCGGACGCTTCGGCCACTTTCCGGAGATCGAGCCGATCGCGGGCTTCTCCGTGCGCCGCGCACGAGACTGGGTGAAGAAGATCCCCTACCCGAAGATCCGCGCCCACGTGTCCGCGAAGCTCACGGCGCTCCTGGAGTCGGCGAGAGAGCCCGGGATCGCCTAGCTGTTCCGATTCGAGCCCTGAAAGGGCGCGATACAATAGCCCAGGGCGAAGCCGGCAAAGCCGGCGAAGCCCTGGGATAGAGATGCAGAAAGAACGGGAGCCCTGAAAGGGCGC
>JAFGRB010000009.1 GCA_016935365.1 Deltaproteobacteria bacterium
CTGCGGGGCTTCGCTGTGCTCGATCTTGCCGAGGTGGATCTCCATTGACGGGCATTTCGCAGTATTACGGAAAATCGAGAGGAGCGGCTTTTTACGAGGTCAACATGAGTAGACTATCGCTATCGAGTCTGGCCGGTCTGGTCTGCCTGGTCCTCGCACCCGGTCGCGCATGCGCGGGCTCCGATGCGCTCGCCCGCGCCGAGGCGGCCCTGGTGGATCTGCTCTGCAAGGGGCTGGCCCGCGAGCTGCAGGCGCGGATGAGGCCCGGCCACCACGAGAAGACGCCTCCCGGCGTGCTGTCGAAGAAAGTCACCGAGGCTCTGGGTGCCGATCCGGATCTGCTGGAGGCGCTCGACGAGGGTGCCCGCCGGCACCGCTTCGCCGACCGGGTGGCGCGAAGGGCCGAGCGGCGCTGCCCGGCTGCGATGCGCGGGCTCCAGCCGCCGCTCGTGCTGGTGGAGTACCTGCTGGAGCTGCGCCAGAAAGGCGGTCGGGCGATCGCCAACCTCCAGGTGCTCGGCAGCCAGCCGGACCTGGGCAAGGGCTTTGCGCGAAAGGCGAGCAAGGTGCTGTACGGCCGGAGCAAGGAGCTGCGGCGCTGCTACGAGCGGGTGATTCTACGCCTGCCGGCGGAGAAGAGGCGGCGCGCGGTCGCGCAGATCGCGCTTTCCATCAGCCTGTCGAAGGATGGCGAGCTGAGCGCCGTGCGGATGCTGCGCAGTACGGGGCGAGCGGACCTGGACGCCTGCATCATGAAGGGGCTTGCGGGCCTGCGCTTCGATCCCCCCGAGAGCGCGACGGTGCTCGAGATCAGGATGGACTTTCACCCTCCGGGCGGTCCGGCCCCGGTCAAGACTCCCTGACAGATCTGCTATCTGAGGATCACGCCCCACTCCACGGCGGTGAAGCCCTGCCGGACGAGCGCCGTGATCTCCGGCTCGGGCGGCGACAGGGGCTCCTGCTCGTAGGTGATCACGAACCAGAGCCGGAATACCTCGTCGGGCAGCGGGTCGATCTGGAGGCCGACCAGCCCATCGAGGACCGCGGGCTCGACCAGCGGGTAGATGCCGTAGTACGGGGCCGGGGCCAGGTGATCGTTCCAGTAGTCGACGAAGTCGGCCTTCTCCGTTTGGTTGAGACCGTAGGCGTCGAGCGTCCGGTCGAAGAAGGAAGCCAGCTCCGTCTCCGGCACCGACCAGCCGGAGGCCAGCGCATAGCGGCGCGGGACATCGGCCTCGTAGAAGAGATAGCCGTACTGTCCGTCGATCAGGCCGTCCGGGTCCACCGAGACATGCCAGCCGTCGCCGTATGCCGGCTCCGATTCGATCACCTGGCAGCCCTGGCAGAGCCCGAGGGTCACGTCCACGTCGATGGTCTGCTGCGGGTAGAGGTAGAGGTTCGGCTTGCAGACCACGTCCATCGCGACCAGCACGAGCTCGACCTCCACCGTTTCTCCGGCCGGCAGCTCGACGTCATCGATGCGGTCCCCGCTCAGCCCCCCGCGCTCCGCCGCGACGTCATACGTCCCCGCGGGCAGGGCGAGCTCGAAGCGCCCTTCCTCGTCGGTCGAGGCTTGCCCGACTTGCGCGTCGTCTTGCCAGGCTCGAACCGTGGCGCCTTCCGCGGGCACGCGATGGGACGAGGGATTGCCGGGCAGGCCTGTGCCCTGCTCGAGCATGACCGTCCCGCGGACCACGCCTCCGACCGGGGTCGAGTCCAGCCGCTGGTACTCCACCATCACCCTGGAAAGCTCCCTGGGCGGCGGATCCAGCGTGAGCGGCACCTGCGCCGTGGCGTGGCTCTCCGGCCAGAGGTAGAGCACGAAGGCGTCTTCTCTTCGGCCCGGATAGTAGCTGATCCCGAAGAACTCCTCTCGCCAGGCCCCCATGAACACATCGATCTCTTCTCGGTACAAGCCGGCCCCGGCCAGCATGGCCTCGAGCTCGGACTGCATGCCGTTCCAGCCGGCCGGACGTTCCCCGGGGTGCGATCGGACCGGCGAGATCGGAACCGAGGAGGCCTGGCCAGGAGCGATCTGCTCCACGCGGCCCCAGGCCAGCCATGACTCGCTCGACGAGGGATCCACGTCGCGGTAGAGCAGGAGCATGGGACCGACCGGGGCGGATCCGTCGTTCAGAAGCTCGAAGTGGATCTGTCCGTCTCCGTCCATGTCGAGGTCGACGCGGCCGGAGATCGGCGGCCGGTAGTCGGTCATCTCGCCGGCGTAGAAGAGCAGCTTGGACACGGTGTCGCCGTATGTCAGGCAATCTGCGCCGGGAACGACCCACTCGGGAAGCTGGTAGATCTCCCGATCATCGATCTCATCCAGCGGAGGTCGCGGCGTGGGCGTGGTGTCGCACTCGCCCTGGGTGACGGCCACGCCGTCCCAGGAGATGCTCTGTCCATTCGGCAGCTCGGGCCACGTCTCGGTCGTGTGCCCCGAGGCGAAGGTGACGCCCACGTCGATGGTCATGGGCCCGTCGGCGTAGATGTAGATCACCGGCTTGTCGACTTGCGCCTCCCAGACCATCCGCGGTCCGGACTGCAGCGAGGCGCTGCCATCGCAGTGGACCGTGTTCACGCCCCACTCGTGCAGGACGTAGCCGGAATGCGGTCCGCAGCTCGCCTGGTCGAAGTGCGAGACGCCGCACCAGTTGCAGGCGATCTCGAACGATCGGTCCCCGCCGCTGTAGATCACGCCGCAGCCCGAGCGATCGAGCGTTCGCCTGAAGCTGTCGCAGCCATCGACGGTCAGGCTCTCCGTCGAGCCGTCGGCGAGCGCAAAGGCGATCTCGAACACGCAGTCCTGTCCGCCCGAGATCAGGACCTCGGTCACCTCCTCGCAGGGATTCTCCCCGTCTGGACAGTATGCCCCAGTGAATTGCGCGCAATCGCACTCCGGCGGGGCGGGGCAGCTGTCCGCTCTCCCGTCGCGATACACGCACGGGGCGCCCTGGGGACAGTCGGGGTTCTCGCAGCAGAACACGGTCCCCAGCACCTCGCCGGGGTCCGCGCAGACGCCCTGCGCGCACACCCAGCCCTGGGGGCAGTCGCACAGGTGGGCGCATTCCGGCTCGCATGCGATCTCCACCGTCCTGGACGGATCGCACGCGCCCTGAACGCACATCACGAGCGTCCCGCAGTCCTTGCCGGGGTTGCAGTCCGAAAGCTCGCTGCATTCATCGTACGGATACTCATCATCCGGATGGTCGCTGGCGTAATAGGAGCAGCTCGCCAGGGGGAGGGATAGGGCGAGAATGACAATCACGAGCCGATCGTTCATGGAGCCTCCGGTTTCATCTCATGAGCATGCCGGCCTTTGCCTGCAATCCATGCGCCATGGCGACGGCGTATCTATCTATTTGAATAGAAAGGAGATATCGAAAGAGACCGAGGGCTCGACGCCTCAGATTCCTGACGCGGGCGGCAGCTTCGCCTCGATCCTCACCAGGCGAAGACCACGCCGCAGCCTCCCTGGAACCTGTTCAGCTGGAAGCTCTCGTCCTCGTAGTCTGCGGTCTCGATGCCCTGCTGGTCGAAGAAGGTGGCCGACATGGACACGTCCGCCGTGAGGCCGAACCAGCGCAGGATCATCACCCGGACCCCCAGCGAGGCCCCGAGCAGCAGGCCGTGCTCCTGCGCGCCGAAGGCGGCCCGGAACGAGGGGTGCTCCGCGAAGGGATCCCCCTTGTCCTCCCAGCGGCTCAGCCCCAGCCAGACGCTGCCCACGATGGAGAAGTGATCGCCGATGGGCACGAAGCCGCCCCCGCGGACGGCGTACTCGGTGAGCCCCAGGCTCTCGTTGCCGGCGACGCCCAGGTGGGTGCCGATGAAGAAGTACCACAGGCGGTAGTCGAAATCGATCGCCAGGCCGAACTGGTCCTCCAGGCGCGCGCCGCACTCGCGGTCGCCGACCGTGTGCATCATCAGCGGGCCGGGCGCCCAGCTCAGGTTCGTGGCCAGGTAGAAGTCGGGCAGCTCCGCCTCGGCTGCCGAGGCAGGGGCTGCGAGGAGCACGGCGAGCAGCGCCCAAGCGAGCGTCTTCGCGGTCGGCATGTCGGTCTCCTGTGTAGCTCGTTCTGAGCTGCATCTTGCACGCGGCGTGCCACCCGGGCTCGGGAGCACATGTCCTTTTGTTCCGTATGGATGGCTCGAAGAGCCCGGAGGCCGGCACCTCGGGGATGGTCAAGGGCTGACAACGGTGTCGCGGTCCTTCACAGTCGCCCGGGGGTTTCGATTTGCATTTGTGACATCGGCGGATATGCTGGACCTCACGAGGGGAGGTACACCAGTGAGCGAAGAGCAAGCCGCCGGCTCCCAGGACATGGTGGTCGGCCAGATCGAGTACGCGAGCCCGCTGGACAGCATCGCCATCTTCCAGCCCCTGCCCGCCAAGCTCAAGGCCCAGCTCGAGTCCAAGCTCTCTCCGCGCTCCTTGCGGGCGGGCGAGCAGCTCTTCAGCGAGGGCGACGTGGGCGACGCCATGTACCTGGTGCTCTCCGGGCGCGTGTCGGTCTTCGTGTCCGACAAGAGCCTTGGCCTGACGCACGAGCTGGCCCAGCTCGGCTCCGGGCAGGCCTTCGGGGAGATGGCCCTGATCACGGGCGAGGCCCGCTCGGCCAGCGTCCGGGCCCTGGACGACACGGAGCTGCTGGCCCTGTCGAGGGACATCTTCGGCCGGCTCGTGGCCGCGGTGCCCCAGGTCGCGCTGACCATCGCCGCGGTGCTGGCCCGGCGGCTGGACCAGCACAACCAGGCCCAGGGGATCGAGTTTGGCTCCCTGCGCGGCAGGGCCTTCGATCCCAACATGCTGGACCTCGTGCCGCTGCACGTCATCCAGCGCCACCGCATGGTGCCGCTGTCGGCGGAGAACAACGTCGTCACGGTGGCCACCCCGAACCCCGGCAACCGGCTCGGCGTGGACGACGTGCACCGCGTGCTCAGGGGCATGGACCTGCGGCTTCTCGCGGTCAGCCAGCAGGACTTCGACGCCTTCGTCGCACAGCAGGTCGAGCCGCTCGCGCGCAAGGGCCGCCAGGTGGCGAGCGTGCCCCGCAACTACGAGGCCCTGGCGCACAAGCTCGTCTACCACCCGACCGAGGCGGATGAGGACAAGTCGGCCCAGGCCTCGGCCCGCGACGTGGTCCAGATGCTGAGCGCCATCGTGGTCGAGGCCATCGACCTGGGCGCGTCCGACATCCACATCGAGCCCGAGCGCAACCGGATCGCGGTCCGCTATCGCGTCGACGGCCGGCTGCGGCACCGCGGCGGCACCATCCCCGTAGGCGTGCACAAGGCCCTGGTGACCCGCATCAAGGTGCTCTCGTCGCTGGACATCTCCGAGCGCCGCCTGCCCCAGGACGGGCGCATCTCGGTCGATTTGGGCAACAAGAGCTACGACCTGCGCGTGGCCAGCCTGAACACGAAGTACGGCGAGAAGGTCACCCTGCGCATCCTCGACAGCACCCAGCTCGGCCACGACCTGGGCTCGCTCGTCCTGGCGGACAAGGTGGCCAAGGTGGTGCGGCAGTTCTTCTACCATCCCAACGGGCTGGTGCTGGTGACCGGCCCGACCGGCTCGGGCAAGACCACCACCCTGTACGCGGCCATCAAGGAGCGCCACAACCCCGAGCTGAGCATCTGCACGGTCGAGGATCCGATCGAGTACGACGTGCCCGGCATCTCCCAGGTCCAGGTCAACGAGGCCATCGGGCTGGGCTTCGCCGACGTGATGCGGGCCTTTTTGCGCCAGGATCCCAACATCATCCTGGTGGGCGAGACCCGGGACACGCTGACGGCCAAGATGGCCTGCAACGCGGCCCTGACCGGCCACCTGGTCCTGTCCTCCTTCCACACCAACGACACGGTCAGCGCCATCATCCGCCTGCGGGAGATGGAGGTCGAGCCCTTCGTGCTCTCGGAGGCCCTGGTCGGGGTGGTCAACCAGCGCCTGATCCGGCGCATCTGCCCGAGCTGCCGGCGGCAGACCGCCTACTCGGATCTCATCCTGCAGAACCTCAAGGCCGACGGGGTGGAGATCGCGCCCGGCAGCACGCTGTGGACCGGGGCGGGCTGCCAGCACTGCAACGGAGACGGCTTCAAGGGCCGCGTGGGGGTCTTCGAGGTGCTGGCCGTCAACCAGTCCGTGCGCGAGGCGATCGCCCGCGGGGCCAGCGCCTCCGAGATCGAGCGCGCCGCGGCCGGGGCCTTCGTCCCCCTGGCGTCGTTCGCCTCGTTCTTGCTTCGCGAGGGCCTGACCGTGCCCAGCGAGGTGCTGCGGATCCTCTCGCGGGCCTGAGCAATCCGCGTTGTTTGCAAATGCGCTTGCTGTGCGGGTTTGCGCAAGTCAGGAAAAGAAAACACCCCATGATTTGGCCGTGAAATGGCACGCAATCAAGATGATTGACCAAGCTACGCATCCCCCTCCCTCGGCCTTCGGCCGGTCCCTCCCGCCAGGGGAGGGACGGATAACACTCTGTGCACATTAGAAAATCCACCTCCACCTTGACGGGGGAGGTCGGGCGAAGCCCGGGTGGGGATGAAAACGCGACAGCGCGGATGCCTCGGCCTGAGGCGCGCTGGCGGTCCTGGCCGGCTTGCGGTACGATCGAGCTCACCATGGTGAGACGCCGTCTTCTACGCGCGGGCGCTGTGCTCCTGGCTCTGGCCGCCTGCGGGCTCGCGTCTGCCTGCGAGGACGGCGGATGCGAGCCGGGCGTGGAGATGCAGTTCGAGGACATCGTCATCCTCGGCCAGTCGTACTACCCGAGCCACCCCGACCCCCGATGGTACGCGGCCTTCAGCTGGCATGGAGGAGCCGTGCAGGCATGTCTCGAGCGTCCGTCCGCTTTCCAGGGCGACTTCGTGACGCAGCTCCAGATGTTCCCGGGCTGGCCGTTCTGTCCGGTCAGCGAATCGGGCACCTGCGGATCGATCCACGGCTTCTTCGAGATCATCGGGCCCAAGCGGGCGGGGCACGTCCACCAGGTGGAGCGGATCGGAAGCGACGAGGATGTCTCGGTCATGAGCGGCTACGCCGAAGCCGAGATCAGGGCCTACTGGGAGGAGCGAATCGACGACGAGCAGAAGGTCTTCGAGTCGAGCTCGGTGTCCGGCTCGGCCGAGGTCCTGTCGGAGAGTCCGCTGCGGATCGGCTACAGGCTCGAGTTCCGCGACGAAGCCGGGCAGTCCAGGCGGGTCTCTCTGGTCCAGGCTCTCGATCTCGGCGAGCACTGTGAGCCGATCGTGTTCTAGTCCTAAGACAAGCGCGGCTTCACAAACCGCGATTGTTTTCAGGGCTAGCCGCCCGAAGGGCGGTCGTTTTGGGGTGAAGCTGCTGGAATTGATATCCAGCAGCGAGGGGGCTTTGCGAAAGCCCCCCTGAGAGTTACCAAGCCCGGAAACAAGTGCAATGCACTTGTTATGGGTCTAGTCGATGGCTCTCGAGAGGTGAAAGCGCGTGATCCGATCGGCGTGCAAGGCTCGAGCCTGCGGTCAGGTGGCGATCTGTCTTGCGGGCTGCTCGGCGCTCCTGCTCGCCTGCGGCCGATACGAGTGTGCCGATCCCGATGCGGCGAGCAAGCTCGTGGATTTCGAGGTGCTGGGCCAGGACATCTACCCCCAGCCCGGAGAGGTGGAAAACCACGGCGAGCAGGGCGGCCCCTTCGATCGCCAGGACGAGACAGCCGCATCGCTGGCGATGGATCCCGGCGCATTCGAGGGGGTGCTGTGGGGTGGGTTTTTCCATTTTCCGGGGACGCCGTACTGCGAGAACGAGGGGCAGGAGGAGATCGATCTGAGGACCGACGTATCGATGCGTCACGCCCTGGTGGGACCCATGGAGCCGGGTCAGACCTACCGGCCGATCAACATGAGCAGATCCAACATGACCCAGCTCGACACCAGCCGGTCCCAGATCTTCGTGCTCTTCCGGGAGGGGGCCATCAGCTCCAGGCTATGCCCCGATTTCCGCTCCACAGCGGTCCAGGGCACGGCGACGGTCGTGTCGGAGAAGCCGTTCCAGATCGACTACGATCTGGACTTCACCGACGACCGGGCGGAGAGCCGCCGGGTGAGGGCCTCGTTCGTGCTGGAAGCCAGCGATCCCTGTTCCAGGGAGGACTTCTGGTGAAAAAGAGCGCTCCTCTCGATTTTCCGTAATACTGCGAAATGCCCGTCAATGGAGATCCACCTCGGCAAGATCGAGCACAGCGAAGCCCCGCA
>JAFGRB010000010.1 GCA_016935365.1 Deltaproteobacteria bacterium
CTGCGGGGCTTCGCTGTGCTCGATCTTGCCGAGGTGGATCTCCATTGACGGGCATTTCGCAGTATTACGGAAAATCGAGAGGAGCGCCATTTTATCCAGCGTTGTTCGAATCTGCCAGCGGGGCTCACTCGATGACGGTGATCCGATCGGAGTAGAAGTGCGACAGATAGGCCGCGCTGCCCGACGGGTTGAAGATCAGCTCGGCCGGCCCCTCGTCGACCCGCAGCGTGCCGATCACGTCGGCGCAGGCGGGTAGAGGCGCGCAGCCGATGTCGATCACGCTCAGCTTGCTCTCGGTGGGGTGGGTGACGAAGAGGCGGCGCTCGTCCGGGCTCGTGAAGGCGAACATCGGGACGCCGCCGGTCTCGATGCTGTGAACGTGGGGCTGGCCGCTCTGGGGAGCGAGCACGATCAGCACCTGGCCGATCGCATACAGCGGCAGGCAGGCGAGGTGGGCGCCGCCCTTGCGCGCGATCGCCAGGTCGGTCACGAGCGGCAGCAGCGCCGCGTCGATCTCGGCCGCCGCCCCACCGTCACCCTCGATCTCGATCCACTCGATCTCGTGGCGTTCGTCTCGCAACAGCCCGGCGATCCTCCCGCTGCGGTCCAGGCTCGCGATCCGCACATTCGCATCCAGCTCGATGCCGCTCGCGCGCAGCTCGCCGGCGAGGATCCCGGCGAGCGTGTCCGCAGCCGGAGACAGCTCGGCGGTCCAGATCCCGCCCGGCTCCGTCTCGTCGGCCTGACGGATGAAGACCAGCCGCGGCGCGGCGCCGCCGATGAGCTGCATCCGGTGGAAGCCGAAGCCCGGCTGGGCGAAGAAGGTCTCGGCCGCGCCCTGCAGGCTGCCCGTGCAGTCCGGCAGCTCCTGGCGGCCCGCGATCAGCCGGGCCGCTACACGGGTGTAGAGCACCGGCTCGGTCTCGGGCATGCCCTCCTCGATCGGCGGCGGCAGCGGCGTGAGCAGCAGGTCGCGGCCGGAAAGCGGCAGCACGGCCAGGTCCTGGGAGAAGAAGCCCCCGCAGCCGTCGATGCCGAAGATGGACTCCTGAACGCAGCTGTACCGATCGATCACCCGGACCGCATTGCTCCAGGGGCTCGAGATGTAGAACAGATCCTCGGCGCCGGAGAAGGCGAGCTGCGGGAAGAGGCTTCCGGACGGCACCTCGCTCAGCGTGTCCAGCTCGCGACCGATCTCGAAGACGAGCACGCGGTCGCGGGCCGTGTCCGCGAAGGCGACCAGGTCGCGCTGGCCTTCCTCGATCGGTGCGCTGATCACCAGGCTCTGCACGCCCCCCTGGGAAGAAGGCAGCGAGATGAAGGCCAGCGGCTCGAGCTCGCCCTGATCTCCGGGGCCCAGGACGACGATGCCCTCCGGCACGGCGGCATAGGCGCGCAAGCCCACCGCGGTGAAGGCCGCGGCGAGCGCAAAGGGCTGGCCGCCTATCGGAATGGCGGACCGGGCTTCGAAGCCGTCGTTGCCCAGGACGAGCTCGTAGAGCATCTGGCCCAGCGCCGCGATCAAGAGCGGCGTCCCGTCCCAGTCCACCGCGGCCAGGACCGAGAACCGCCCCTGGCTCAGGTTGCCCAGGTCGAGCCGCTCGAAGGGCGCAGCCGCGGCCAGCTCGTGCCGCCAGATGCCCGGCGCGTCGCGCAGCGTGGCGTACAGGGACCTGCTCGCGCCCTCGAAGGCCAGGTCGAGCACCGGCCCGGCCGCCGGGGGATCGGCGTCGTCATCGAAGTCGATCCGCTCGCTGGACTCGGGGCCCGGGTGGATGAGCAGCACGGCGGGCTCGTCCAGGTCTGCGAGCGCGATGTCGTCCGCGTACGCGGGCTCGGCGATCTGGCGCGGAAAGGCCCAGACCTTTCCGGGCTGCACGCCTTCGAGAGCGATCCCCGCCAGGTCCGGCGCGTCGATCCCGACCAGCGCGTCGTCCTCCAGCTCGAACTGCAGCCGCCCGAGCCGCGCCTGGACGTCGAGGCCCTGCTCGACGTCGATCTCCAGGCCCGTGTAGAAGATCTGGATCGCGCTGCGCGCAGCGCTCTCGACCACGGCGATGGCGGACGAGATCGGCGTCTGGCACAGGCCCAGGTCGAGCCGCAGGCCGGTGTCGCGGTGCAGCAGCCGAAAGACCTGGGAGTCGGCGTGCAGCACGCCGAGGACCCCGCCCGGCATGCTGGTGACCGCGCTCGGCAGGGCGCCGATCTCGATCGGCGACGGCTGGTTGTCGAGCGGGTGGCCCGGGCCGCGGTAGCGGAACATCGACTCCGACACGCCCTCGCCCTGGGACCAGGAGACCTTGATCGACACCTGCTCGCCCGAGAGCTCGGGCACGAGCACGTGCAGCTCGCGGGTCGGATCGTCGACCGGGCGATCGAGGATCTCCGCGATCCGGGTGCCGAAGGCGACCGTGTTCTGCGCGGGCTGGGGCGCGAAGTGCTCGCCTCGCACGCAGACCTCGTCGCCCATGAAGGCCTCGGCCGGCGAGAAGCCCGTCACCTGGACCGCGGGCGGCAGCGGCGGCGGGGCGGCGAAGTCGCGCTCGCAGGCCAGCACGGCCAGCGCCGCTGCGGCGACGGCCACGGCGCCAGACAGCTGCCTCATCCGCGCACGCCGCTCTCGGCGAGCTGCTTCTCGAGCGCGCGGCTGTGGAGGCTCGATCGTCCGGGCCCTCTCCACCAAGGCGCGCGCCAGCGCCGCCGGTGCCGGCACAGACGAGGTGCCGAGCCGCGGCCGCATGCGCCGTCTCCGCGCTCGGCGGACGCCTGCGAGTCGAGCCGCTTCTCGAGCGTACGGCTGTGGAGGCTCGAGCGCAGCCGGTGCCGGCACAGACGAGGTGCCGAGCCGCGGCCTCATGCGCCGTCTCCGCGCTCGGCGGACGCCTGCGAGTCGAGCTGCTTCTC
>JAFGRB010000118.1 GCA_016935365.1 Deltaproteobacteria bacterium
ATGGCATGCAATCTCGATGATTGACCAAGCTACGCGCCCCCCTCCCTCGGCCTTCGGCCGGTCCCTCCCGCCAGGGGAGGGACGTAATACTCTGTGCGCTTTCGAAAAAATACCTCCCCCTTGACGGGGGAGGTCGGGCGAAGCCCGGGTGGGGGTGAAAACGCTACAGCGCGGATAGCTTCTGCTCCCTTGCGCATTCGCACCCATTTCGCTCAGAATGGGATCAGAGGTGCGGTGATGATGCGCGCGTTTCTGACAGGTGGAATGCTCTTGCTGCTGGGGGGCTGCTTCTTCGATCCGCAGCTCGAGGTCGACGAGGATCACCCGGCCTGCACCGACGACAGCGACTGCATCGAGGGCTGTCACTGCCTGGCGAGCCGGGTCTGCGCGCCCGAGATCAAGGGCGAGAGCTGCAGGCCCGCGCACTTGGTCTGCGACGAGAGCGGATGCAGCTGCGAGCCGGGCTGGGCCGACTGCGATCCGCAGGCCTCGGGCTGCGAGACCGAGCTGGGCACGACGACGGACTGCGAGGGCTGCAGCGATGCCTGCCAGGCGCACGAGGAGTGCGGGCCGGGGGGCTGCGTCTGCGAGCCGGACTTTGCCGACTGCGACCCGGAGGAGCTCGGCTGCGAGACGGAGATCGGCACGCTGAGCGACTGCACCGGCTGCGGCGATACCTGCCAGGCGCACGAGGAGTGCGAGCGGAGCGGCTGCGTCTGCGAGCCGGACTGGGCAGACTGCGACCCGGAGGAGCTCGGCTGCGAGACGGAGCTCGGCACGCTGAGCGATTGCACAGGCTGCGGCGATGCCTGCCAGGCGCACGAGGAGTGCGAGCGGAGCGGCTGCGTCTGCGAGCCCGGTTGGGCCGACTGCATCTCGCAGGTTCTCGGCTGCGAGACCCAGCTCGGCAGCCTGGAGAACTGCCTGTTCTGCGGCGACAAGTGCGGCGAGCGCGGCGTGTGCGAGACGGATGGCTGCGCCTGCGAGTCCGGATGGTACGACTGCGACGATGCGCCCGGCTGCGAGTCGAGCGACCCGTGCCCCGGCTGCGAGGAGGGCTGCGGCACGAACGAGCACTGCGACCAGGACATCTGCGTGTGCGACGATGGCTATGCGGACTGCGAGCCGGGCGTGGACGGCTGCGAGACGCATCTCGGCACGCTGGAGAACTGCCAGGGATGCGGCGATGCCTGCGAGACGGGCGAGGAGTGCACGGAAAGCGGCTGCGACTGCGTACCGGGGCTCGCAGACTGCGAGTCGGGCGTGGACGGCTGCGAGACGTATCTCGGCACGCTGGAGAACTGCCAGGGATGCGGCGATGCCTGCGAGACGGGCGAGGAGTGCACGGACAGCGGCTGCGAGTGCGTACCGGGGCTCGCAGACTGCGAGCCGGGCGTGGACGGCTGCGAGACGGTTCTCGGCACGCTGGAGAACTGCCAGGGATGCGGCGATGCCTGCGAGACGGGCGAGGAGTGCACGGACAGCGGCTGCGACTGCCTGCCGGGCTTTGCGGACTGCGACGCGGATCCGGGCTGCGAGGATCTGAACGCGGATCCGCAGCACTGCGGCCAGTGCGGCAACCCCTGCGGCCGCGATCAGATCTGCCTGGACGGCTTCTGTCGCGCCACGCTGGTCTCATGTGGAAGCAACGACTGCGAGTTCCAGGCCTGCTGTCGTGTGATCATGGGCAGGAATGAATGCATGGACATGACGAGCCAGGTTGACTGCGACGGCATGTGGTCCGAGTGCGACAACAGGTGGGACTGCATGCCAGGCCAGCGGTGCTGCCTGGACCTGATGGAGCTTGCGATCACGTGCGCGCCGCCAGCGGATTGCCTTAACGCCCGGATCTGCCGCTACGACGAGGACTGCGAGCTGAACGAGATCTGCAGCTACGAGTCGCATGATGAGTTGAACTCATTTGGTCTGGGTAGCTGCATCGCGTTTACTCGCGCTCCCTGAGCCCGGTGTGAGCCCCGATGATGCGGATTTCGCGCAGGCGCTTTCTCCAGCTGGGCCTCGGCAGCATGGGTGCGCTGGCGCTCGGCTGCGCGGGCGGCCAGCGCGCGCGCAGCGCGGCCGGGCGCGCTCTGCCCTGGCCGCTGCTCGAGGTCTCGGGCAGCGCCTACGAGTGCGGCAAGGCCATCGGGCGGCGCTTCGCGCGCGAGATCCGCGCCGGGCTCGAGCGGCGCGCGGAATGGTTCTCCGAGCTGCAGCGCTTCAT
Source organism: Deltaproteobacteria bacterium (assembly GCA_016935365.1). Lineage (GTDB taxonomy): Bacteria > Myxococcota > B64-G9 > B64-G9 > B64-G9 > JAFGRB01. The sequence goes on from JAFGRB010000118.1 coordinate 2,225, forward strand.
GCGGGCCGACCTGGCCACGCGCTGCAAGCCCTTCCTGGACGCGGCCGGCGAGCATTTCCCGGACATCGCAGCCGAGCTCAGGGGCTGGGCCGACGGCTCGGGGGTGGACTACCTCGATCTGGTCGCGCTCAACCTCAAGGCGGAGCTGGGCGCCATGATCGCCCGGCAGAAGAGCGAGAGCCAGGCCGCCCCGGCGGGCTGCTCCACGCTGGCGCTGGCGAGCCCGGACAGGCTGCTTCTGGCCCACAACGAGGACGGCGATCTCGCCTACGCGGATCTGATGTTCTGCCTGCGGATCTCGCAGACGGGCAAGCCGGCCTTCATGTGCCTGTCCTATCCGGGCATCCTGCCGGGCAACGCCCCGGCGGTCAACGAGGCCGGCCTGGTGCTGACTACCAACTTCATCGCCTCGAGCGACTGGAAGCCGGGCGTGCCGCGCTACTTCTTGGACCGGGCGATCCTGGACGCGACCAGCCTGGACCAGGCGCTCCAGATCGCCTGCATGCCCGAGCGGGCATTCGCCTTCCACTTCAACCTGGGCTCGATGCGCGAGCAGCGCCTCCTGTCGGTCGAGACCTCGACAAGCGGGCACGCCGTGCACGAGGTCGAGGGGCTCTACCTCCACACCAACCACCTCATCCTGCCGGGGATGCGGCAGGCGGCCCAGGACATGGACTACGTGAACGGCTCCTCGATGTCGCGCTTCCGGGTGCTCGAGAAGATCAAGCGAGAGCTCGAGCGCGACCTGGGCGCGGTCCGCGGCCGGGACCTGATCCGGGCCCTGTCGAGCCACGAGGGCGCGCCGTACTCGCCCTGCCGCCACCCGATCGGCGAGATCCGCGGGGCCACGCTGGCCAGCTCGCTTTTCGATCTCCGCAGCGGGCTGTGGCGCGTCTGGGCCGGCAACCCCTGCCAAGGCGAGGTCTTCGAGCTGGATCCAGGCTTTCTTGTCGGGGCTGTAAAGCGGCTGTGAACTCTGTGTGACATCCGGCCTGCCCCCATTGACTCCCCCTCTCGAACGCGCGAAGCTCTCCTCCGAAAAATGCATCCGACCCTCAAGAAGGCGCTTCACGTACTCGAGTTCCTGGCCGTCCTGTACCTCTTCTTCCTGTGCATCGAGATGATGGGCGGCTCCTTCAAGCTCTTCGGCAAGGACGCGGCCCGCTCGCTCATGGTCGTGACCGACAACCCCATCGTGGGTCTGATGATCGGGGTCCTGGCCACCAGCATCGTGCAGAGCTCGTCCACCACGACCTCGATCGTGGTGGGCATGGTGGCCGCCGGGACGCTGAGCATCTCCCAGGCCGTGCCCATGGTCATGGGCGCCAACATCGGCACCACGATCACCAGCGTGATCGTCTCGCTGGGCCACTTGCGCAGGCGGCGCGAGTTCGAGCTGGCCTTTGCCGGCGCCACGGTGCACGACTTCTTCAACCTCCTGGCGGTGACGCTCTTTTTGCCCCTGGAGTGGCTGCTGCACCCCATCCAGAGCGCCGCGACCTGGATCTCGAGCCTGCTGGTCGGCGTGGAGGGCGCGACCTTCAGCAGCCCGCTCAAGGCCATCGTCAAGCCGCTGGTCGAGCTGCTGCAGCAGCTCGGCGAGCGGATCTGGGACAACCAGGTCGGCCTGGGCGTGGTCTTCATCCTGCTCGCCCTGGGCCTGCTGATCTTCTCCCTGTCGCGGATGGTCTGCATCATGCGCGGCGCCCTGGCGAAGAGGCTCGAGGTCCTCGTGGATCACTACCTCTTCACGAGCGTCATGCGGGCCTTCGTGATCGGCATCCTGGTGACGGCCATCGTCCAGTCCAGCTCGGTGACCACCAGCCTGGTGGTGCCCATGCTGGGCGCGGGCATCATCCGCGTGGAGCGGGTCTTCCCGTACATGGTGGGCGCCAACATCGGCACGACGATCACCGCCCTGCTGGCCTCGTTCGTGACGGGCTGCCCGGCGGCGGTCACGATCGCGATCTGCCACCTGCTGTTCAACCTCTTCGGGTCGGCGGTCTTCTTGCCGCTGTCCTTCGTGCCCATCGGCCTGGCGCGCTGGCTGGGCAGGCAGACGGCCAGGCGCCGCTGGGTCGCGCTGATCTACGTGCTGGTTGCCTTCTTCGCCGTCCCGGGTATACTCATCTTGTTGTCTTGACGGAGATCCGCCGTGCTGAGCCGAATCGTATACATCCTCAAGGAGCGGGGCCTGGTCCCCAAGATCGAGTCCGAGATCCGCACCATGCTGGACTTCGGCAAGACCATGTTCGAGGCGAGCTCCCTGGCCTTGCTGGAGCGCCGATCGGTCGTCTTCGATCTCTACGCCAAGGACCGCGAGATCAACGAGCTGGTGGTCGACATCCGCAAGAAGCTGGTCGAGCACCTCACCATCTCCCAGGCCACCAAGGTCGACGCGGAGGTCATCTTCATCAAGGTGATCTCCGACATCGAGCGGATCGGGGACTACTCCAAGAACCTGATGGACATGGCCCGGCAGTACGGCAAGCCGCTTCGCGAGAGCGACTACTTCCGCGTCCTGAAGGACGTCTTCCCGAAGATCCTGGCCAACTTCCCCAGGGCGGAGAAGGCCCTGTTCGACTGCGACGAGGTGCCCGCCCGCCAGGTCGTCGACAGCCACCACAAGGAGATCAACGCCGCCTGCCAGGGCATCGTGACCGGCCTGCTCGGCGACGAGAGCGTGGCCGGTCCGGAGGCCATCGCCCTGGCGCTGACCTCGCGGTACTTCAAGCGGGTCTCCTCCCACCTGAAGAACGTGGCCACCACGGCCATCAACCCCTTCCACCAGATCGGCTTCGTCGCCGAGCAGTCCAAGGATTGACGCCGGCATGTCCCTCTGGGAGCTCCTGGGCCTGAAGCGAAAGCCGGCGGAAGATGCTGCCGGCGATCGGGCCGAGACGCGCACGGTGCGCGAGATCATCCAGACCCTCGACGCCCTGCCCGCCGAGGAGGCGCGCTTCGTGGCCAGCTTCGCCTACTTGCTGAGCCGGGTGGCGCACGCCGATCTGGACATCAGCTCCCGGGAGACCGACGAGATGGAGCGCATCGTCGTCCAGGTGGGGGGCCTGAGCGAGGCGCAGGCGGCCGTCGTGGTCCAGATGGCCAAGACCCATACCCGGCTCTTCGGCGGGACCGAGGACTTCCTGGTCGCCCGTGAGTTCGGCAAGCTCGCGAGACCGGACCAGAAGCGCGCCCTGCTGCGCTGCCTGTTCGCCGTCTCGGCGGCGGACGAGACCATCTCGTCGGTGGAGGACAACGCGATCAAGCAGATCGCGGACGAGCTGCGGATCGATCGCGACGAGGTGAATGCGATGCGCTCGGAGTTCAAGGACTTCCTGGCCTCGCTCAGGCCGTCCTCGCCCGGCCGGGAGGGATCGGGCCGATGAGGGCGGCGATGCTCGGCATCCTGGTCTGCGCGGCCTGCTCCAGCTCGTCCGGGGGCCGCGCCGTGAGCGAGCCGGCTCGGGCCCGGGCGGGCGGAGCCGAGAGCGCGGCCGGCCCGTCCTCGTCCGAGAAGAGGCTCCTGCTCTCGCTCGCCCGCGCGGCGATCGAGATGCACCTCCGCGGCGAGGGCGCGCCCGGTCTGGACGAGGCGTGCCGGACGGCCTATCTCTCCGAGCCGCTCGCGGTCTTCGTCACGCTCACGACCCGGCAGGGCGAGCTGCGCGGCTGCATCGGCATGTTCGAGCCGCACGAGCCGCTGTACCGCAACGTGATAGACAGGGCGGTGGCCGCGGCCACCCGCGATCCGCGCTTCCGGCCCGTCCGGCTCGACGAGCTCGCGGGGCTCGGGCTGGAGATCAGCATCCTCACCCGGCCGCAGCCGCTCGCGTTCTCCTCGCCCGAGGACCTCCTGGCCAGGCTCAGGCCTGGCGAGGACGGCGTGATCCTGGAGAGCCCGGCGGGCTCCTCGACCTACCTGCCCCAGGTCTGGGAGCAGCTTCCGGACAAGGCGCAGTTCCTGTCCCGGCTGTGCCAGAAGCACGGAGCGCAGGCGGATTGCTGGCGCCGGCAGGGGGCCGGGGTGCAGACCTACCAGGCCATCGTCTTCGGCGAGCACGACACCCAGGGCATCGAGCAGGACTGGTTCGTGCCGGGCAAGATCTTTCGCTGCTCCGGGCGCTGAGGGCCCAGATCAGAAAAAGCTTGAAATCACGGCGGATCGAGTGGTATCAAGAGCGCCCGCGCGCGCTGGCGCGCGAATGACTGGAGGAAGCAGGCACGATGGCAAACACGAAGAAGCTCGACCGGGCAGCGCGGCGTGAGGCCAAGAAGGAGATGCGCCACAAGAACGCAGAGCTGTATGCCAAGCTGACCAAGGCGGAGCGCAAGAAGTGGCGCAAGTTCGACGAGGGGGGATTCAAGCTGTTCCTGGCCAAGCTCGAGCAGGAGCGAGCAGGCGGCTGAGACCCCCGTCGTCCGGTCACCCGTGAGCGGCGGGCGACTGGGAGCCGGCCGAGCATTTCATGATCGTCCACCAGCCTCGGCTAACTCGCCCTTGCGGGGCTTTTCAGATTCATGTCCACTATACTCCCAGGGCTTCGCCCTGAGCCATATACACATCTCAGAGCGCAAGGAAAGAATGGGTTTGCAAAGCTCCGAGATTCGGGTTTTCGCTGCGAAGCAGCGATGGGATATAGCCTGGGGCTTCAGCCCCAGGGAAGCTTACCTTCTTACACCTGGGGCTGAAGCCCCAGGCTTTTATCCCCCCGCTGCTTCGCAGCGGTACACCCTGCGACGGAAAAGATGTGTGTATACGGCTCAGGGCTTCGCCCTGAGGTAATTAATCTCGCTCCTCTCGATTTTCCGTAATACTGCGAAATGCCCGTCAATGGAGATCCACCTCGGCAAGATCGAGCACAGCGAAGCCCCGC
>JAFGRB010000011.1 GCA_016935365.1 Deltaproteobacteria bacterium
GTGTGAGGCGCGGAGTGCCTCGACAGGCGCATCCAGACGAGGCAATCAGCGCGAACCCGCTACATTACGGGAAATCGAGAGGCGCCACAAATATCACCGCTCCGCTTGCATTCCGATGCCCGATCGGAGATCATCGCTCCTTGCTCGGACCGGGGGAGGAGCGGTATTCGTGCGCGTGTGCCCCAAATGCGGTAAGTCCCACCCTGACTCGATCTCCTACTGCTCGGAGGACGGCACCCAGCTCGTCCCCCGGGCCGCGCCGGCCAGCGGCGAGTACGAGCCCGGCCAGCGCGTGGGCACCTACGAGCTGCTCGACATCCTGGGCGAGGGCGGCATGGGGCGGGTCTTTCTGGCCGAGCACACCCGGCTGGGCCGCAAGGTGGCGCTCAAGATCCTCAAGGCCGAGTACGCCGGCAACCCCAAGGTCATCGAGCGCTTCTTCCGCGAGGCCCGGGCGGTCAACCGCATCAAGCAGGAGAACCTGATCGAGATCACCGACTTCGTGGAGCAGCCCAGCGGCGACAACTACTACATCATGGAGCTGCTCGAGGGCGAGAACCTCTACGACGCCATCGGCGGCGGGCCCATGCCCCTGCGCCGCCTCCAGCCGATCGGCATCCAGATCGCCCGGGCCCTGGCCTCGGTGCACGAGGCGGGCATCGTGCACCGGGACCTCAAGAGCGAGAACGTGATCCTGGTCGAGCGCTCGGGCCAGCGCGACTTCGTCAAGCTCTTCGACTTCGGCGTGGCCAAGGAGATGGATCCCGAGGAGCTGGAGATGTCGCTGCACAAGACCGCCGAGGGGGCGGTGCTCGGCACGCCCGAGTACATGTCGCCCGAGCAGGCGAGCGGCAAGCGGGTCGACGCGCGCTCCGACATCTACTCGCTGGGCGTCATCCTCTACGAGATGGCGACCGGCAAGAAGCCGCTGACCGGCAGGAGCTTCGGCGAGATGGTCATCCAGCACCTGACGGTCATGCCCGAGAAGCCCTCCGGGCTCGAGGGCGTGCGCATCCCGCGCCGGCTCGAAGAGCTCATCATGCAGTGCCTGGAGAAGAACCCGGCTGCGCGGCCGGCGAGCATGGCCGAGGTCGCCGAGCGGCTGAGCCAGGTCGGCTCGCTGACCACGGGCGAGCGCTTCCTGCCCGGCGCGCTGACCCTGCCGCCTGCCCGCAGGAGCCGGGCACCGCTCCTGGGCGGGCTCGCCCTCGTCCTGCTCGTGCTCGCGGCTGGCCTGGGCTACTGGTGGTGGATCCGGGCGATCGAGAACGGCAACGGGCTGCCCCCAAACGGAACGCCCGGGGCGAACAAGCCGCAGCCCGCGAATCCCAATCCCGGCGAGCAGCCTGGCGACCTGGTAAATGGGCAGCCCGCCGAGACGGAGCAGATCACGATTACCTTCCGCTCGACGCCCGCAGGCGCGGCCGTGATCCGCGACGGCCAGGGACGGGTCCTGGGCCTGACGCCGGCCGAGCTGAGCTTCGAGCGCAGCCTGGAGGAGGCGCGCTTCGAGTTCCGGCTCGAGGGTCACGAGAAGGCCGAACGCCGGGTCTCGCTCTGGGAGGACGGCGAGGTCGAGGTGCGCCTCAGACCCAGGAAGCGGCCAGAAGAGAAGAAGAAACGCCGCAAGCACAGGCGCAAGAAGCTGACAGACGAGCCGGACGAGAAGGACAATCCGGACGAGAAGGACAATCCGGAAGAGAAGCCCCTGGATCCCGATGGTACGCTCGATCCCTTTCACACCGACAGCGCAGAGAAGAAGAAGCCGAAGCCCTGATCCCGGGCGATACGTGTAGGGAGGCGAGCGAAGCGCAGCGAGCATCCGCCCTGCCCAGGGAAGCCTCGATCACAGGTTTCTGGACATCTGCTTCGGACTGGGATAATAATACAAGCTTGGAATTGTCCTGAATTGCCTGGAGCCGCCGAGATGGAAAGATCGATGAGGCAGATCGGGTGTTTTCTCCTCTTTCTGTGCTTGCTGGCCAGTGCGCTGGATGCCCGGGCCGAGGATCGGGCCCGGGCCAAGGAGCTGTTCCTGCAGGGCGAGACCCTCTACAAGCTGGGGCGCTTCGCCCAGGCACTGGAGGCGTACTCGCAGGCCTACAAGGCCGCTCCGCTTCCCGGCTTCCTGTTCAACATCGGCCAGTGCCACCGCCAGCTCGGCGACTTCGAGCAGGCCATCTTCTTCTTTCGCGGTTACCTGCGCGAGAAGCCCAAGGCCAGCAACCGCCAGGTGGTCGAGGCGCTGATTGTCGAGAGCCAGCAGGCCCAGGCCGCGAAGGAGGCCGAGAAGAAACGCCAGGCCGAGCTGGACCGCGAGCAGGCAGAGCGCGCGCGGCAGCTGGCCGAGCAGGAGAAGCAGCGCAAGCGCGAGCTGGAGCTCGCCCGCATCCGCCAGCAGGAGAAGCAGCGCGAGCTCGAGCTGGAAAAGGCGCGCTTGGCGGCCCTGACGGCCAGCCAGGAAAAAAACAACACCGAGCCCGCCTTCTATGAGACCTGGTGGTTCTGGACGGTCGTCGGCGTGGTGGTCGTCGGGGCCGCAGCTGGCGGCACGGTCTGGGGGCTGAGCGGCGAGGACGTGGTGCTGCCCTCCGGTTCGCTCGGCACGCTCGACCGTCGGGGGCTCTGAGGGGAGGGGCCTTGAGTCCGGTACGCTTTCCAGCTGGCGATCCGGTGCTGGTGGAGCAACCCTTCGACCAGAGCTTCTTTCCCACCGCGGACGACTTTCTGAGAAGGGGCTACTGCAACAGCGGCTGGCTCGAGATCGCCACGGACAGCGCACGGTTGATCTGCTTGATCCACAAGGCCAAACCTTTCCTGGCCGGGCTGGTCGAGCCGGGCCATATCGGCTGGGTGCCGCTCCGCGACCTGCCCATCCGGGCCGGGCAGATGGAGGACGCCCGCTGCAAGATGGATCACGCCGACCTGGTGCGGGTGCTGCTGCTGGCGGTCCAGTTCCGCTCCGAGCCGGTGCTTCGGGCCACCACCCGCTTCGTGGACCTGGCCCACGTGCTGCAGGTGCTGGCCGAGGCGGGCCAGGACTCGGCCGTGGTCCTGGAGCGAGACGGCGTGCAGACCTTGATGTTCCTGCGCCAGGGCGTGCCCATGCATCTGTTCTTCGGCGATCCGGCCGCCGACCCGAAGGTCGGCGAGGTGGCCGAGCGCTTCCTCGTCTACGGCTTCGCGCCCGAGGCGCCGGTGGGCAAGGTGGAGGTCTACAACCGGCTGCGGATCGATCCGGATCCGGATGCGGGCCAGTCGCTGATGGATCTCGTGCGCCAGGCCATCCCGCCGCCGCCCATGTACGTCCAGGTCTGGAAGAGCCACGAGATGATCGCCCAGCGGCGCTTCATGCCGCCGTGGATGACCATCGGCCGGGACCACGGCTGCGAGCTGATCCTGGACGAGGTCAAGGTCAGCCGCCACCACGCGCGCTTGAGCTGGGAGCGGGGCCAGTTCGTCATCCAGGACATGGGCTCGGCCAACGGCACGCGGATCAACGCCACGGCAGTGGAGCGCGCCGCGGTCCGGCCCGGCGATCGGATCCAGGTGGGCGACTTTCTGCTCATGCTGGCGCTCCCGGCCGAGGACTCTGCCCCGCGGGCGACGGTCATGATGCCAGAGGGGCAGCCCGGCGGCGATGTGCTCTTCCTGGTCTCGAACGAGATCTCGCTGCCGGTGACCGATCCGCTCAGCCTCGGGAGCGGCAAGAACGCCCGGGTGCGGGTGCGCGGTATGTTCATCCGGCCCCAGCACGCCGTCATCCAGCCGGTCGGGCCGGACGTGCTGCGGATCGAGTGCGCGGGCAGCAGGTCGCGCGTGACGGTCAACGGCAAGTCGGTCCACAGCGCGCTGCTCCGGGCTGGCGACGAGCTGCGCGTGGGCAAGGTAAGCTTCAAGCTGGTGCCGGTGCCGTCCTATGCCCTGGGTCGGGGACCGGTGCCGCCCGCCTGAGCGAGTAGTCAGCCGAGCAGCCGCACGACCAGGTTCTGGAAGTCTCCGGCGTTCAGGAAGGTCAGGGTGACGTCGCCGAGCCGCAGCCGGCAGCCGCTCTCGAGCTTGACCGGCTTGCCCTCGCCCTGGGGCGGTACGTGGGTGTCGTTGACCTTGGTGCCGTTTCGGGAGTTGGTATCCTGGATGAAGAATCCGTCCGGGCGATGGGTGATGAAAGCGTGAACCACCGACACGGAGTCGTCCGGGACGGCCACCTGGTTGTCGTCGCTTCGGCCCAGCCAGAGCGGCTCGTCGCCCTCGGGGAACTTGAGCCCGAAGGCGACGAAGTCGCGCTTGGGGTTCAGCGGGGTCTCCGGACCGGTCACGGCATCGCTGACGATCGTCTTGAGCGCGCCCGAGTCCTTGAAGCCGGCTCGCGAGCCGTGGTGCACCAGGAAGGCCTGGCCATGCTCGTTCGCAAAGGCCTCCGGCGCGAGCGACTGGGCGCTTTCCAGGTAGTCACCGATGCTCTTCATACCTCACCTCGGAAAACCTCTGTGCCGGACGGTCTGGGAGCGATAGAAAACAACGAATATGTATAGCGATTCGATTCGAGGAGCGCAAGGTTTTTGTCCCGTACTCGGTACGAGCTTCGCTGGCGCTCCTCGCAACAGGGCTGTCTACCAGTCGAGCTCCAGCACGGCCGAGCGCAGCTGGAACTCGTCGCAGTTGGGCCGGCCCTCGCGCGCGCCGTCGTCTCCTGCGATGAAGCGCAGCTTGTTGTCTCGCTTGAACATGCCCACCGAGATCCACTTGGTGTACTCGACTTCCTGCTGATCGGACGGGCTGTGGGTGTTGAGATCCATCAAGTAGCGGTCATTGAGCTCCACCTTGTGCCGGAAGCGGCCCATGGTGTAGTCCTCGCTGGTCGCGCCGGGCACGCCGGAGAAGCGCAGCTTCAGCCGGGCCCGCCGGGGGCGGCGGGGCAGCGAGAAGTCGAAGACCGCCTCGGTGCGATAGGGTTCCTGCTCGTCCTGGAACTCGATCGGCGAGTCGGCAAGGACGATGCGGGCCGGTCCCGCGGGCGGCGGGGCGGGCGCGACGCGCTCGACGGGCGCGGGGCGCTGGTCCGCGCCGGAGCAGCCTGCGATCAGAGCCGCGGACAGGATCGCAGACAGGATTGCGGTCGAGATCACGAGTCGCGTGTGGATGTTCGACTGGCGCATGTGCAAGGAGCTCCTCTCTCCGGCTCAGCCGGGGAAGCAGACCTGGATCGAGGCCACGCTGGTCTGCTGGCAGGCGTAGCCCGCCCGGCACGCAGGCAGCCCGGATCCGCAGTCGGTCAGGCAGACCGTGCCCAGATCCCCGCGGGATCGGGATATGACCGTCACGCAGCTCGATCCCGCCGGGCAGCGCCGGTCTGCACTGCAGTCGAGGCTGCACAGACCGGCCGGGAAGGACTCGAAGCAGCGCAGGTTCTGCCCGCAGGGCTGGGCCGGGCTGCAGCAGGAGCCCAGCTCGCCGGTCGGATCGACGCAGGACAGCCCTCCGCAGGCAGGGGTCCAGCTCGCGAGCAGGACCGCCAGCGCTGCGCTTGCCCGGAATGCCTTGTGCATTTTCGCTATCTGGGCTTTTCTTGATCTGCTCTGGATTTGCATTTTATGATTCAGGCGTCTGCAGGCAGTCTACACCGGTCGAGACAGGCGCACAACGAAGCCGATGAGTCGACCCTCGAAGGGGTGAGCCATGACAGAGACAGCCGAATCCAGGCCCGAGCAGGAAGCGGTGACGCAGGAACCGCAAGCCCAGCAGGACGACAGGCGCACCCGCCGCCGGACCTTCCTGATCGACAGGAAGTTCCAGATGAAGTGGACCTTGATCATCGTCTCGGTGGGCGTGGTCATCTCGCTGATCCTGGGCTACTTCATCGTGCGGCTGAGCCTGGCCAACACCGAGCTCGTGGACATGGACGAGAGCATCATGACCGAGGTCTCGAAGTTCGACGCCCGGGCGATCATCTACCTGGTCGGCTTCGTGCTCGTCATGGCCGTGGCGCTGTTCACCTGGGGCATCTTCATGACCCACCGGGTGGCGGGCCCGATCTTCATCATCTCGCGCTACCTGCGCCAGATCGCCGAGGGCGAGGTCCCCAGGCTGCGCCCGCTGCGCAAGCACGATGAGCTGGTGGCGTTCTTCGAGACCGTCTCGAGCATGATCGAGCGGCTGCGCAAGGACCACGCCGAGGAGGCCGAGATCCTGGAGCAGGCGATGGCGCGACTCGAGAAGGAAGGCGCTGCGGCCGAGTCTCTCAAGGTGCTCGGTGAGCTGGCGGCCCGCAAGCGCAACTGGGGCAGCGATCAGACGAAGTAAGTCCTCGGCCCGAGCTTGCCGCCCAGCTCCTCGTCTGGGCGGGGGTCTTGTGGGCGGCAAACGAGCACCACGTTTCCGCCCTTGAGATCGGCCTCCTTCAGCGCGCGGGTGGCGGTGCGGATCATCCCGCCGAAGGAGGGCTCGGCCAGCCGGTCGCTCGATGCCACGGCGATGGACACGCTCAGGTGGAGCCGGGCCAGGCTCTCGGGCGGCTTGACCTGCCCGATGCGGTCTCGGATACGATCGGCCACCACGGCCGCGCCTTCCAGATCGGTGTGGGGCATGACCACCAGCACCTTGTCCTCGGCGAACAGCAGCGCGATGTCGATGTCGCGCACGCTGGCCGTCACGGCCCGGCGGCTGGTCCGGTACAGGCCCGTTCGCTGCTCGGGGGTCAGGTAGCCGGCCACTTTGTCGAAGTTGTCGAAGGCCATCAGCAGGATCGACAGCGGGTAGGCGTAACGCCGGGCCCGCTTGACCTCGAGCACGATCACCTGGCGGAAGAGGTCGAAGCGGTAGTATCCGCTCTGCGGATCGACGATCGCTTTCTGGCGGAGGGCCTCGCGGAGCTGGCGGTTCTCGTCCTGGAGGAGGTCTGCGCGCTCGCGGGCCTGTCGGGCTTCGGCGAGCAGGCGTATGGCGGTGCCGAGCTGGTGAAGGTCGAGCGGTCGGAGCAGCACCGCATCGGCCCCCACCTCGCGCTGCAGAGCGGCGGGATCGGCGAAGCGCTCGGGCGCCATGAGCACGAAGGGCACGGCCGGGCCGAAGTCCTTGATGTACTCGCAGAGATCGGTAGCGCTATGGCCGCGGATCTCTTGATCGCAGAGGATGACGTCCGGCTCGAGCGCCTCGATCTGCTGCAGGGCCTGGCGGCCGTCGCTCGCCCCGATGGGCCTCGCCCTGGCGCGCGCGAGTCGGGCTGCGAGCTGGGCCCGGCGCTCCAGGTCGGGATCGACGAGCAAGATGGACAGACCCTCGAGCATCGAGGGGCAAGCTATCACAGCCCGTGCGCCGTGAGGCGAAAAAGTGGGCCAGCAGGCGCCAAAAAACGGATTGACCAGTCCGTCCGCCGTTGCTAAGCTGGCATTGCATGGCTGAGCGGAACGCAGCGCGCAGGCAGCGGACGCGAAAGGCTCTGTTGGATGCGGCCGGTGCGGTCTTCGTTCGCCGCGGCTATCACCCGGTACGGATCTCGGAGATCGTGGCCCAGGCAGGGGTTGGCCAGGGCACCTTCTACCGTTACTTCAACTCGAAGCGAGAGGTCTTCGAGTGCCTCTTAGACGAGCTCGTCGACTCGCTGCTGGCGGGCTTTGCCGACATGTCGGCAAGCTTGCCCGCCAGCGCGAGCGAGTACCACAGGGCCTCCTGGCAGGCCTTCTCCACGGCGGCCGCCCTGATCGAGCAGCAGCGCGATCTGGTGCGGCTCTTTTTACGCGAGGGGCCGGCGATCGACAGGGACTTCGAGGACAAGATCGACCGCGTGCTGCAGCGGTTCAGCGCCCTGGCGCGCTTCTTTCTGGAGCACGCCATCGAGCAGGGCTTCGCTCGCAGTTGTGATCCGGACATCGTCTCGGAGGCGCTGATCGGCGCTGCGTTACGGCTGTTCCAGGTCCGCTGGACTGGCCGCCTGGCCGAGCTGCCCCTCGCCGCGATCGTGCGCGAAGGGATCGACTTTGCTTTTCAGGGCATCGGGCCAGGGGGGCCCGAGGAGGGCTAGCATGAGCGGGTTCGAGAACAAGCGGGTATGCATCACGGGTGGTGCGGGAGGAATCGGGTTGTGCCTGGTGCGCGAGTTCTTGCGGGCCGGGGCCCGGGTGCTGGTGAGCGATGTCGACGCTGCGGCACTGGACCGAGTACCGGGAGAGATCGGGGCTGGCTCGGGCGAGCTGCTCGTGCGCCAGGTCGACGTCTCGGATCGCGAGGCAGTCGGGCGCTTCGCAGCTTGGGTCCAGGAGTTGTGGGGTGGGCTGGACGTGCTGGTCAACAACGCCGGTATCGGCTGCTTCGGCGAGCTGATCGAGACCCCGATTGCGACTTGGCAGAAGCTGATGGGGGTCAACTTCTGGGGTCCGCTGTACCATGTCGAGGCCTTCTTGCCCGGTATGGTGCAGCAGGGTGGTGGCCAGGTGATCAACGTGAGCTCCGGGCAGGCCTTCTTCCGCTTGCCCACCTGGGGGGCTTACGCCACATCCAAGGCGGCTCTGGGGATCTGGAGCGAGCTTCTGTCCGCCGAGACCCGCAAGCTGGGCATCTACGTGACCACGGTCTACCCCTTCATGGTCGACACCGGCTTCTACCAGGACATCGAGGGCGAGACCTGGACCCAGAAGCTGTCGATGAAGCTCGTGCCATACTACTCCATGAGCGCCGAGCGGGTGGCGCGGATCATCTTCAAGGCTGCCGAGCGCCGCAAGCGGGTCGAGATGGTCAGCCCGCTGAACGACATGGCACGGCTCATCCGCCTGCTGCCGGGCGGCGCGCTGCTCAGCGATACCATCACCGTGATGATCATGGGCAAGGACGCGGCCGAGATCCAGCGGGCGATCGGCGACGAGGAGCGCTGAGCCCCTTGGCCGTGCCTGCTCGCATCGCCTGCGCGGCGCTGGCGCTCCTGGCTGTGGGCTGCCCGAGCAGGCAGCCCGGGCCGACAGCCCGACCGCCCGCACCGGATCTCTGGGCTGCGCGCTCGGTCGGCTGGTGTCTCTTTTTCGGAGACCATGTGCGCGCCCTGATGGCGAGCTCGGCTGCAGCCCTGCAAGGCGAGGTGCCCGCCGAAAAGGATGTGGGCGAGCTGGCCCGTTCGATCGACGCGTTGCAGGCCGAGCTGGGAGCTCTGGCTCCGGCCAGGCGTCCGTGCGCGCTCTGCCAGGCCCTGGGCGACTGCGTGAGCTGGATGCCGCTCGAGGCGGCTGCCGGCGATGCCCGGGCGAGGGATCTGGCCGAGACCGGCCTCGCCATGGTGGGTTATGTCTCCTTCGAAGCGGAGCTGCCAGCTGCGCTTCGCAGCCGTCTGCCGCCCGAAGGCGGGCCGCCGCTCAGCCGCCTGCTGGCCGCGAGCTGCCAGGCCTGCCTCGGCGCGAGTCGCAGCACCGACGAGCAGGATCCAGCCGCGATGCTCGCAGCCTGCCAGCGCCTCCGAGCAGCCCGAAAGAGACTGATCGAGCGCCAGCAGGCCCGCACAGGCGAGAAACGAATAGACCCACTCCCCGAAAGTGATCGAGATCCATGTGATCTTCTCGAGGCTTGTGCCCTCGACTTCATCCGCATCCGCTGGCCTTTCGGCGGGGTGCCGGCCGAACCGGACGAGGTGCCAGCCGATTCGGGCCCGGCCGATTCGAGTCTGGCGCGAGCCCTGGACACGGTCTGCCCACAGGCCATCGACCGGGCGATCGCCCTTGTCGATGAGGTATCGGCGTTGCGAGCCGAGGGCGATGGCGGCGAGATGCGCGTTCCGGCTGTGATCGAGAAGCACTGGCGGGTCGAAAGCCCATGCCCACCTGGCTCGACCGGTCTCGGGGCTGCCCTGAGGCAGGTCTGCAGAGTGGGTGCTTCATGCGGAGATTGAACCCGTGGACGCTGCACGGGTTGACAGCCGGATTCCAAGACCCGAGGATACGGCTGGAGAATGCCGACATGAAGACCATTGGAGGGTACATCGAGGATCTCATCGCCTGCGGAGAGCCACAGGCCCGAGAAGTGATACCCGCCCCTGCGGTCAGTGTCGTCACGGGATGAATCCAGCCCTCCGCAACATCACGACCCGGCAGCTCATCAAGGCGCTTGAGAGCGACGGATTCGAACAAGTTCGGAGTAAAGGGAGTCATCTCGAAGACCCTGGCGGCGGTGATTGACGGTGCAGCCTGGGATGACGACGATCTGAAAAGGCTCGGTTTGTTATCGTGATTCCAGCGTGTGTACGACGAAGGTGCATCTGGCTCGCCGTGCTGCTCTGCATCTCGGTGCTCGGTGTGTATGGCTGCGAGACGCAGAGCGAGTGCGCTGCGGATGCGGACTGCGACGACGCCGACTCCTGCACCCAGGACCGCTGCCGGCTCGGGCGCTGTGCGGCCTTGCGCATTCCGGGCTGCTGCCACGGTGACGAGGACTGCGGGATCTCGTTCGGCCCGCGCTGCGACACGGGCTCGGAGCGCTGCGTGGAGTGCCTGGTCGACGCGGACTGCGACACCGGGATGACCTGCGAGCTTCCGGCCCACACCTGCTTCGCGCCCCGGGCCGGTGCGCCCTGCCTGGGAGACGGCGACTGCGAAAGCGGCTGGTGCCTGAACGAGATCGCGTCCGGCTACCCGGGGGGCTTTTGCGGCCGGGCCTGCCAGTCCACGGGGGACTGCGAGTCGGGCGCTTGCGTGGACGTGCCCGGAGGCAGGACCTGTCTGCCGATCTGCCGCGGCGATCACGAATGCCGGTCAGAGTACCTGTGCATGCCCGTGGCCGCAGACCGGGGGGCTTGCTTTCCGCACTGCACGCTGGACGCGCAATGCCCCGCAGCGGGTCACTGCAACCGCTGGCTGGGCCTGTGTGCGGCCGACACCCCCGGCGGGGCGAACGGCGCGCCCTGTGCGGACGACGCGGACTGCAAGGGCTTCTGTGCGCGGGAGGCCGACACCGGCGCGCCGGGCGGCGTGTGCATCAGCATCTGCTCGCCGGCCAGGCTGCCGTGCCCCGAGGACCACGAGGCCTGCGTCTGGCAGCTCAGCCCCTACCTGGGCTCGGCCAACGTCTGCCTGCCCGTCTTCGACCGGGAGGAGGGATGCAGGCCTGCCTTCACCCCGCTGGTCGCGGTCGAGTTCCTGCCGGAGGGCGATCCCCAGGCGATCGGGACCTGCCAGCCGGCTTGCCGGGGGCCGTCAGACTGCGCGAGCGGGATCTGCAACACCTTCTCCGGCCTGTGCGACGACCCGCTGACCGGTTCGGATCACGGGGCGGCCTGCACGAGCCACGCTGACTGCAAGGGGCTGTGCCTGAGCTTCTGGACGGGCGGCTACTGCATCGGGCCGTGCCATCTGGACGAGCCGGACTGTGCCGTGGGCAGCGCCTGCATCGACCTGGGCATCCAGGCAAGCTGTCTGGCGAGCTGTCAATCGGATACGGACTGCCGACAGGGATATGTCTGCGAGCCGACGGCGCGCGTCTGCGTGCCGCCCGCATAGCCTCGATGAGAAGATGAGCGCGCGGACCTGCATCGCGGTCTTGTCTCTGTCCTGGGTCGCACTGGCCTGCGGCCCGGCACCCGGCTGGCTCGACGGGGATGCCTGGATCTTCGATCCGGACTGGATCCTCCAGGTCGACATCGAGCTCGCGCCCGAGGACTGGAATGCGATGCGCCACCAGGATCGGAGCTTCGGAGACGTGCTGTGCGCCGAGGCTCCCCCGCCCAACCCGTTCGACTACTTCGAGGCCGCGATCGAGATCGACGGCATCCGCACAGATCCGGTGGGCATTCGCAAGAAGTGCTTCTTCGGCTCCTGCGACACGGACCGTCCCTCGGTCAAGGTGAGCTTCAACCAGTACGTCCGCGGCCAGCGCTTCTTCGGCCTGCGGCGCATGACCCTCAACAACTGCAAGTCGGATCCCTCCAAGATCAAGCAGTGCCTGGGCTACTGGCTCTTCGACCGCGGCGGCGTCATCGCCCCCCGCTGCAACTTCGCCCACGTGACGGTCAACGGCGAGAGCAAGGGTCTGTATACCCACATCGAGAGCGTCAAGACGGAGATGCTCTCGCGCCACTTCACCGACACGGGTGGCAATCTATACGAGGGCGCGCTGAGCGACTTCCAGCCCGACTGGGTGTCGACGTTCCAGAAGAAGACCCACGAGGACAACCCCGATCGCAGCGATCTGGACGCGGTGGTCAACGCCTGCGCCGCGCCCGACAGCGCGTTCGTGGACGAGCTGTCGAAGCGGGTCGATCTGGATGCCTTCTACCGTTTCTGGGTCATGGAGGTGCTGGTCGCCCACTGGGACGGCTACGCCTCGTTCAACCACAATAATTTCTACATCTACCACGACCCCGACTCGGACAGGTTCCACTTCGTGCCCTGGGGGATCGACGCGATCCTCTTCACCAACCCCGACGGCCACAAGTCGGTCTTCGCCGACGCCATCATACCGCACCGGCTGTACAGGACGCCGCGGACCCAGGAGCGCTACCTGACGCTCGTCGACGAGATGCTCAGCACCGTCTGGGACGAAGATCTCATTCTGGCCGAGATCGATCGCATGGAGTCGCTGATCACGCCCATCGCCGACTCCTATGCGACGGGCCAGCTGGCCGCCCGGATCGAGGAGGTGCGGCGCTTCGTCGTGGACAACCCGATAGCGATCCGCTCGGAGATCGACAACGGGCCGGTGGTCTGGGACAAGGCGCTTTCCGGCCCGCCGTGCTGGCGGGTTCGGGGGAGTCTCCACGCCACCTTCGAGACGAGCTGGGGCAGCATCAGCTCGCCGGATCCATTCGGCGAGGGAAGCGGCACGTTCGATGCGGTGCTCGACGATCTGCCCGTGCCGGTCTCCTTCGTGGCCTCCACGTCAGGCCTGGACCCGAACGTGGAGGCCGCCGAGCGAATGCCCATGATACAGGTGCTGGCCATCGTGCCCGATCCCGCCGGGGACCTGCTCATCGCCGCGATCGTCGCGGTCCGCGATCCCGAGAGGCTCGCCCCCGGCAGCTCGGTCCCACTGGACCTGGGCGAGGGCATCGGCTATCTGCTGCGACAGGATCCCCTCAACCCGGACGGGTTCGAGATCTTCTTGCTGATGGACGGGGCGATTCGCTTCCAGCAGGCCGCCATGGCGGACGGCGCGCCCGTCGTCGGGAGCGTCGAGGCGAACATCCGGGAGTCAGGTTGGTAACCATGCGTGTGAGAGCAGTCACCTCCTTCGTCCTTGCCCTGATGTGCGCCTGCTGCATGCTTGCGAGCGCACAGGATGCCGAGCCGGCCGGCCAGGGAGATGCAGACGCTTTGCGCCTGCGCGGGCGTGGCATGTTCCGCTACGAGGTTCGGCAGCGCGACAAGTTCGACGGCTGGAGCGACGAGATCGAGGTCCACCGGGCGCGCTTCGATGCCCGCTGGAGGCCGATGAAGGATCTGCGGCTGCTGCTCGAGCTCGAGCTGACAGACGGGGTGGCCATCCGGGATATCTTCGCCCGCTACGACCTGCACCGGGCCTTTCGGGTCAAGGTCGGCCACTTCAAGAAGCCCTTCTCGGCTCTGCGCATGCGCTCGCGCTGGGACCTGCTCATCCCCAGGCGGGGCTTGCTCGACAAGCAGGTGATCGGCTCGAGCGCCTTTGGCGGCTTCGGCTCTCGCGACGCCGGGCTGGAGATGTCGGGACGCATCGGCAAGCGGAAGCGCGTGCGCTTCTCGTATCACGTGGGGCTCTTCGACGGCTGGAGGCTGACGGACGCCTTCTTCCGCGACCCCGACGATCCCGACGAGCCCAACACCTCCCATCGCGACTACGCAGCCCGGCTGCAGCTCGACCTGTTCAAGATCGCGTCCCTGGGCGTCTGCTACAACCACAAGCGGGCCCGGGTGGCGCTTGCGCCCGGCAGCGAGATGGATCGCAGCTTCAACGCGGTCTCGGCCGACGTCGAGCTCGAGCTGGCCGGCGCCTCGCTGCAGATCGAGGGCACCTACGCGGCCAACCCGAACGCCGTGGCCGGCCACAGCCTGCTCGGCGGGCACGCCATCGCCTCCTACCGCCTGCGGCTGGCCGACTGGCTGGTCGTGATCCCGGCCTTCATGGCCGAGATCGTCGATCCCGACGACGAGCTCGAGGGCGGCCGCGCCTGGCGGCTGGCCGGGGCGGTGAACCTGGACATCGGCGCGCACACCCGCGTCGTGCTGGCCGCCGAGGGCGGCTTCGGCGACATGGTGTGGACGGAGCAGGAGTACACGACCTGGGACGAGCCCACAGAGGTCGAGAGCGCGCCGCGGCCGGTCGATACCCGCATCCTCGTCCAGCTCAACGTGAGGCTCTGAAGCGACTCGTTCCGCTCGCAAGTGATGCGGAACGTTATGCTTGGAAAACGACAAGGATGAGTTGATGCCGCCGAAAGCCCGAGAGCTGATATCCAAACTGGAAAGTGCCGGGTTTATAGAGCGGGGCGGCAAGGGGAGCCACCGTAACTTTGTACATCCGAATTTGACGAGACCTGTTACGATATCGAGGAATGAATCCGCGCTGTAGCGTTTTCACCCCCACCCGGGCTTCGCCCGACCTCCCCCGTCAAAGGGGGAGGTGTTTTTTCGAAAGCGTACA
>JAFGRB010000119.1 GCA_016935365.1 Deltaproteobacteria bacterium
CTGGGGAAATCCAGGGAATAGCCACCGGACCCTAAAGTGCGCGCGCCGTGTTTCTACCCGACCCCCCCGCTGCTTCGCAGCGGAAAACCTTGCGACGGAAAAGATGTGTATAAGGCTCAGGGCTTCGCCCTGCTCATTGCGCATCTAGGTGGCTTTCGCCGATGCATCGCATCGCCCGCATCGCGGATCGGCCCGAGGAAGCCGACGCTGTCCAGAAGGGCCGAGGCGCGATGCCCCCGGGAAGCCGTAAGCGCTACTCAGTCCTGCGTGTTCACCACGCCGACGGTCCCGTTCTGTCCGTTGTAGCCGTCAGCTCGCGAGATGCCGCCCGCGCCGGGGCGCAGGTCGTAGATACCCAGGCTGTCGTCGATCCCGCCGCCGCCGGCGTCGACGACGATCCGACCGCCGCCGCCCCCGCCGCCGCCGTCCCCGGCGTCGGCCCGGCCACCGGTGCCGCCGCGGGCCGAGAGCGTGTCCTCGATGGTGATCGGATAGCCGGCCGAGGTGACCGTGATCCGGCCTCCTGAGCCGCCGCCGCCGCCGCCGGTGCCGTTGTAGCCGTCGCCGCCGCCGCCGCCGTCTGTGCGAAGCGCGCCGCCGATCAGGATGCTGCCGCCGGTCGAGGCGATGACCAGCACGCCGCCGCCGCCGCCGCCGCCGCCGCCGCAGTTCGACCCGCAGGTCGATCCGCCGCCGCCGCCCGTGCCGCCGTTGTAGTCCGAGCCGAAGATGTTGGCCGCGCCGCCCGCGCCGCCGGTGCCCACGCCCGTATCCCCGCCGCCGCCGCCGCCGTTGCCGCCGAAGCCCCCGCCGCCGCCGCCCTGGCCGCAGCCGCCAGAGATGCCGCTGCCCGCTCCGGTGCCGCCGCCCGAGCCGGACGGCGTGCCGGCGCCGCCCTGGGTGGCCCGGCTGTCCTCGCCCGGCGGCGCGCCCGCGCCGCCCGGAGAGGGCCAGGATGCGTTGCCGTCACCGCCGCCGCCCCCGCCGCCGCCGCCGGCGCCCGCGTCGCCGCCCGCGGCCGGGTCGAAGTAGCCGTCCTCGCCCCGCAGACCCGAGACCTCGATCGTGCCGCGCACGACGATCTCGTCGGTGGCCAGGAGCTGCAGCGGCTCCGGTCCCTGGCCGTGGACGATGGCGCCGGTGGAGACGGTGATCTTGCGGTAGGCCTGGACCCCCGAGAGCCAGACCTCGTCGTAAGGCGCGATGATCAGATCCTCGAAGGGCTGATCCTCGATGACCGTGAAGGCGGCGTTGTCGAAGCCGGCCGCGTTGCTGAGCGTGACCGTCGAGACGACCGGCGGGGCGTCGATGGCGATGACGAAGGTGGCGAAGAGCTGGCTGCCGTCCGGGGCGTAGGAGATGTTCGAGACCGCGATGCCCGGGTTGTCTGTCGCCACCTCGCAGGCCAGCAAGCCCTGGCCGTAGAAGGCCACCCTAACGGTGCGCCCCTGCAGGCCGCTGGAAGGCGAGAGGTTGAAGATGACCGGCGTGTCGATCACATACAGCTGGAGCGCGCCGGACGTGCCGCCGCCGGGCGGCGGGTTGTAGACGCGGATCTCGTGGATGCCGACCTCGTCGGCGAGCCAGCCGGGCAGGTCCGCCTGGAGGCGCGTGGCGCTCATGTACGTCGTCACCAGATCCCCGCCGTCGAGCCGGACCACGCTCCAGGCGTCGAAGCCGCTGCCGGTGGCGATGAGCGAGCGGCTGCCCGCGCCGACCTGGATCTGATCCGGGTCGATGTCGGTCAGCACTGGCACCGGATGCTCGTCGAGCACCGTCACCGAGGCCGTGTCGCTCAGGCCGTTGAAGGAGCCCGTGACCGTGACCGGCCCGCCGGCCGCGACGCCCCAGGCGAAGCCGCCCTGGGCGATGCCCAGCACGCCCGTGTCGCTGGACTCGAAGAAGCTGCCCATCGTCGCCTCGGTCACGTCGACCGACGAGCCGTCCGAGTAGATGGCCAGCAGAGTGAACTGCATGCTGCCGCCCACGAAGATCTGGGCGCTCTCGGGCGTGAGCTCGACGCTGACCAGCACCGGGGCCGTGACCTCGACATGGCAGGTGCCTTCGAGCCCGCCGTAAGAAGCGGTGATCACGGTGTGGCCCGGGCCGTGCGTGTAGACCTGCCCGCCGGCGTCCACGCTGGCGACGTCCGGGTCGTCCGAGACGTAGTCCGCCTGTGTGGTCACATCGGACTCCGAGCCGTCCGAGTAGACGGCCGTCACCGTGAGCTGGAACCCATTGCCGACCTCTATGCTGACGAAGTCGGGCTCGACGCGCAGCGAGACGAGCTGGAGCTCGACGTCGATGGCGCAGGTGTCCGGCAGGCCCTGGAAGGAAGCGGTGACGACGGCATGGCCGCTCGCCCGTGCGGTCACCAGGCCGCCCGGGGATACCGAGGCCACGCCGGGCGCGTCCGAGACCCAGCTCGCCGAGCCGGTGACGAAGGGGGACGAGCCGTCCGAGTAGTAGGCGCGCACCTCGAGCTGCAGTTGATCGTCCACGTCGAGCGTCGCGTTGCTCGGGACCACATCGATGAAGAGCAGCTCCGGGCCGCGCACCTCGACCAGGCAGCTCGCGCTCCGGCCACCGAAGGAGGCGTGGATGGCGGTCTGGCCCGCAGCCTGCGCGATCACCAGGCCGCCTGGAGACACCGAGGCCACCCCGGGCGCATCCGAGACATAGGCGGCCTGCGGGGTCACGTCGATCGACGAGCCGTCCGAGTAGTGGGCCAGCACGACGAGCTGCAGCGGCTCGCCCGGATCGAGTATGGCCGACGGCGGGAGCACCTCCACCGAGACCAGGTCCGGACCGCGCACCTCGACCGTGCTCGTGTCCTCGAAGCCGGCGAAGCGCGCCGTGATCCGGGCCGTGCCCGCCTGGAGTGCCTGGACCTGGCCGCCCCCGTAGACCCGAGCCACGGCGGGGTCGTCCACTTGCCAGCTCACCGAGTCGGTCACCTCCACGAAGGAGCCGTCCGAGTACAGCGCCAGGACGGTCAGCTGGCCCCAGGAACCGACCTGCAGCGAGAGCTGATCAGGCTGGATGTCGATGCCGATCAGCTCGGGCCCCGACTCCACCCGCACCTGGCACGCGGCGGTCCAGGTGCCGAAGGTGGCCGTGATCGCGGCGCTGCCCCCGCCGACGCCGGTCACCAGGCCCCCGGCCGAGACCGCGGCCACGCCGTCGTCGGACGACGAGAAGCCGCACTGGGCGGTCAGCTCGGCCTGGGTGCCGTCCGAGTAGGAGGCCCAGGCGTGCAGCTGGGCCTCCTCGGCCACGGTCAGCGAGAGCGTGCTCGGCTCGATCCAGAAGGCGACGATCTGGGCGCCCTGGACCGTCACCTCGCAGGTGTCGCTCAGGCCGCCGAAGCGGGCCGTGATCACGGCCCGCCCATCGGCCACGCCGGAGACCTGGCCCGGGCCGAGCAAGCGGGCCACGTTCGGGTTGGAGGTGGTGAACTCGGCCTGCGGGGTCACCACGGCCGAGGCGCCGTCGGAGTAGCGGGCCCAGAGCGTGAGCGTGGCGGTCTCGCCGATGCCGAGAAAGAGCCGCTCGGGCACCAGGTCCAGCGCCACCAGCTCCGGGCCGTGGACCTCGACCTGGATCGAGTCGGAGAGGCCCGCGTTCGACGCGCGGATCGTGGCCAGTCCCTGGCCGAGCGCGCGCAGCAGGCCATCCGGTCCGATCGAGACCGCGGACTCGTTCGAGTTCGTGTAGCGGGTGCCGGTGGCGTAGGCGCTCAGGTCCTCGAGGCTGCCGTCGCTGAAGCGGCCCATGACCTGCAGCTGGGCCACCTGGCCCAGCTCGAGCAGCAGATCGCCGTTGGTGATGAAGAGGTCGACCAGCACCCGGTCGTCGACGTCGACGTGGCAGACGTCGCTGTAGCCTCCGTAGCTGGCCCGCAGATCGGCCTGCCCGCCGGCCAGCGCCCGCACCAGGCCCGCTGCGCTGACCGACGCCACCCCGGGTGCGCTGGACTCGTAGCTGGCGAGCTCGGTCACCCGGACCCGGCTGCCGTCCCGGTAGACGGCCCGGACGGTGAGCTGAAGCTCGGCGCCGATCGACAGGCTGGCGCTCGAAGGCTCGACCTCCACGCCGACCAGCTCGCTCTCCTCGGTCACACCGATCCGGCTCTGGGCGCTGAACTGACGGTGGACCGCCGTGATGACCGTCTCGCCCACGGCCAGAGCCTCGACGAGCCCGTCCTCGTCCACCGTGGCCACCGCCTCGTCGAGGTTGCTGTACAGGGTGTCGGAGTCGCGCGTCAGGTTGGACGTCGAGCCGTCGTCGTAACGGCCGAGGACATAGAGTTGCAGGCTGCCGCCGACGAGCAGGCTCGCCTCGCTCGGCTGCAGCTCGATACCGACCAGCTCGGCCAGCTCGTCGGAGACCTGGATCGTGGCCAGGGCGGAGTACTCGGCGTGCTCGATGGCGATCTCGGCCGTGCCGCGCGCCAGGGCGAAGACCAGCCCGTCCGCGGTGACCGCGGCCACCTCGGAGCGGTCAGAATGGTAAGTCGTCCCGTTCGCGCCGCCGGTCAAGTCGATCTTGCTGCTGTCGTCGAGCTGGCCGCTGACATAGAGCTGCAAGGTCTCGCCGACCTTCAGCCGCGCCGACTCGGGCTCGACCGAGATGCCCTCCAGCTGGGCGTAGCGCACCTCGACCCAGGTGGAGTCCTGCTTGCCCCCGAAGAAGGCCTCGAGCCGGACCCGGCCGGCGTGATCGGCGATCAGCCGGCCGCCCTGCAGCAGGCGCACCACCCCGGTATCCGACAGGCGCATCAGCAGATCGGGATCATATGTCACGTCCTCGACCCGTCCGTCGGCGAAGAAGGCCTCGACGCGCAGCTGGAGCTGCTGCTCGATGTACATCGAGGGCTGCTCGGGGGTGAGCCGGATGACCAGGACGTCGTCGTCGGTGAGGGGGATGGAGCGCCCGCAGCCGGTCGCGGCCAGGCCTATGGCCAGC
Source organism: Deltaproteobacteria bacterium (assembly GCA_016935365.1). GTDB lineage: Bacteria > Myxococcota > B64-G9 > B64-G9 > B64-G9 > JAFGRB01. The sequence continues at coordinate 4,969 of JAFGRB010000119.1, forward strand.
ATGGCGACGAGCAGGGCACGTATCGCACGGGACATGACTGCCTCCCAGCGGACGGTAGCGATCCAAGATCATCATTCTAGCTCCACAGGGCGAAATAGGCCAGTCCAGCACCTTGCTTCCTTGCTTTGGGCTCGGGCCTTGGGCTATCTTCGTGCTCATGGCACCCGAGCTCGCAGTCAGCGCACCGGCGGAGAGCGAGCCGGGCGAGGGGGCCCGGCGCGTTCTTCGCTGGCTGTGGTTGCCTTACGCCTGGCTCGTCTTCACCCCCTTCCTGGCGCTGAGCACGCTGACCTGGGGCGTGATCGCGGTCGGCATCGCGGCGCTCTCCCCGCGGGTGGCGTTTCACTGCGGCACGATCTGGGCCTGGTGCCTGTGCCGGGTCAACTTCACCTGGGTGCGCGTCATCGGCCGCGGCCATGCCCGCAAGGGCCAGTCCTACATCGTCATGTCCAACCACCAGAGCCACTTCGACGTGCTGTCCTTTTACGGCCACTGGGGCCGGCAGTTCCGCTGGGTCATGAAGGAGGAGCTGCGCCGGGTGCCCGGCCTGGGATGGTACTGCGCTGCCGGCGGGCACGTTTTCATCGATCGCTCCGACCGGCAGAAGGCCTTCGCCAGCCTGCAGGCCGCCGCGCCCCTGCTGGCGGGGGGCATCTCGGTCTTCTTCTTCCCCGAGGGCCGGCGCAGCCCGGACGGACGCATGCGGGAGTTCAAGAAAGGCGGCTTCGTCATGGCCCAGCAGATGGGTCTGCCCATCCTGCCGGTATCCATCTCCGACACCCGCCACGTCCTGCCCGCGCGCTCCTTCCGTCTGCTGCCGGGCCTGGTCACGATCCGCATCCACCCGCCCATCGATCCGGCCGCTTACGGCGAGGACCGCGATCGGCTCATGGCCGACACCCGGGCCGCGATCGCCTCGGGCCTGAGCGACTGGGAGCGCGGTCAGGCGGCGGAGATGGCAGCATGAGAGCCTGGCCGTGCGTCTTGTGGCTGGCCGTAGCCGGCTGCGCCTTCGAGCCGCTCTTCGACGAGATCTACCCGCGCTGCGATGCGGGTACTTGCCCGGCCGGCTGCATCTGCCTGCTCGACCAGATCTGCGTGTCCGAGGACGAGTCCGTGCCTCCGGGCGAGTGCCTCCAGCCCGGCTCCTGCGAGGATGGTTGCCCCTGGGGCTGCGTGTGCGTGGACGAGATCTGCAGGCTGCCGGGCTTTCCGGGCTCGGGCTACTGCCGGGAGTCGGATCCGGTCTGCCCATTCGAGATCGATCCGGATCTCGTGGTCACGACGGCCGAGGACGAGCAGGACGGTGGGCCGGACAACACCGACATCGACGCCGCCCTGCCGGGCGGGCTCTCGCTGCGCGAGGCTCTGGTGCTGGCCACCCATACCGAGGGGCCGCACCACATCTCCTTCGGTCTTCAGGCCGAGGCCCAGATCTGGGTCCAGCCGGAGTTCGGCGAGCTGCCGCCCGTGCCGTCCTTGGCCTGGCTCGACGGGGGCGAAAGTGGCCAGGAGCTGAGGGGGGGGCTGGGCATCTCGGGAGACGGCCTGCGCCTCCAGGGCGGCGGGGTCGTCGTGTCGGGCCTGGAGGTGAGCGACTTCCCGGGCGCGGGCATCCGCGTCGAGCGGGGCAGCAAGGACGTGCACCTGTTCCGGATGGCCAGCCGCGGCAACGGTGCGGGCCTGGAGGCGAGCGGCTGCGAGAACCTGGTCGTCGGCCGGGGCCGGGAGCTCGACCCGCCGCCCTGGTACCCCTATCCGGAGACGGACGAGTACCGGGCATGGGGCATGAACTGGTTCGACTCCAACGAAGGCGACGGCATGCACCTGGCGAGGATCCTGGGGCTTTCGATCTACGGCACCTGGGTCGGCTTCGGCGACGAGCGCTACGGGGCGCCCTGCCGGGCCAACGGCGGGGACGGGATCGTGCTGGAGGACGTCTGGGACGCGGTCGTGGGCGTGCAGCGCGTGAGCGACGTCGAGGCCGACGCCTTCCAGGGCTACCTCGAGTCGGATGCGCCCGATTATGTCTTGGGGCCCGAGCATCCCTTCCCGGCCTTCGTGGCGGTCGGCTGCAATGCCGGCTGCGGCGTGAGGGTCATCAGGGGGGGCGACATCCACATGCCCGGGCTGCTCATCGGCGACACGCCTCTGATGATGCCATACGGGCAGAACGCGGGCACGGGGCTCTCGATCGAGGCCAATGAGGGCCAGGTGACCTTCGGGCCCAAACCCTGGGCGGTCGAGCGCGAGACGCTGTGGTTTGGGATGATCTACGTCGTGGATGCTCTGGCCCTGGAGATCCGCGATGCAGCCGCCGAGGTGATCCTCACCGGGACCCACTTCGTGAACATCGAGAACCGGGACCTGGAACACTATAACGAGGATGTGCCCGATCTGGGGATGCTCGTCAGCCGCAATACAGCGCCGGTCAGCCTGCGGCACCTGTCCTGGACCGGCGGCACGCGCCAAACCGTGCTTCGACTCGAGGACCTGCAGGCCCCGGTCGAGGTCGTCAACTGCCTGTTCTGGCAGTTCTGGCCTCGCGACCGACCGCTTCTGCAGCTCGCGGGGCTGGGCTCCGAGCAGCTCGATTTCTACAACAACTACAGTTATGGGTACTACTACTTGATGGAGGGTGTGACCGAGCTTGAGGCGCATTTCAAGGGGATCGAGGGGGATAGCCCGTTCAGGTGCGGCAACTCCACCATCCGCCCTGCCGACATCTCGTGCCCGCAGATCGATCTGGGCTACGACTACGGCCAGGACCAGACCGCGCTGGAGGGACACTACACCGGCTGCGGGCCGGACATCGGCGCCTTCGAGTGCGTCACCCCGGCCTGCCAGGAGCAGATCGAGTGTCCGCCATGACGGCTGCCCTGCGCGCTTGCGTTTTGCTGCCCGCCTGCTTCGCCGCATCGGCGCTCGCGCAGCCGCAGCAGCGCTTCTCGAGCCCGGCCGAGCTCATGCAGATGCTGGAGAGCTCCGACGTCGTCTACAAGATCATGCCGCTCGACAAGCTCGATCTGAAGCCAGATCAGTTGCTGGACGCGCTCTTTCCGCCGCGCTTCGAGAAGATCGAGTTCCCCTTCGTCGAGCGGCAAGGCGGGGCGCGAAGGCTGCGACCCTTCACCTTCGATCCGCGGGCCATGGCTGCCCTGCAGGCCGCCGAGCCACTCTTCCAGAAGAAGGACTACCCGGCCGCCATCGCCGGCTACGAGAAGGCGCTCGGCTTCCAGCCGGACTGCTACCTGGCGCTCTCGCACATCGGCGACTGCCACCTCTTCTCGGGCCAGCCCGGCAAAGCCCTCGGCTTCTACGAGCGGGCCATCGCGGCCAACGGCTTCGACCACCGCACCTGGTACTACAAGGGCAACGCGCTCAACAAGCTCGGGCGCTTTGCCGAGGCCAGGCAGGCCTACATCGAGGCCCTGGCCCGCTTTCCGCGCCACGGCAACTCGCTCGACGTGCTCCAGGCGCTCGAGAAGACATACGGCGTCAAGGTCGTCCGGGATCTCTTCGCGCCCCAGGCCTTTGCCCGCCGCGAGGGCGAGGCGGTGGCCGTCTACTTCGATCCGGGCGGACCGGCCTCCACGGCCTGGCTGGCCTATGCCAGCGCCAAGGCGGTCTGGATCGGGGAGCCCGCCCACCGCAAGGCGCGCACCGGCGCGGAGGCCGAGGCCTGGAGCCCCACCCAGGAGCTCGAGTGCCTCGGCGCCCTGATCAGCACCTACGCAGACGTCAAGGCCTCGGGCGAGGGCGTGGCCGTCCGGCAGCTCGATCGCCTGCTGCGGATCGCCAAGGCGGGCTACCTGGGCGAGTTCATTCTCTGGGAGGCCGCTTCGCGGATCTACCCGGACGTGATGCAGGAGCAGTCGTCCTACGAGCGGATGAAGGAGTTCATCCGGCGCTTTGTCGTGGTCGAGGTGAAGTGAGCCGGGGCTGCCTCGCGGGCGAGAGCGGGCCGGCCCCGGGCGGAGGTGCGCGATGCGGGGAGCGGGGATGTTGCGGACGGGCGCGAGGCTGGCTGCGTGGGGGCTGGTGTGGAGCCTGGCGCTGACGGCGGCAGCCGAGCCCATGGAGGCGAGCCGGCTCGTGCTGCCCGGACGGATCCAGGATCTAGACGCCGCGGACGTGGACGGGGACGGGCGGGCCGACGTGCTCGTGATCTGGGCGAGCGGCGAGGACTTCCAGACCCGGACGCGGCTGTCGATCTTTCGCGCTCGCAAGGAGGGCTATCCCGAGCGCCCCGATCAAGTCGTGAGCCTGCCGGCCGGTACGGTCGCGTACGATCTGGCCGATGCGAACGGAGACGGTCGCTGCGATGTGCTGCTGCTCGCGGGCGACGGGGTGCGCATGCTGGCGGCAGGCGCCGACGGCAAGCTCGGCCGGGAGCCGGTCGAGCTGCTGCGGGTCATGTGCACGGCCGCCTTCCCGCAGCCGGGCGCCGTGCCGCGCATGCGTTTCGGGCTCCAGCTCGACACCCGGCCGGCCCTGCTGCTGCCGACCGTGCCCATCGGACCGCTGACGCTCTACACGCCCGGCGCTGACGGTCGCTTTGCCCAGCAGCGCTCCTTGCGCGTGCCGACCCGGGCTGCGATCCACGCGGCCGGAGGCGGTGCGGGGCTCGCGCCGGCCGGGGACCGCTTCGTATTCCAGTATCCCGCCCGCGCGCTGGCCGACTGGGACGGAGACGGGCTGGTCGATCTGTTCTTTATGGAAGGCGGCTCGCTGGCCGTCTTCCGCCAGCGGCCGGATGCCGGATTCGCGAGCGAGCCGGACGTCTACCAGCGTCTGCAGGGACGCAGCCAGCCGGGCGACAAGTCGCTGTCGATGCTGCGCGGCGCCGTGGGCGATCTGGACGGCGACGGGAAGGCGGAGGTGGCCGCGGTCTCGCTCAGCGCCAAGGGCATGACCGATGTGGCTTCCCAGGTGCAGATCTTCAAGGCCGGCAGCGAAGGCAAGTACATCAAGTCCCAGGAGTTCAAGGGCGCCGCCGGCCTGCCTATCTTCGGCGGGGGATTGCTGCTCGAAGACGTGGATGGGGACGGGCGCCGGGACGTGCTGCTGCCCAACGCCGACGTGGGCCTGAGCGACCTGCTCGGCATGGCGATCCGAAAGGGCGGCACGGTCGACATGCGGGTGGATGTCTTTCTGTCCACCGCGGACGGGGTGCGCCCCAGGGCCGATATCCGGATCGAGTGCCCGATCGCGTTCGACATGGAGTCGAAAAAGCAGTCCGGCCTGGACCTGCCCGTGCTCGGCCATGACTTCGACGGGGACGGCAAGCCCGACCTGGCGATTCGGATCGCGGGCGGGGGCGCGGGCGACCGCCCGGACCGGGTCGAGCTGCGACCCGGCCGGGGTGAGTCCGGCTTCGGTGAGGCCGTCTGGAAGACGATGCTCCCGCCGGTCAAGCGCATGAAGGCCTTTCCCGCCCGGGCCGGCCGGTCGGGGCTGCTGGTCGAACTCGCCGGCTCGGGCGAGCAGGGAGACGTGGTCGTGCTCGACAACCGCGGTCCGTGGAGGCGTTCGCCCTGAGCGTCTGCTTGATTCGGCTTCATCTCATCTGGCAGCAAATTGACTTCGTGCGTCACACGGCGCTAGACTTCTTTGCTGTGGGTCGTGACCATGGATGAGTCCATCTCTCAGAAGCTCATTCCCTTCTATGACAGGAAGCAGCAACGGAATGCCATCCGTTACGGCGATCTGATGATCGACATGGGGGAGGACCGCCAGATCTCGCTCTCCGACGCGTTGCTCGAGGAAAAGAGCAAGGTGGCCGAGTTCAACCGGATCGCCGATCGCCTGACCGACAAGGTGAAGGTGCTGGCGCCGTTCTACGATGCGATCGAGAAGGACCCGATCGGATTCCACGCCGAGATGAACCGGCGCCGGCAGAGCATCCACAAGCTCTCTCATCAGAAGCGCATCCATGCACTCAACACGTACTACACGCTCAACTCGACCCACGCCAAGGTCCTCACCAACCTGACCAAGCACCTGCTGGCCGGCTCCGAGGGCGATCACAGCGCGCACGCGATCTCTCTGATGAAGCGCGCCATGGATTACATGTGCTCCGTCATGCGCCATGTCCCGCGCAAGACCAAGCGCGCTGCGGCCATCCACTCCATCGAGGCCGCCCGGGGGGCGGCCAAGAACGGCCTGCGGGAGATCACGATCATCCCCACCTTGCTCCACGACGTGCTCGAGGAGAAGCTCGACATCTGGACCGAGCGCCTGATCGACGAGGAGCTCCAGGATCCGGCTTACGGTGAATGCTGCGGCAAGACGATGCGAGAAGTGCCGGTCGCCTTGCGGCACAGGATCATCCAGAAGTACATCGATGATTACAACGACCATGCATCCGGCATCTACTTCGAGATCTGCCTGATGCTCTACGATCACATCCGCCACTTTCCGAACCCCACTCGCTACTACGAGACGCTCATCTCCATCATGGACATCGTGGCCGCCCTGTCGCGTCGGCGCGACTCGAGCTATTACTCCTACCTGCGCGACCTCCTCTACCCCAAGCCCGACGCGAGCATGGACACGATTCCCCGCAGCCGCTTGCTGGCCGTGCTGAGCGCCTGCTATGCCAATCCGGACGAGCTGCTCGACGAGTACATGCAGAACGTGGCGTCGTTCTACGACACGGCCCTGGGCGAGTTCTCGGCCAAGGAGGAGGTGCGGCGCAACGCCTTCAGGGAGATCCTGGCCAAGATTCTCGACCGGCTCAACAACACGCGGGACATGGAGCGCGGGCTGGGCTTCTCCGTGTCCAAGCGGCTCTATGGGACGGGATTCAAGAACATCTTCTTCCTGCAGGCGCTGGAGGACAAGCTGCAGCGGCCTGGCTTCAACACCGAGGAGCGCCGGCTCATCGAGGTGAAGTTCATCAACAAGCCCAAGGTGGCCGCCCTGTATCAGATCATCGAGGACATCGAGTACATCGCCGAGAACCACCTGGGCGAGGAGATGATCACCTTCCTGGAGAACGAGATCAATCGCTATCGCGGCACGCGGGACTTCCGCCGCCTGACACCGCCTGGGCGGGCCGGTTACTTCAACGGCCTCATCTACTTGTTCAACGAGGTGACCCTCGGCCGCAAGTCCAGCCTGATCGAGCTGGAGAAACGGCACGACAAGCAGGCCGAGGTCCTGGTGGCCTTCAAGGCGGTGCTGGAGTCCTTCCTGGTCTACCCCGCGCTCATCCGGGAGGAGCAGCAGGCCAAGGGCTTCAAGCGCATCAGCCAGTCCGCCTACCGGCCGTACCGTATCGAGGCGATGGGTCCCGGGCTGGAGCACCGCTCGAATGTCCGCAAGGAGCAGGCCGTCGATCTGCTCAACCTGAGGACCTTCAACCGCCAGGTCGTCTAGGCGTCAGCGTCGCTTCGCGTCCATCAATAATTGCCGCGGGCGGAGAGCAGCAGGGGGAAGAAGATCTCGTACGGCTCCCCTTCGAAGGGCGGGAAGTGCCAGCGTTTGATCTTTGCCACCAGGCACTCCTCCAGGTAGGTGCCCCGGAACTTGGCTGTCTGGATCCGAGCGCTGCTCACCTTGCCGTCCGGGCCGACCCTGGCGACCACCACCATCTTGCCCGAGATGCTGGCGTCGCGCTTGAGCTGGTGCTCCAAGCATTTCTTGATCTGGACGTTGTGCCGCTTGATGACCAGGTTGATCTGGTCCTTGGTCAGGCGCTGGGGGCCGGCCTGGCTCTCGGGGGCGGTCGGTACGACCTCGGGCGTCTTCTCCATCGATGCGGTCTGGTTCGGGTTGACGATGCCCGAGGTCCCGAGCTCGATCGCGGCCGGACCGCCGAGGGCGAGCTTTGGCGAGCGGGGCGTGAACTCCTGCTTCTCGTCGTCCATGGCCTGGTAGAGCTTCTGCAGCTCTTTCTCGTCCTCGCTCATGACGCGCGAGAAGAGGCTGTCGTCGCGGTCCCGGCGCTCGGCCTGCTTCCGTCTGCGCCGCTTCTTTTTCTTCTTTTCGATGTCCCAGAGCTGCTTGCGGATGTTGCGCCCCTGCCCGCCGTCCGCGTCGATCTGGCCCAGCCCGGCCAGGCCGCCCTCCGACACGGAGGGCGCGCCGAACCAGGCCTCGCCCAGGCCCGAGAACCAGCCCTGGCTGAACGCCAGCCCCACCAGGCCGGCCACCGTGGCCAGCACCAGACCGACCGCCAGCAGCGCCACGCCCAGGCGCCGGCCCTGGTTGGCCACACCGGCCTGCTTGGCGATCACCAGCGACACGGAGGACATGTCTTTTTGCCTGCGGCGCTCCAGCACGGCCATGGGATCGCGCTGCAGGAGTTCGTACTCCTCCTCCATGCTCTCGGCGTGCAGCTTGTCGGCCAGCGCCAGCGCATCCGGCCCGGGGCTCTGCATGCCGGGGCTGTCCTCGGCGGCGGGCGGCAGGAGCTCGTCGCCGTCCGCGATCTCCTCGCCGGCCTGGAAGAAGTGCTCGGCGATCCGGCCCGTGTGCCGGTCGGCGCGGACCGTGTCGCGTTTCTTGAGCACCTCGGCGATGATCCGCTGGCGCTCGGGGCTCTCGTCGTCGTGATCCTGGATGCGATGCCGGGCGCGCTCCTGACTGGCTTCCGGCGTTCCCGATCGCTCCAGCACCCCGACCTGGATCGTCGCATCCTCGGCCCAGTGCTCGGCATCGCGCTGCTCGTCGGCCCTTCGCTTCGCCTCGGCCTCGCGCTGCGCCTCGGCCTCGCGGAGCTCGTCTGCTATGCGCTGCTCGTCGGCCCTTCGCTTCGCCTCGGCCTCGCGCTGCGCCTCGGCCTCGCGGAGCTCGTCTGCTATGCGATGCTCGCCTGCCTTGTGCTGCTCGTCGGCCTTGCGGAGCTCGTCGGCCTTGCGGAGCTCGTCGGCCTTGCGGAGCTCGCCTGCCTTGCGCTGCTCGTCGGCCTTGCGGAGCTCATCGGCCTTGCGGAGCTCGCCTGCCTTGCGCTGCTCGTCGGCCTTGCGGAGCTC
>JAFGRB010000120.1 GCA_016935365.1 Deltaproteobacteria bacterium
CAAGCGTGTAAGCCCCCTTTGGAGGGGGCTTCCGAATACCTCGCCCTCTGGGCGAGGTTGATTATTCCCAGGGCTTCGCCCTGGGCTTTCTTATGCCGCCCCTTCGGGGCTCTCGGAGACAGGCCTATTCTTGGGTTTGAGATGTATAAGGCTCAGTGCGAAGCCCTGGGCTATCTCATCCCGCGCCGTTGGGCTTTCGTCTCAGCGAGGGCTCTCAGCCGCAGGCCCACTCGGGATCGATCTCGCCGTCGCAGTCGTTGTCCTTGCCGTCGCAGATCTCTGGCGCGCCCGGGTAGACGGTGTCGTCCTCGTCGTCGCAGTCGCCCGCGCAGGTGCTCCAGCCGTCCCCGTCCTCGTCGAAGCCCTCGTCGACCAGGTAGTCGCAGTCGTCGTCGATGAAGTTGCAGATCTCCTCGGCGCCGGGGTGGACGTCCGGGTTGCTGTCGTCGCAGTCCCCTCCGCAGGTGGTCCAGCCGTCCTGGTCCGCGTCGAAGCCCTCGTCGATCGCGCCGTCGCAGTCGTCGTCCACGCCGTTGCAGAACTCCTCCGCCCCGGGGTGGATCGTGGGGTCGTCGTCGTTGCAGTCGCCCATGCAGGTCGACCATCCGTCGTTGTCGTTGTCGTAACCCTCGTCCACGAAGCCGTTGCAGTTGTCGTCCCGCCCGTTGCAGACCTCCTCGGCGCCCGGGTGGACGGCCGGGTCGGTGTCGTCGCAGTCTCCCTCGCACAGCCCGTAACCGTCGCCGTCCTGGTCCACCTCGTCGATCTCGCCGTTGCAGTCGTTGTCGATCCCGTCGCAGATCTCGGTCTCCGGCACGCACTCCTCGAAGGAGCGGTAGGACACGGTCAGGTCCAGGCCGTCCTCCTGGGGCCGGGCGTCGCCGTAGAACAGCAGGCTGTTCTGGATGCCGTCGTAGTCGAAGCCGTTCGTGCGGCTGCGGTCGATGAGCACCGGAGGCTGGCCGGCCTGGATCTGCATGGCCACCTTGAAGGTCGCCGAGATGGGCGCGTGGCGCAGGATGTACTCGCTGGACACGCCCGAGGCCGCCCGGACCACGATCTCGAGGTTGGCTACCATGTCGGCGCAGATCTCCATGTGGGCCGAGCCCGGGATGCCGGCCGCCACGTCGTTGTAGCCCTCGGACGACTCGAGCGCGTCGCCGCAGGGGTCGGGCACGCCGCCCACGATGGCGAAGAGGTAGGCCCCGTGGCCGCTGCCGGCGTTGACGTAGGCCGAGATGATCTGGGCGGCGGTCTGCTCGTGGTTCTCGATCGCCTCGGCCTCCTCGTCGCTGAGCACGACCACGATCCAGGTCGAGTCGCAGCGCAGCTTGCTCGCGGCCGGGTTCTCCACGTCGGGATCGCAGCCGCCGGCAGTCGCCCGCTCGATGGCCCGCAGGCCCATCATCAGCCCGTACTCGTCGCCCGAGCCGCCGGTGCCGAGCGCGATCCGGCCCTTGAATGTGTCGATGTTGCGGGTGAAGTCGCCGTCCACCAGCTGGCCGTCGCCGGCCGGCCGGCTGGAGCGGCCGTCGGTCGAGGTCACGCCGATCCGCCAGTCCAGGGTCGTGTTGTTGAGCTGGGCCTCCATGGCGTTGCCCGCGGCCACCACCTCGTCCTGCTCCTGCTGCATGGAGCCCGAGTTGTCGACCACCCAGATGAAGTCCACCGGGCTGACGCCCGAGGTGGCGAAGGCGTCGCAGCGCACCTCGGTCCGATCCGGTGCGCTGGCGAGCGCGGTGGAGTTGGTGATGTCGTTGAGCCGGATGATCTGCGCGTCGGTGAGCAGGGCCTCGGAGGAGACCGTGCCCAGGGTAATGACCCGGCTCGCGTCCCGGTAGAGGGTCTCGAACTGCAGCCGGTAGGCGCTCGCCGAAGCGCCCTGCTCGGACAGGGTGCCGGTGAGCGTCCCGCCGCGGTAGAGCGCCTCGGCCAGGTCGTTCGCCAGCCGGGCGGGCGTGCGGGGCGAGCCGAGCTCCAGGCCGTACTCGCCGATGATCGCGCTGTGGCCGTCGAAGCTCGTCATGCTGCGGGTCGAAGACGAGATGACGCTGATCCCGCTCATGGCGTTGATCACCCCGCGGTCGGCCGATTCCTGCTCCGAGGCGTTGCTCGATCCGTTCGGCGGGTGGCTCACCAGGAAGCCCGCGATCTCGTGGCCCGAATCGTAGAAGACCGCGCCCGCCTCGGCAGTCCCGGCCGAGATCGCCGAGAAGGTGGTGAAGAACTGCTCCAGGGCGAGCAGGTAGTCCGCCTGCCAGCCGCGGTGCAGGTCGACCGGCTTGAGGTTGTCGGTCGAGCAGACCATGTTCGTGCCTTCCATGTAGTCGTACAGGCCGTCGCCGTCCGTGTCGCCCTCGGTCGGGCTGGTCTCGCCCTCGGAGCACTCGGGCGACCAGCAGACCCCCAGGGCCTCCAGGCAGATCTCGCCCTCGCCGCACTCGGCGTCGCTGCTGCACGGGGGCTCCGAGCGGCAGTGGCCGAGCTGGCAGTCGCCGTTGCGGTCCTCGTCGCCGTCGCTGACCCCGTCCTGATCGGTGTCGGGATCCAGGGGATCCGTCTCGGAGCCCTCGTCGTAGACGTAGTTGCCGTTGCAGTCCTCCTGGCCGTCCGTCAGCCCGTCGCCGTCGCTGTCGGCCGAGGTGGGATCGGTCTCGCCCGGGTCCTGGACCCCGTCGTGATCGGCGTCCTCGGCCCCGTCCGGGATGCCGTCCAGGTCCGTGTCGGGCCTGCAGGGATCCGTCTCGCCCTCGTCGACCTCGCCGTCGAAGTCGGCGTCCTCGATGCCGTCCGGCAGCCCGTCGCCGTCCGTGTCGGCCTCGAGGGGATCGGTCTCGCCGAAGTCGATGCTGCCGTTGTGGTTCGCGTCCTCGTTGCCGTCCGGGATCCCGTCGCCGTCCGTGTCGGCCTCGAGCGGATCGGTCTCGCCCGGATCGACCAGCCCGTCGCGGTTCCTGTCCTCGATGCCGTCCGGCAGCCCGTCGCCGTCCGAGTCGGCCGAGGTGGGATCCATCTCGCCCTCGTCCCGCACGCCGTCGCGATCGAAGTCCTCGATGCCGTCCGAGACGTGATCGCCGTCGGTGTCCGGATTGAGCGGATCGGTCTCGGTCGGGTCCAGCTCGCCGTCCCCATCGGCGTCCTCGAGGCCGTCCAGCAGCCCGTCGCCGTCGGTGTCCGGGCGCAGCGCGTCGGTCTCGCCCGGATCGCGGTGGCCGTTGTGATCGGCGTCCTCGATGCCGTCCAGCAGCCCGTCGCCATCCGTGTCGTCGTCGGTGGGATCCAGCTCCCAGTCCTCGCGGTGGCCGTTGTGGTTGGCGTCCTCGACGCCGTCCGGCACCCCGTCCCCGTCCGTGTCGGCCAGGGAGGGATCGGTCTCGCCGACATCCCGCTCGCCGTCGCGGTCGCTGTCCTCGACGCCGTCCGGAAGCCCGTCACCGTCGGTGTCGGTGCTGAGCGGATCCGACTCGCCCGGATCGAGCTCGCCGTCATGGTCCGCGTCCTCGGCGCCGTCTAGGATCCCGTCGCCGTCGGTGTCGGGATCGAGGGGATCGGTCTCGCCCTCGTCCCACTCGCCGTCGTGATCGGCGTCCTCGACGCCGTCGAGCAGCCCGTCGCCGTCCGAGTCCGGGTTGTGCGGATCGGTCTCGCCCTCGTCGACGATGCCGTTGCCGTTCTTGTCCTCGACGGTGTTCAGCAGCCCGTCGCCGTCGAGGTCGTTCGGATCGGGCCCGGTGCCGCCATCGCCGTCGCTGCCGCCGTCGGAGACGGGCCTGGCCACGCAGAAGCCGTCATCGCACATCTCGTTGTCGCCGCAGTCGCTGTCCGTGTTGCACTGCACGCGGCAAAAGCCCGAGACGCACAGGCCTTTTTCGCAGTCGGCGTTCGTGGTGCAGGTGGGGTGGCAGACCCCATCGTCGCAGCCCTCGCCCTCGGGGCAGTCCTCGTCCACGGTGCAGCGCTCGGGGCCCTGGGCCACGTCGCTCGAGCAGGCCGGCGCGAGCAGGCCGATGAGTACCGATAGGCACACACACAGAAAGAACTGGATCCGCATGGCGGCCTCCTGCGTTTATTCGATTAATTCTACGCTCGATGGCCGATCGGCGTCAATTCGCGTGGCCGAGCCGCCGAGCCGAGCCGAGCCGAGCGCGGGATGCCTCTCAGGCCGGCACACCCAGCCGGAGCGCCTCCACCAGGGGCCGGAGGTCGTCCGGGTAGGGGCTGGCGAGCGCGAGGGGCTTGCCGGTCGCCGGGTGGGCGAGCTCGAGCCGATAGGCGTGCAGGAACTGGCGCTCGAGGCCGAAGGCGGCCCGGAGCTTCCGGTTCAGCTCGCGGTCGCCGTAGCGGCGATCGCCGAGCAGGGGGTGGCCGGCCTGCAGCAGGTGGGAGCGGATCTGGTGGGTACGGCCGGTGAGCAGCTCGAGCGTGAGCAGCGAGATCCGGAGCGGGCGGCAGCCGGCCAGGCGCAGGCTGCGCTCGGCGGCCACGCGGTAGAGCGTGCTGCCCGGCGCGTCTGCGCGGCCCCGGCCGCTCTTCTTCGCGCCCGGGATGTCCCGGCGCTGGACCTCTAGGTCCCAGCGCCCCTCGCGCGCGCGCGGCACGCCGCGGGCCAGGGCCAGGTAGCGCTTGCTCACCTCGCCCGCCTTGAGCATGCGGCCGAGCGCCCGCAGCGTCGCCGCGTCCTTGCCCACCATGACCAGCCCCGAGGTGTCCCGGTCCAGCCTGTGGGCGAGCGAGGGCCGGAAGGCCGCCGGCCGGTCGGGCACCTCCAGGTAGGCGTGGACCTGATCGATGAGCGAGTCGGCGGCGTGCCCGGCCCCGGGGTGGACCGGCTGGAAGGGCGGCTTGGAGACCACCAGCAGCTGCCCGTCCTCGTAGACGACCGAGAAGTCCATGCGCGTGGCCCGGCCGAGCGGCCGGCAGCGGTCCTGCTCGAAGCGCGCCGCGTCCGCGTGGACGAGCACCCGGTCTCCGCTCGCCAGGCGCTGCTCGGGCCGCGCGCGCTTGCCGTTGACCCGCACCTTGCGGGTGCGCAGCAGCTTGAAGACGTGGGAGCGGGGCATGCCCGGCAGCGCCTTCTGCAGGAAGCGGTCGAGCCGCAGCCCGGCCCCGTCGGCGTCGACTACGAGCTCGGGCATGGGGCCTCCGGCCCGGGGCCCAGCGCCCCGAGCTGGCGCAAGGCCTCGTAGACGGCGATGCCGGCCGCGGTGGAGAGGTTGAGGCTGCGGCCCTCGCCCGGCATGGGCAGGTGCACGCTCCGGCTGGCGCGGTCGCCCTCGGCCAGGAAGCGATCGGAGAGCCCGCTCGACTCGGGGCCCAGCACGAGCGCGTCCGCCGGCCGGATGCGGCAGGCGAAGAGCGAGCTGCGCCCGCGCGCCGATAGAAAGAGACAGCGCGCGTCGGGGCAGGCCGACTCGAAGTGCTCGAAGTCCAGGTGGACGCGCGGCGTGCAGTGCGCCCAGTAGTCCAGCCCGGCCCGGCGGCAGAGCCGGTCGTCGAGCCGGAAGCCGAGCGGCTCGATCAGGTGCAGCTCGACCCCGGTGGCCGCGCACAGGCGCACGATGTTGCCCGTGTTGGCCGGGATCTCGGGCGTCACCAGCACGAGCTTCAAATGCAGAGGCTCCTTCGGGGGCATCACGCCTCGGCCCTCCTGGGCTGCGTCGTCTTCCTCGGCCCGATGCTCACGACCGCGAGGTCGCTGCGCTTTGGTCCTCGTCGCCTCCTTGCCAGAAGGGCCGATCCGCGATGCGTGGCCGTGCGGTGCCACCGGCGTGTCGACCGGGCCTCTCCGCGGGCCATGGAATTGACACCTCTCCTCGGCCGTTGCTATCATGCTGACGACCCAGGGCCAAGCAAGATCAGCACCTTGCGACATGGCCGAGGAGCTTCCTTGCCCCTGACAGACCGCACGCGATCGACTCCGTACCTGGCCCTGGGGCTGTGCCTGCTCCTGCCCTTGCCCGCCCTTGCGCAAGGCGATGCGCTCGCGCTGCTCGAGCTGAAGGTGATCGGCCTGGAGGCGAAGGACGCCGATCGGATCGAGGCCGAGCTCCGCTCCGCCCTCGAGCGCGTGCCGGGCTTTCGCCTGCTCGCCCCGGACGAGCTCCGCCGCCGGATCCGCAAGGCCAAGCTGGACGCCATGGCCGGCCTGGACGCGCGCGCCAAGGCCTCCGGGGCGCGCTACGCGCTGGGCGGGATCCTCGGCGGGCTGGGCGAGGCCGTCAGCCTGGACATCAAGCTGCTCGACGGAAAGACCGGCGGGGAGCTGCGGCGGGCCTCGCTGGAGCTGCCCGCCGATCCGGCCGCGCTGAAGGCCAGGCTCGACGAGCTGGCCGTGGAGCTGCTGCAGCCCGAGCGCTGGGTCGGGAGCCTGGCCCTTTCCGTGTCCGAGCCGGGAGCCAGCATCCTGCTCGACGGCGCGCCGGTGGCCACCACGCCCCTGGCCGAGCCCTTGACCGGGCTCGCGCCCGGCAAGCACATCCTGATGATCCGCAAGGACGGCTTCCGCGACTTCTCGCGCTTCGTCGAGATCCGCTACGACTCCGTGGCCAGGCTCAAGGTCGATCTCAACAAGTCCATGGTGGTGGGCCTGCTCTACGAGGAGAAGAAGGCCGCGCCGCCGCCGCCGCCCAGGCCCGAGCCGAAGCCGCTTCCGGCCGTGACCGCCGAGCCCGAGGGGATGAGCTGGCAGATGATCACCGCCTGGTCCTGCCTGGGCGTGGGCCTGGCCGCCGCGGCCACCGGCGGCCTGCTCGCCTGGCACGCGAACGACATCGAGCGCGAGCTCGAGCAGAGCCGGCCGACCATCGTGGACAAGGAAGCCATCGAGGACCGCTACTGGGAGGGCCGGCGCTACACCCGCTGGGGCAACATCATGATGATCACCGGCGCGTCGGTGGCGGTCGCCTCGACGGCCTTCTTCCTCTGGGGCTGGCTGGCCGAGCCGGACGAGCCCGAGGCCAGCACCGCCCTGGTGCCGGCCGCCACAGCCGGCGGCATGATGCTGTCGCTCTCCGGCCGCTTCTGAGCCCACTTCCGAGGAGAGGCCATTTCGAGAGAGCGAGCTGCACATCAACACCGACGGAGACTTCGGAAGCAGCGGGCATTTCGACTGGGACGACTGATCGCGGGTGCGAGATGCGGACGGATATCGGAAGACTCGCGGGCTGGATCGCACAGGCCTCGCTCCTGGCCCTGGTAGCCTGCGAGCGCTCGGCCCCGGAGGCGGAAAGCGGACCGGGGGCAGGGAGGAAGATCGTGGCCGCGATGGACTCCGACGAGGGCTACAGCCCCCTGAACCCGTTTCACATCTACGCAGGGGTCGAATCGCCTGCGGGCGACAAGCTGGCCTTCGTGGCCGGACACTCCTATGACGACGAGGAGATCCTGGTCTGGTCCCCGGACACGGACGAGCTCGTCAACTACAGCCGCAGCTTCGGCAAGCGATCCACCCCCGGGCGCGTCTTCTGGTCGCCGCGCGGAGATGCCATCGCCGCGCCCATGCATCCCCTGCCCGGCTCGGGCCACGACCTGGTCATCCTGCGTCGAGACGCGGAGCCCGCGGTGGTGGACAGCGGGGATCCCAGAGAGGTGCAGTGGTCGCCGGGCTCGGATCGGATCGCCTTCACGGACAGAGGCAGGCTCTTCGCGGTCCGAGCCGACGGGACGGGCAAGACGGGTCTGAACCAGCGGGTCCAGGGCGCGCAGCAGCCGGTCTGGTGGCACGACGGCGAGCGGGAGGTCCTGGCCTTCCTGGCCATCGGGGAGGTCTACGCGGCGCCGCTGGACGGCTCCGGCGAGCAGCGCCTGACCCTGGACGGAGGCTACGAGACGCTGGCGCTGGCCGCAGGCGGCAAGCGCCTCGAGGCGATCCGGGCCACGGGCGATCCGGAGCGCCCCTTTCGCAAGGTCTACATCGAGCCCGGCACGGAAAGGACCGTGCCCGGCGAGTTGCTGACCCGGCCCCCGGGCTCGGGGTGGACCCCGGGCCAGGCGCGGCTGCCCCAGGAGTCGATCGCGGCCGGCGGCAAGACGCTCGAGCGCAGCCGGGTGGAGCGCTTCTTCTGCCAGAGCGGCGTGGAGAAGGCGAAGCGCACGGCCGCCGAGATGCGGGTACTGGAGCCCGATCCGCGCACGACCGCGCCCCGCGGCCGGATGCTGAGCCTGCCGCGCAAAACGATCCCATTCCCTCCCGACCTCCAATTGGTGGCCAAGCTGGAGGTGGCCGCAGCGCGCATCCCGCGCACATTCCGGCTGAGCCGCTTCGAGCTGGAGCTGGCCGGGGTGCGGGTGCGCGCCAGGGGAGACGACGACGTCAGCATGCACGTCGGGCTGCGCCATGGCGCACGGATCGGATATGCCTCGATCGACGCGAGTCGAGGTGACGCCAGGCCCTTCGATCTCGAGACGCTGCGCAAGGAGCCCCCCGAGGGTTCCAAGAGGATCCGGGCCTTGATCCGCAGATACGCGCTTGCCCTGACCCGGCTGACGGTCGATCCCGAGACCGGCGTCTGGTCGAGCTTCGAGCTCTGCCTGCTGCGCCGCGACGAGAAGCAGGTCCAGCCCACGCTCCGCCAGCACGGCCGCCGGCCGGCTCAGCGCCCGGCATCGAGGTCCACGCAGGTCGATCCCACGAAGAGCAGCCCGCCCACCAAGGTGAACGGCTCGAAGTCGGAGGTGCTGGACGAGTAGGTATCCGCCTCCGCGCTCCAGCTCTGCGATGGGTCGTCTCTGGATCTGCAGTGCAGGCTGCCCGTACGGTCCTCCCGCCGGCTGGGCTCTCTGAGCTCGCAGTCCAGATCCCGGTGCTCGAAACGCGGGCGGACGGGGAAGAAGGGCTCCAGCGAGCGCAAGCCCTGGCGGTCGGACGGGTGCTCGTGGGCCAGGATGCGGATCTCGCTCTCGAGCCGGCCCGTGTCCGGATCCACGAGCAGCTCCACGAGATGCAGCTCCATCGTGCGCTCGTCCGTCCTGACCCGGGCCCGGACGCGGACCTTTCCATCCACCCAGGCCAGCCCCGGCGACTTGCCCATGGACAGGATCGGCAGGTACCAGCGGATGCGCCCGTCGTCCAGGCCCAGGCAGTACAGCCCTCCGTCCGGCATGGAGAGCCGGCGGCTGGACGGGTAGGTGAACACGTAGACGCGGCCCGCGTGCACGATCGGGCTGGTGTAGAGGACCTGGCCCAGGGGGGCCTCCCAGCGCCTCTTCCCGCCGAGCAGATCCAGGCGCACGAGGTTGCAGCCCGTGGGCGAGCCCTGCAGGCCGACCACGGCGTCCGTGCCCACCAGCGCGGGCCGGCTGCGGATGGAGCTCGCCGCCGGCCGGTGATCGGCGAGCGGCAGGATGTGCCCCTTTCGAAGCGCGTAGACGTGGACGGCGCCTTGCTCGCTGCCGGCCGCCATCAGATGGAGATCCTCGCCCAGAGCCCGCATGCCCACCGCGCCCGGGAAGCGGTACCTCAGCCGGCCGCCTGCAGGCGCGGGCAGCCGGCTCAGGGCCGCGTCCAGGCGCTCGAGGAGCTTTCCGGCTTTCCGCGGCTCGCCGGCCCGCAGCACGGCCAGCGCCGCCTCCCGGGCCTCGCTCAGCGGGTCTTCCTGCTGCCGGGACGCGGCTTGCTCGAAGCCCATGCGCCTGCGCCAGGCAAAGAACCTCACGGAGTCGAGCTCGTGCACCTCGGGCGAGCGGGCCAAGGGCGAGTCCAGACCGGCCTGGCTCCGCGCCCGGCTCAGCAGCCAGGCGTACCTGGCCACGTCCGCCTTGCGCGCCCTCTTCGCGTCGGCCTGCAGCGCGCGGTCGATGGCGCGGTGGTCCTCCAGGTCCAGGGGCGTGCGCGGCCGGGCCCTGATCAGGGCGAGCAGCATCCGCATGCTGGCCTCGACCACCGCGGGATCGTCGTGCGCGATCCCCCTGCGCAGCTCGGCACGCGCCTTGCTGCCCTCGGACAGGACGGTCTCCGTGAGCTCGTCCATGAGCAAAGCGCTGGGATCGCTGACGACCAGCTCCATCCACCCCTGACCGAGCCGCCGCCTCGTGCGAGCGACCGGCGCGCGCGGATCGCGGAGCTTCTTCTTTCGACCCGCGGCGCCTTCGAGGCCCAGGGCGCGGCGCACCGCGCTCACGCTCGCCTCGCGCTCCTCCTTGCTCATCTGCGCGTCCGCCCTGCGGATGATGCTCTGCACCTGCTCGCTGGCCGCCTCGCCCGCAGGGCTCTCGCCCGGCTTTCCGATGCCCTGGCCCGGCTCCATCTCAGACTCCTCTGACCTCAGATCGACGAGGCTCCTTCCGACCAGCAGCAGCCCGTCCAGCAGCATGGGCGGATGGAAGGCGTAGCCCTGGCGGGTGTCGGCGCCCATCTTCCAGCTCGGGCCCCTGCCCTCCTGCTCGGCGCAGATCAGTGTACCCAGGCGCGGGTTGTCCGGCCAGGCCTGCTCGCGAAGCTCGCAGACCAGCCCTTGCCAGCGCAAACGCGGCCGGCCGGGGTAGGCCGGGTCGAGCGCGAAGCGCTGGTAGTCCTTCCGGAGCAGCCAGGGGCGGACCCGCACGGGCATGCCGCTTTTCGGGTCCACGTACAGGTCGGCGATCTCACCGCCGTGATCCAGACGCAGCCGCAGCGCGCCGTCCAGCACGGGCGCGCAGTGCCCCCGGGCGCAGATGCTCTCGGGCTCGGGGATCGGAAGAGACCACACGACCTGCCCGCTGCTCGCCTCCAGACAGAACAGGCTGCCCTCGCCGTCCCGCAGCTCCCCGGACTCCGGGTCCTGCCAGCAGCCGTCCGAGCTGGCGAAGACCCTGTCGCCGTGCACCAGGACGCTGGCCTGCCCCACGCTCCCGATGGCCGCGCGCCAGATCACCTCCCCGCTCAGCAGGTCCAGGCGGACCACCCCGGGCGGCCAGCCCGCCTTGCCGCGCATGGTGCCGAACACGGCCTGCACGCCCAGCAGGGCGGGCCGGTTGGCGATCGGGCCGCTTCCCAGCTGGATCTCGTGGAGCGGCACCAGCCGGTCGCGCCGGAGCAGGAAGGTGCGGATCGCACCTTTCCGACCCGAGCCGCAGGCCAGCAGGTGCAGCCCCGGCCCCAATCTGGCAGCGCTCGCCGGAGACTCGAAGCCGTGCACCAGGCGACCCGCCTCGCGCTGCGGCTCGCGCGCGAGCGCACGGTCCAGCCGCCACAGGAAGAAGTCGGCCAGTGCGTCTCTGCCGGCCTGCTTGGTAAACAGGTAGGCCAGGCCAAGCTCCTCGGGCGTCTCGATCTCGAGCAGCCCTGCCCAGCGATGCAGCTCGCGCAGGCGCATCGCGCGCAGGTCGGAGAGCGAGAAGCCGACCGCTCGATCCTCGCAGAGCAGCGTCACACGCCCCGGAGCCAGCCTGCCCATGAGCCTGCCCTCGCGCGTCCTGACCATGGCCCGACCGTCGTGGCCGACCTCGATCTTCAGAATCTCCTGCACGGGCAGGCGCTGCGGGCTGCCCGCCCCGGTCAGCAGGGCGATCTCCGTAAAGACCGGGATACCTGTATGCCGGGTGCCGTCTTCGAGCTCCACCTCGCAGGGCCAGCGGGGTACGTCTCGACCGGGCACCGGCGCCGCGCGCACCAGAGAGCGGATCCTCTTCGAGAGAGCCTGCGGCTCTGCAATCGGCACGTCTCTGTCGATCGCGCGCGGCCGGTCGCCGCCCGGAGCCGGCCGTGCGGACAGCCAGGCGGCGCAACGCTTCTCCTGCGCCTGCCGCGCTTCGCGATCCACCCGGCTCGGCCTCGGGCCGGCGGGATCGAGCGCCTCCTCGACCCGGCCGAGCGCCTTCTCGAGGGCGTGACCCGCCTGGTAGTAGACGGACCGGCTCACATCGCCCTGCTCGACGCGCTCCTTCTCCCGCTCCAGCAGGGCGCGCAGGGGCGCGATCGCCCGGGGATCTCCGATCTTGCCGAGCGTCTCGGCGGCGTACCTGCGCACCAGAGGATCCGGGTTGTCGAGCAGCTCGATGAGCGGCTTCACGGCCGGCGCGCCGACCTCGGCCAGCGGGCCCACGGCCAGGTACTTCCGCTCATCGCTGCGGATGATCTCGACCAGGGGCCCGACCGCTTCCGGCCCGCCCAGTTCCCCGAGCGACTCGAGCAGGCACTTGATGCAGACGACCTTCCTGTTCTCCTTGGGGTTGGGCGCGAAGAGGTAGACGCGCCCGGTAAAAGTGGACAGGCGCTGCGTCCTGCGCAACGCGGCGATGAGCGGCTCGACCGCGCGGCGGTCTCCGAGCGCGGCCAGGCCGCGGGCGATCTCGCATCGGACGTAGAGATCCTCCTCGTCGCTGAGCGCCTGGATGAGCACGGGCACGGCCCGCCGATCTCCGAGCTTGGCCATCTCCCTGGGCGCCTGGGCCCGCTGCTTCCAGTTCCCCGTATGCAGGCAGTCGCAGAGCTGCTCCAGGCTGAAGCCCGCTTCCCGGGGATCGCCGGGGCAGGCGCTCGAGTGCTCGCCGGATTCGTATGGGTCCATGGGCTCGTCCTCGTAGGACAGGTCGCAGGCGGCGAGCCGGCCGAGAGCCAGGCACAAGGCAGAGGCGATCGAGAAGCGTTTCATCTCCGGGCGCTCCTTCTGCATGGACGGCCAGCGATCGAAGAGGATCCTTTCAAGCCACGTGCCAATCGTCAATCACGGCCCGCTCAGGGTCCACAGCTCGTGCTTTCGAGCCCCTGGACGCGCTCGCGGCGGCCGGGATTGCGAAGTGGGATTCGCGAGCTTGTGCAATCTCTTGCCAGCGTCTCGCAGCCGCGAGTAGAATCCTGCACCTCGGAGGCGTGCATGCACGCGACGGCGGACAGGCGGGAGGTGGCCTTTCTGATCGTGACGGTGGGCTCGATCCTCGCCGGCATGCTGTACGCGGGCTGGTTCGGTGGAGCGGTCGACTTCTGGATCTGCCTGGCGATCGCGGTCGCCTCGTCGCTGGCCTCGGCCTGGCTGGACGGCCGGACGGCCAGGGCGCGCCTGCTCAGCGGGCTCGGCTTTCTGGCCGCGGGGATCGGCGCGCTCTTCACGACCGCCTGGTACGTCGAGGACCGCTCGGAGATCTGGAGCCTGGAGCTCGCGATCCCTCTCGCGCTGGGCGCGGGGCCGGGCCTGCTCTTCACCTGGCTGGCGGCGCCGGCCATCCTGCGCGCGGGGGAGCGCGCTCGCGGGCCTGCGCGGCTGATCGAGGCCGTGCAGACCGGGGACGTCGAGGCCCTGGCCGCCCTGCTCGCCGGGGGCGGCGATCCGATACGGGCCGACGAGTCGGGCAAGACGCCCCTTCACTGGGCGGCCATGCTCGGCAAGACCGCCGCGGCCCGGGCGCTCGTCGACGCCGGCTGCCCGCTGGACGCGCCCGACGGCAAGAACGGCTACCCGCCCCTGGTCTTCGCCTGCATCCACGGGCACACCGAGACCATCTCGCTGCTGGTCGAGCGCGGGGCGCGCGTGGACGCGGCCGGCCCCTCGGGCAAGACCGCCCTGCACCTGGCCGCCTTTGCCGGCCAGCGCCAGGCGGTGGAGCAGCTGCTCGAGCACGGCGCCGATCCGGGCAGTCAGGACAGCCAGGGCCTCACCCCGGCCCAGATGGCCCGCACGGCCGGCCACCCCGAGATCGCCTCGCTGCTGGAGCCCGGCGCCGGCTGAGCGCGCTCGACTCAACCATCGACTGCGTTTTCCAGCTCGACACCCAGTCTCTCCACCTTGCCGCTGGGGTCCTGCTGGGCCTCTTCCCACCAGGCCTCGAAGTGGCGGGTGCGGATGTCCTGGAAGAACGTGCTCTTCGACCGGAGGATCTCGAAGACGGAGGTCGGCCGGGAGATCTCGAAGCCCCGGAAGACGACCTGGCCCACGTAGCGAAAGATCTCCACCTCGTCGGGCTCGCGCAATCGGCGGCCGGCGATCAGGCTCAGGACCGGGTCCGGGAAGCAGTAGCGCTGCTGGATCTCCTCGGCCAGCTCCTCGGGCCGCACCTGGATGCGGAAGAAGAAGTGGCTGTGCCGGGTGGCCTGCAGGTAGGCATCCAGCGCGCTGCCGCTGATGGCCTCGCCGAGGTTGTAGATGTCGGTCGAGATCGGGGTGCCCGTCAAGCTGTCCGGATCGGTCAACTGCTCGAACCGGTCCCGGACCTGGGTGTCCAGGCTGGCCAGGAAGCGATCCAGCTGGCCGCGGTCCGACCCGCTCACCGCCTGCGACCACAGGCGATGGATCCTGGGCTCGAGGCTGAACTGGCTCGTCGGGGCGATGTGGATGCGGAAAGGAAACTCGAGCTCCGGTTGGCCCCGCTTGCGGCGCTCGCTCTCGAGCATCTCGTCGAGCTGCTGCTTGACGAAGACGTTGCGCGCCGTGCCGCGAGCGGCCTGGTTGACGTGCTCGGAGATGGCCACCCGCTGGCTCCCCCAGATGTCGTCGTCGATCTCGATCGACTCCGCGGCGGTGCCGTAGGCGATGAACAGGCCCGCTTCCAGCCCGAAGCCCATGCGCCGGCGATACTCCTCCTCCAGCGCGTGACCGAGGGACTGCGACTGGTCCTCCATGGTCCGCAGTCGCTGCTCGATGATACGGGTCTTCTCGAGCTGGTCCCGGCAAAGCAGGTCCGTCAAGTGGCGACCGAGCTGCTCGCCTTTCATGCCCTTGAGCGCCTCGAGCGTCCGGACACGGTGGCGCTTGAGCTCGGCGTGCGCCTTCCTGAGCGCGTCGAGGCGAGCGGCGATCTGGGCGCGCTCGCTCGCGTCCTTGGTCTTTGCTTGCTTGTCGCGAAGCTCCTGGTGGCGATCCTGGATCCGGTCGAAGCGCTGCCGGTAATCCAGCTGGAGCTGCCGGACCTTCTCCGCGTCGTCCAGCGCACTCCGGTCGAAGACCTCCTTCTTGATCTCCTTGAGCTCTTCTCGCAGCCTCTGCATCTCCTGGCGGATCTGCGACTGCTTCTGCTGGACCTGGCTGCGGAGCCGCTCGAAGGAGCTCTGCTCGTCCTCCGGTGAGAGCCGCAGCAGCTTGTCGTGGTAGCTCCGGAAGACCTGCTGGATGTCCCGCGCCAGGCTGACCAGCGAGACGATGTTGCCCGAGAAGGCGACCGCATCGCCCACCAGGTTGACCAGCTGGATGTTCTGCTCCCTGGAGACCAGCGATGCGCCCGCGTAGTAGCGCTTGGCCGCCTCGAGGATGGGCTCGTAGAACTCGGACTTCAGGAACTCGGCCATCACGAGCTCCTTGGCCCTGGCCGTCCTGCTCGTGTAGCCCTTCAGGTCGACGAAGAGCTGGGCCTCCTCGTGGGCGATGCGGCTGCGCACCGTCGGCTTGTCGTCGAGGGCGATGCGGTACAGCCGGCCCGATTCGTACTCCTTGACCAGCACCTGGACCGAGTTGCTCCGGCGTCGGTCCACCACCCGCTGGCGGGCCTTTCGGATGTGCTCGAGCGAGAACTCGTCCATCTGCTGCAGGACGAAGCGCTCCAGCAGGTCCTGCAGTCCGGTCCGATCGGGCTCGCCGGCCCGCATCCAGTCCGGACCGTCGTCGCGGATCTGCGCGACGGCCTTGTGCAGGCGCCGGTTGGCCCGTCGGGATGCCTCGAGCTTTCGCGGATCCGCCAGGCGCTTCTCGAGCTCCGCCGCGATCAGCGCCAGCGAGGCGTGCTGGTTCATCAGATCGATCAGCTCCCCGTTCTGGCCGTAGATGGCGGCCAGCAGTCGATCGGACTCGAAAGCCGGATCCTCGCTGGCCAGCAGGTGATCGAGGATGGCTCGACGCAGGCTCTCGCAGGCGGCATGCTGAATCAGGTTGAGGCGCAGGGGAGAGTCGATCGAGGCGGTCCGCATGAGGCGGCTCAGGATGCCCTGCGGATCGTTGCCCTGCTCCAGGGCAGCCCGGTAGATGGGATTGAGCAGCTCCGCGATCTCGGCCGGCAAGCCGTAGGGATTGATGTCCTCCCCGAAGCGCTCCGGCAGGATGGAGAAGAAGTGCAGCGGTCCCAGGCTGGCCATGATCACCACCAGGTCCACCCGGTAGGGCGAGTGCTCCGGCGCCGAACCCTCCTGCGCCAGGGCTTCCTCGACGGCGCGCTGGAAGCAGGCGTGCAGCGCCGTGCCCACCGCATGATCGAGCCGCTCGTAGCTCATGTTGCGGACCTTGACGCTCTTGATCCGGTCCTTGGCCTGCAGCAGCGAGTCCAGCAGGGCCAGGTGGATCATCAGGCCCAGACCGGAATACTGGGGATGGAGGCGCGAAGCGCGGAGCGACTTGGCGAGCAGATCGGTCAAGGTGGAGTAGAGCGCGCGTCCGCCCGCCTGCTTCGACAGCCAGCTCTCGAGCAGGCCCGCATCGAGATCAGGCGTCTCGAGCAGGGCCTTGCGGACCACGTCCCGCAGCGGCCCTTCCTCCGGCAGCGTGCGCGGACAGAAACGCCGAGGCCACAGGACGACCCGCTTGCGCTCGTCCGGCAGCAAGGCCTTCTTCTTCTCCCGATCGTAGTCCGGGTCGTGTCTCCGCTTGAGCAGATCGGCCAGGCCGTCGACCGCCCGGGCCAGCGCCTCGCATGAGGCGTCGTCCAGCGAGTACGGCGCGACCCGATCCACGTCCGACTCCCCCAGCGTCAAGGGCAGACGGGACAGGAACCCCGTCCACACCGGCACGCTGTCTCGCAGGGTGCGGATGACCTCCTGGTAGGCGACGAGCCGTGGGTGGCGCAGGGGTAGACTTCGCTCCATGCCGTGACCGTTCTGAGGGGTCTTTCAGCGACCGGCGAATATCAGGGCGATCCAGAGCTCGCCGGGGCGTGAGCCGGCCGGTGCGCTGCCGACCCCGAGACGGTTGATGCCCTCCTCCAGCAGCTCCGGCGATGCCAGGACCTGTCGGGGACTCGCGGTCTTGAAGTAGCGGACGTCCGCGCCGACGACCTCCATCGGCCCGGCGGCGATCTCCTCCAGCACGGAGCTTCCCTCGGCCTGGGGATCCGCACTGCCGCCCGCGGCCGCCAGCCGGCGCGCGCTGCGCTGCGCCATGGCGCACAGCTCGGCGTCCAGACCCAGCGCGAAGCGTCCCCGCTTCGCGCGCCGCGCATTGACCATGGCCAGGATCTTCTCGGCGATGGCCCGAGACTCCATCGTCTCGCCGGGCTCCACGAAGACCTCGCAGACCGCCAGCACGTCGTCGGTCGCGTTGCGCTCCATGGCCACCCCGATGCCCACCCGCGTCACATAGGGGTCGAGGACGTTGAGGCGGTGTCCAGGGCTGCCCATGAAGCGCTCGTGGGCCGACTCCGGGCTGGGGGAGAGCGAGACGTTCTCCAGGGCCCGCAAAAAAGCGTAGCCCGAGCTGCGCAGCCGGTCGGTCAGCCCGCCCGTCTCCCGGGTCCGGTGAACCGCATGGCGGCGGAAGAGCAGCTGGTCGCTGTGGGTGCGCGCCAGCGTCGAGAGCTGCTCGTCCAGCTCGACCGGCGGAAGCGCGTGCTTCTTCCGGGCGCCATTGACGAGCTCGAGCAGGGCCTGCTCGGCCTGCTGCGGGGAGCGATAGCGCCCCGGGACCGGACGGACCTTGACCCGGGGCAAGGCGGGGCGCTCGACGCCGGCAAAGAGCGGGAAGAGGGCCGCCACCTCGGGGCCGCTCGGGCTGTTGACCACGATCTCGGTCGTGTACTCCCCCCTGCCGGCATCCAGCGGGAGCTGGCCGCGCCAGATGCCGTCCTCGTACAGCAGGACCCCCTTGCTCACCTTGCCCGCCGGCGTGGTCATGAGCCAGCGCGGGTGGCTGTAGCCCCGCAGCAAGCGCACGCCGAGATCGACCCGCTCGCCGGGTCCGGGGCAGACCGGGACGGGGTCGATGAGCGCGGGCCTTCGACCCAGGACCAGAGTCGAGACCATCTCCTTCTGGCCGGGCGCCCGGGTGGCTCCGACGGCGAAGTGCGTGTAGCGCCCGCGGTGCACCTGCTCGTCGAGGAAGCGCAGCATGCCGGCGGGCATCTTCTCGGCCGGGCCTCGGGCCGAGTAGGGCAGGATGGCGGCGTCGGTCACGCCCCGCTGCAGGATCTCGAATCGCAAGCGGTCGACCGGCAGCGAGCGCTCGTTCTCCCCGCCGCTCTCGACCAGACAGCCGCTCCAGACCCGGGCGGCGCCCGCGTAGGCCTCATCCCAGAGCAGCCGGTGCTCGTTCTTGCGGCACCAGCCGATCACGCCGGCGATCAGGACCGACTCGTCGGGGTTGGCCAGGAAGCGGGCCGGCTCGTGGTAGCGCTGCTTGCAGGCCGCGAGACGCTCCTCGGCGCTCGCAAGGCCCTGGAAAGTCCAGACAGCGAGCGCCGCCAGGGCCGCGATCCTCGCCGGCGATCGGAGCCTCACCGCGCCTCCATGGATGGTCTCAGTCGACCGG
Source organism: Deltaproteobacteria bacterium (assembly GCA_016935365.1). Taxonomy (GTDB): domain Bacteria; phylum Myxococcota; class B64-G9; order B64-G9; family B64-G9; genus JAFGRB01. The sequence goes on from JAFGRB010000120.1 coordinate 18,354, forward strand.
GAAGGTCGGCTGTACCCACCAGCCCTTCTCGCGGGCTCGTTTCTTCAGGTCCAGATAACCGCGGTCGACGAGCAGGGCGTGCTCGGCGTGATCGAGCATCTCGGCGTCGGACCACGAGTCGCCGGCGCACAGCACCGGCTTGCGCTGGATGTGCTTCTCGATCGCCTCGACCTTGCCCTGGCGGAACGTGGCCGGCGGCTCCATCTCGGCGGAGAGCTTCCCGTCGACCAGACGGGTCCGCATGCCGATGACGTGCTCGGGCGGGACCGGGAAGTGGTGCGCGGCGCCCTTGACCACCCACTGAGGGCCGGCCGACACGATCCACAGATCGAAGCCGGCCCCGGCCAGGCGCTCCATCAGCTCCTTGATCTCCTCGTGGATCCGGATCCCGGTCGAGGTGATGGCGGGCGATGCGTCCTGATCGTCTATGCGGATCGGCTCCGAGCCCATCTTGCGCTTCAGCTCGGCGTCCATGACCTCCGCGCCCATCTTCTCGATCTCAGCGGGCGTGTGGCCCGCATAGAATCGCACCTGCCACGGGAAGCACTTGTCGCTCTCGGTGCCGCTGCACAGGCTCCAGTAGATCTGGTGCATCTGCTTGCGGAGCGACCTGAGCTCGCGCGAGTCGGCGCGCTTGTCGGCCGGCAGCGCCTGGACGGCCTTCCAGCTCGCCTCGACCGCGGGGCGCTTGTCGGCTGGCAGGGTGGCGAAGACCGCTTCATCGAACTGGATCTTCCCGCTGGTCACCATGAAATCGAAGAAGGCGCGGCCGATGTCTCCGCGGATGCAGGTGTTGTCGAAGTCGAAGACCGCCACCGGCGGCTTGGCCGCGTCGTACGCAGCCCCGCCCTTGCCTCGCTCGGCGATCAGCTTCTCCAGGCTGGTCCGCACGGCAGGCTCCCAGGCACCCGAGAGCGCCCCGGCCGTCTTCTGCGCGGGCGCGGGTTTCGGCTCCGGCTTGACTGCATCCGCAGCCGCGGGCGGCTTCGGCGGCTTCTCTTTCTCGCAGCCCGGCAAGGCGAGGAGGACGAGCCAGATGACCCAGACGGGACAGAGCGCGATCTTCGAGCGCCAGCAAGGCCAGGAACTGTTCAAGGCAGACCTCCGGGTTCGAGTTTCGCGGGCATGATAGACCACAAGCCCACGGCCTGGCAACACCCCCGATCCGCCGCCCGCCGCGCAAACGTCGTCGCAGTCGATGCTCGACGTGGAGAACCACGCCTCCGCTCGACTCCGGCGCAGCTGCTCGATCTGCACGGCGATCTGGCGTCTCGGATCGGCTGGGGCGGGAGATCCTGGACACCTTGCGGCCACTCGGGTCATCTGGCAGTATCGTCGTCATGGCGGTCATCCGACGCGGATCGAGCCCATGGCCACTCGGCGGGATCCTGCTCTGTGCCCTGGCGATCGCCTGCAGCGGGCGCGAGGGCGGTGACGAGCCGTCCTGCCCGCAGGCCTACGCGTACGACTGGCAGGCGCTGCTGCCCGGCCCGGCCGAGGAGGGCCACGATGCCGATCTGGCGCGCCTCGCCCGCATGCGGGACCGGCAGTTCTGGGCCTTCCACGCCTTGCCCACCGGGCTTTCCGCCGAGTGCTCCATCTCGCGGGACAAGACGGCCGAACGGGCCGCGGTGGAGGACTGGCTGGCGAACGACGACGGCTGGGACTTCGCCGCTTACAGCGGCATGCAGGTCGCCGACGTGGTCGACTCCTGGTGGAAGGTGGCCGGCGCATACGCCGGGGCCGGCATCGCGGCCGACGCCTTCCGCTACGGCGTGATGCGCGATCAGTGCTACCCGGTCGATGAGCTCGACCGCGCCCGCGAGCAGCTGCTCGCGAGCGCCGAGGGACTGCACCGGGCCGTGGCCATCACCGGGGTCGAGGGGGTGATCGTCCGCGGCTATGCCCACAAGGGCTACCCCGGCGCGGGCGGCGAGCTGTGCACGCCGCTCTTCGACGCCCAGGGCATGCCGCTGCCCGAGGAGAAGGACAACGGCACCTGGCGGGAGGACAACTCGGGGCTCTACCCCGACTTCATCTGGGAGGACTCCTGCAGCCGGGACATGCTGATCGGCTGGGCGCTGGGCTTCGGGGCGCTGTGGGAGGTGGTCGAGGACGATCCGAGCATCCCCGCCGAGGTCAAGCAGACGCTGCGGGACGACGCCCGAGCGCTTGCCAGGGCCTACGCGGTGGTGCGCGAGAGCGGCTACGACCTCGAGGTGCCCGACGCCGATGGACGGACCACCTATCACGGCTACCTGAACGAGCAGAACGTCGATCGGATGTACCTGCCCGGCGCGCGCAATGGCTTCCACACCATCATGGCTCTGGGCATCCTGGCGGCGCTGGCCGACGTGGCCGACGATCCGCAGACCGACGCCTATCTCTACGAGGAGCTGATCGGCGAACGGGACTTCGTGCAGATCGCCCGCGACGACATGATCCTCGTCAACATGGGCACCGCTTCCAACTTCTCCAACTACAACATGGTGGTCCAGGGCGCCTGGCTCGCGCTGCGCCACCTGCACGACGACGAGGCGGCCCGCGCGGGCGTCCAGGCCGCCCTGGATGTCCAGATATACGACTCGCCGGGCGAGCGTTTCCAGCCGGTGGAGATCGGCCAGTCGCTGTTCGACTTCGCCTACGCGGCGGGCATGTGCGGCGCGAGCGCCCGCAAGCCGTGCCAGCGCGCACCGGACATGGAAGCCGTCGCGCGCGGCCTGCAGACCTTGCGGGAGTTCCCACTCCCGCCTTTCTGGGAGTTCGAGCGCGTGAACTGCGACCCGCAGGAGCTGGACGCCGGGGTCTGCACGACCGACGACGGCGTGCAGCTCGACGTGCTGGGTGAGGTGGGCCGCAACGGGAGCCTGGTGGTGGCCCAGCCGATCCCCATGCGCAGCAGGCCGCCGAGCAACTACTACTGGCGCTCCAACCCGTACGAGCCCAACGGCGGCGCGGACGGGCCGGCCATGTTCCCCGGCGTGGACTTCCGGCTGGCCTACTGGCTGGGCCGCTGGGTCCGCGTCGAGTAGAGGCGGCCGTGGAGGCGCGCTCCCGCGTCAGCCTTCCGCTGGGGACCGAGGAGGAGCAGGCCTACCTGCCCGACGGATGGGGGATCGATCTGGTGGCTCCGATGGGGCCTGCGGATCTGCCCGATCCGGCCGCGGCCCTGACCGAGGCGCTCGACTCCCCGATCCACTCCCTTCCGCTCGCCAAGCGCCTGCCCGCCTCGGACGAGCTGCTCGTCGTCGCCTGCCCGGAGTGCCGGCGAGATGGGACAGCCGAGCTGCTGGACGTCCTGCTCGCCTACCTCGGGCAGCAGGGATGCGCGAGCAGTCGGATCCACCTCGGCCCTTGCGGGCCCTCGTTCGGACGAGCCGAGCTCGCCGAGCTGCTGGGCGAGGAGAGGATCGCGGCTCATCCGATCTTCGAGCGCGACCCGAAAGGCTCGCTGCGCGCCGTCGGCCACACCAGCCTGGGCACGCCCGTGGCCTTCGACCGCGGGCTGTGGGACTTCGCCCTGATCGTGGTGGTCGGCCGGGTGGCCCATCACCCCGTGCTGGGCTTCAGCGGCGCGCGCGAGCTGCTCGTGCGCTGCGCGGCCGCACCCGAGACCATCCGGACCGCGATGGGGCGCTCGGATCCGCAGTCGGGACAGGCCGGGCTCGCCGGCCGCCTGGCCCGCAACGCCGCGCATGCCGATCTGCTCGAGGCGGCCCTGCTACCCGGGCTGCCGGTCTTCGCGATCCACTGCATACGCGGCAGCCGGCCGGGCGCCTTTGCCGGCTTCTGGGCCGGCGATCTCCGCAAGGCCCACCACTCGGCCTGCAAGGCCTACCTGGGCTGGCGGGTCTTCGCCTTCCAGCAGCCCTTCGACCTGCTGCTGAGCGCCTCGGGCGGCGATCCGCTCGACCGCGATCCGATCGCCTGCCTGCAAGGGCTGGCCAACGCCTGCGGGCTGCTCGCGCCGGGCGGCGTGGCGATCCACCTGGCCGCCTGCAGCGATCCCGAGCCCGCTCGCCGCCTCGGCGCCCTCGCACCGTACGATCCGGCCGCCCTGCGCGCCCGGCTGCTGGCGGGCTTCGACGAGGCCTGCTTCGCCGCGCTGGCCGCACGAGAGCGCGCCGCGCACCACCGCATCCTGCTCGTGTCGGGCCTGGCCGAGGCGCTCGTGCGCGAGCTGGGTCTCGAGCCGGCGAGCTCGTTTGCAGAGGCGCTGGAGAGGATCATCCCCGAGCTGCCGCCCAACCACCGCACGGCCCTCTTCCCCGATGCCGCCGGGCTGCTGCCGATGCCAGGACGCCAGGCGAGCCTCGGACCACTGGTATCTTGAATTACCATCAGCTCGAGACGGCTGGGCCGTTATTTGGCCTATTTTACAGGGCATCTTCATATCGAAGAACATGCCTGCGTGACTTTCTGGCACAACCAGCCGGGCGATCCGGTTCTATGGTTCATCATATCAACAGCTTGCAGGCCAGATTCAGCCTGGCACACACATTGCTGTAAAAAATAGCCGAAGAACGACAACCAGACTCATCCAGCGGCTTCTGTTGGATCGAAAGGGAGAGACCATGCGCTCTATGCTCCACCTGTCGGCTGCGATTGTCTGGGCCTGGATCCTTGTCGTGGGCTGCAGCCCGGACGGCCCCACGGGTGCGCTCGACACCGAGGACCTCTACAACAGCGAGGGGCTCGACGGCCGCTCGATCTTCGACGCCGATGGCCTGGCCCCGCCGGCATACGCCGAGCAGACCTTCATCCGGGCCGGTCTGATGTGGGACGTCCAGGAGGGAACGCTCCTCGAGGGCCGGACGCTCCTCGATGGCGCCTGGAGCCCGTGGGAGCCCATCGAACCGCGCTGGTCCGAGGGCATCGCCCGGACGGGCCACGTGAACGTCCCCGACGGGGCCCAGGGCCTGCAGCTGCGGATCGCCGACGGGCCCGAGCCCAGCTTCCTGTGGGCGGAGGGGATCGCGCGCTTCGGCGAGGAGTCGAAGGACATCGCGGCCGACGTCGAGGAGGACGGCCTCGACACCATCGAGCAGCCTCTCGCCCCGGCCTCCATCGTGCATCCCCGCAGCAGCTGGGGCGCCCGCTCTCCCAACTGCGTGACATACGGCCACACGCCGTACAAGGTAACGATCCATCACACGGCCACCCCGAACGCCGATCCGCTCTCGCCGGCCGCCCGGATGCGCCAGATGCAGAACTACCACATGGACAGCCGCGGCATGTGCGACATCGGCTACCACTTCGTGATCGACCAGAGCGGCCAGCGCTGGCAGGGGCGCGTCGACGAGACCGTGCTGGGCGCCCACACCGGCGGGGCCAACTCCCACAACGCCGGCATCTCCTTCATCGGCACCTACCAGTCCGTCTCCGCCAGCGGCGCCCAGATCGCCAACGGCGCCGAGCTCATCGCCTGGCTATCCGGCGCCTACGGCGTGCCCAGGGACCGCGGCCACGTCAAGGGCCACCGGGAGTACGGGGGCACCACCTGCCCGGGCGACGCCCTGTTCGCCCAGATCGGCTCCCTGCTCTCGAACGCCCCGGCCGCACCGCCGCTGCTGGCCGCCGAGTTCGTCGGCCAGGGCAGCGAGGCCCAGCCCGATCCCGATCCCGGCATCCAGTACCGGGTCTGCACCGGACAGCCCGTGCATTTCTGGTTCGAGCTCAAGAACGTGGGCCAGACGGGCTGGGTGGACTGGGGCTCGAACGGCAGCAGCTGGGGCCACAACGTGCGTCTGGCCAGGCATGCCGAGACGCCGGATCCCCTGACCGGAACGCGCCGGATCAGCGTCAACGAGACGGCCAACAACAACGTCCACCCACCGAACTGGAACGCCGGCGACTGCAACGACCGGCCGCTGTGCCAGCGGGTCGTCTTCGACGCGCACGGCACGGCGCCTTCCACCCCCGGGGTCTACCGCAGCGACTGGCAGCTGGTCGACGAGATGCGGACCTGGTTCGGGCCGGAGATGTGGCTCAAGTTCAACGCGGTGGCCCCGTGCCAGGATCGTGAGTGCGGAGCCGATCCGATCTGCGGCGGCAGCTGCGGAGGCTGCCCCGCCGGCCTGACCTGCAACGAGACCGGCCACTGCGAGCGGCTCGCGGATCCGACCGGCTGCGGCAAGATGGTCTCGGGCGACCGGCTCACCCGGGGCATGTCGGTCGAGTCCTGCGACGGGCGCTTCGAGCTCGTCCTGCAGGGAGACGGCAACCTGGTGCTCTACCGGGGAGAGACCGCCCTGTGGGCCACCGGCACCTGCGGGCAGGAAGGTCAGATCTTGAAGATGCAGCCCGACGGCAACCTCGTGCTCTACACGCGCTCTGGCACGCCGATCTGGAACGCGGGCACGGTCGGCCACCCGGGCGCCTGGCTGGCCGTCCAGACCGACGGCAACCTGGTCATCTACCCCGGACCGAGCATGTCGAACGCCGTCTGGTCGAGCGGGACGGTCCAGCCGCCCGTGCCGCCAGGCCCCACGGCCTGCGGCCGGATCGCCGCCGGTCAAGGCCTGTCGGCCGATCACCGCTCGGTCCTGTCCTGCGATGGGCGCTTCGAGCTCGCCCTGCAAGGAGACGGCAACCTGGTGCTCTACCGGGGTGGGGCCGCCCTGTGGGCCACCGGCACCTGGGGCCAGAACGGCTACCGGCTCGAGATGCAGGGAGACGGCAACCTCGTGCTCTACACACGATCCGGCACGCCGATCTGGAACGCGGGTACGGTCGGCCACCCGGGCGCCTGGCTGGCCGTCCAGACCGACGGCAACCTGGTCATCTACCCCGG
>JAFGRB010000121.1 GCA_016935365.1 Deltaproteobacteria bacterium
CAAGCGTGTAAGCCCCCTTTGGAGGGGGCTTCCGAATACCTCGCCCTCTGGGCGAGGTTGATTATTCCCAGGGCTTCGCCCTGGGCTATTTTATCTCGCCCCTTCGGGGCTAGAAGGTTCAAGAAGGTAGAAACTTTTACGCGCCCTGGAGGGGCGCAGCCATCTCTGCGTCTCGGACAAAGCTTGAGATTGCCGCGCCCCTTCAGGGCGCATGATTGTGTTCTCTCCGCTTTCCTGGGGCTGAAGCCCCAGGCAATATTCCATCGCTGCTTCGCAGCGAAAACAGATCCGAGCATTCGCGAGATGACAGCCCCGAAGGGGCTTGGATCCGAGTGACGGCGAGCCGGCTCAAAAATCGTCGATCCGCTCGACGAGGTCGGGCCGGTCCACGAAGGGGTTGCGGGTCTGCTGCCGGGCCTCGATGGCGTCGTTGCGCCGGGCTTCCTTCTCGTCCGGCTGATCCAGGCAGTTCCACGCTCGCAGCACGTCCTCCTCGAAAGCCTGGATCTCCATCTGGTAGCGCAGGGCGAAGTAGAACATGGCCCGCGCGCAGTCGCCCTTGTGCTCGTCGCGGGGCTCGAAGACCCAGCGGAACGAGGCGTCCGTGCCCACCGCGCAGCCGCCCGAGGTCCAGGTGGCGTCGACGACATCGCCGAAGTGGTAGTTGCCCCGGTGGCTGTTGGCCTCGGCCATGGCCGGGAAGAGGTGGTTGAGATCGCTGCGGGCGGGCTCGCTGTCCGCACCCCAGCTCTGGCACCAGGTGTGCTCGGTGTTCATCACCTCGTTGGGCGGGATCCCGGTCGTCTCGACCCACTCGCCGGTGTAGACGCACTGCACGCGCCCGTCGTGGTTGTCGACGCTCTCGAACATCACCCGGCGCGCGTTGTCGTAGCCCAGCGAGACGTGACCGTCGACGATCTGCAGCAGGGCCAGCTCCAGCTCCTGGCCCTGGAGATCATCGAGGCCCTCGTAGAGGTGGTCCCAGGGGTGCGGTCCGGGATCGATTGCGATCTCGCAGGCCGGCCCGCCGTCGTCGCCCGCAGGGCCGTCGTCGCCCGCACCGCCGTCGTCCCCGGGCGAGCCCCCGTCGTCGCCCGCGCCGCCGTCATCGGCGGCAGCGTCCCCGTCCAGATCCGCATCGCCTCCGTCCGGCGTGCCGGGCTCGCCGTCGTCGGGCAGATCGACGCGGCATACGCCATCGTCGCAGACCAGGCCCGGCTCGCAGCGGCCGTCCGGAAAGCACGGCCCGCCCTCGGTACCGTGCCGGACCGGATCGCCGCAGGCCGCGAGCAGGGCGAGCGCGAGCAGGGCTGTGACGTGCGCGTGCCTCACCTCTCTCATCCTAGCCCCAAAACAAGTGCATTGCACTTGTTTCGGGGCTTTGCTAGCTTGCCTGGCGTGAGCCAGCCGGCGACAGCCGAGGAGCAGCGCCGCCGCGAGGAGCGCAAGGCCAGACGCGCCGCGCGGCGCGAGAAGCGCAGGGCCTTCCTGCGCACCTTCCGCTGGACCGTCTACACGGTCTTCCTCGTCTTCATGGGCTTCGTGGCCGTGTGCGCGATCACGGGCATCGTGACCAACATCGAGCAGCGCCACCCGGAGCTGGACATCCCGGTCGAGCGCCCGGAGACGCTGGCCGAGCTGGACACCCTGGCGCTCCGGGACTGCCTGGCCGCCCTGGAGACGCTTCGCGCAGAGCAGCAGGATCACGTCCAGAAGGCCTTCAGCGCCTGGAAGGACCGGGACAGCTTCCTGCAGGAGTACGCCGCGTGGGCCAGGCCCTGGCGGCGGCGCTTCGAGGAGCTGGGCGTCTCCTGCCGCCTGACCGAGTACTCCTACAGCGGCCACCCGACCGTGGGCACCCTGGCGGAGATCTACCGCCGGCTGGATCTCCTGCACCGGCAGCACGAGCGCCTGGTCAAGCGCTACGTGATCGAGAACGCGCGCACCGTGACCGAGCTGAACGAGCTGGTGGATCGCGCCAGGGCGCTGATCGACGAGACGTCGCCCTGAGGGCTCAGGGCAGCTCGCAGCTCTGGCCTACGCAGCTCATCTCGAACAAGCAGTCGCCGTCTTCCTCGCAGGCATCCCCGATGTGCTCGTAGCGGCAGATGATGAGCGCCATGTCGCTCGCCTCCTGCTCGCAGGCCTGCTCGTCTGCCAGGCAGGCCTCGGCAGCCTGGAGCGCCTCGCCGGTGCACTCGACCGGATCGACCTCCGGCTCGATGCATTGCGCCGGCTCCGCGGGATCGACCACCTTGTGGCCGTCGTTCCAGCAGGCACAGAAGCGGCAGTCGGCGTCCAGGCCCTGGCAGAAGTCGTCGAAGGTCTCGGCGTAGAGCTCGGCCTGCCGGTCGCAGGGCGTCCGCGCGCAGACCTCCTCCACGCTGGCCGCGGCCTCCTGCTCGCAGGCCGCCTCGTCGGCCAGGCAGTTCGTGGCCATGACCTCGGCCAGGCCGCTGCACTCGCCGGGCAGGTCCTCGACGCATGCGCAGCCCTCCTGCTCCACGTCCCAGACCTTGCCGCCGTCCGCGAAGCAGGTGCAGACGCAGCAGTCGGCGTGCTGCTCGCAGGCCCGCGCGACGCCGCGGTCGATGACCGCGGCCGCGTCCGCGCACACGTCCACCTGCTCTCCGTTTCCCGAGCAGGCCGCGGCGAGCGCGAGCGCGGAGACGAATCCGCTCCACCGGCGCATGGAGGCGCTCCTTTCCGAAAAGAAAAACCCCGCAGGCGCAAGACCCGCGGGGTTCGTGGCTCAGTCTCGAGCGTCGATCACATCGGGATCATGCAGCCGACCATGTCCTGACACTCCATGTCGAACAGACAGTCGGCGTCCTCCTCGCACTCGTCGCCCACGTGCTCGCCCTGGCAGACCATCTTCATCAGGTCGGAGCCCGACGCCTTGCAGGCGGCCTCGTTCGCCAGGCAGGCCTGGGCCGAGGTCAGGTACTCGCCCTCGCAGGCCACCGGGTCGCCGGGAGCGGGGGGATCATCGCAGCCGTCGCCCGTGGAGTTCACGATCTTGCCCTGGTTGTAGCACTCGCAGTACTGGCAGTCGGCAGCCGCGCCGCTGCAGAACTCGTCCATCCCGCTCGTCATGACGTCGCCGGCCTTCTCGCAGTCGTTCTTGCTGCTGCCGCAGCCGAGGACCAGACCCAAAGCCGCGAGCACTGTCAACACGATGCAAAGCTTCTTCATTTCCTTCCTCCCTTTCTGTTTCTCTTCTTTGCTCACTGTTACGGTTTCACAGGCGTCCTTTTTACCCAGTCCTTCTCGCTCCTGTCCGGGTGATCTGCGGCTAAGATTGTACGATGCCGTGCAGCATGTCAAGGAATTTTCTCCCCGGGAGGGGGTGTCCGAAAAGGTGCATCGACGAGGGATTCGACGCCCGTCAGGCCGGGAGATTCAAAAAAAATTCGCCTTAGAAATCAAGCACATGACCCGCTGCAGGCCGCTCGGGGGCCAGCCGACCCGGCCCGGCCGCGCTTGACACCCCGGCGCGATTTTGCTAGTTAGGGTGCCCTCGACCGCGGGTCGGGTGCTCGTGAGGAGCCGCTAGCTCAGTCGGTAGAGCATCAGACTTTTAATCTGAGGGTCCAGGGTTCGATTCCCTGGCGGCTCATTGGCATCGGACATGTCCCCATCGTCTAGCCCGGTCTAGGACACAGGCCTTTCACGCCTGCGACAGGGGTTCGAATCCCCTTGGGGACGTATTCTGTCGTACATCGGCCCTTTCGGAGGAGCAGCCCATGGCGATCGAAGAGGACATCCACGAGATCAAGAAAGAGATCGTGAAGTCCCACAATTTGATCATCAAGACGGACAACCTCGTCAAGAACCTCTCCTCCGAGGTCCGCCAGCTCCAGAAGAAGCAGGAGAGCTACGAGCGCAAGTACTGGATCAACTCCATCGGGGCCTACATCATCTTCGCCGCGCTGGCCTTCGCCGGGGTCTACATCGCCTTCGACGCCAAGGTCTCGGCGGTCAACCGCCAGAAGGACGATCTCGAGCACAAGCTCGCCAAGGCGCGCCAGGAGGCCGAGGAGCGCCAGCAGAAGCTCTCCTTCCGCTCCCAGCAGGAGAAGGTGGCCGAGAGCCTGCTGCGCCTGAAGCGCGAGAACCGCGACGCCGAGGCGCTCAAGGTGGCCGAGAGCCTGGATCCCAACAAGCTCTCGCCCGTGCTCTATCGCCTGGTGTCCCGCGAGACCGAGGAGCTGCGGCTGAAGATGGGCGGCGAGGCGCTCGAGAAGGGCAAGACGCTGTCGGGACGGGGCCACCTCAAGCGGGCGCTGCTGGAGCTCGACCGCGGCCTGGATGTCAAGCCGCCCGAGAAGGTCCTGGCCGAGATCCAGTACCAGCGCGGGCAGGTGCTGCTCAAGTTCAACAAGACCCCCCAGGCGGCGGCCGCCTTCCTCGAGGCGGCGGAGGCGGACCCCAAGGCCGCCTTCGCGGACAACGCCCTGTTCATGGCCGCCGGCGCCCTGGAGACCTCCGGAGACATGCCGCGGGCGCTCAAGGCCTACCAGCGCCTGATCGCCGAGTACCCCCAGAGCCGCTACAGCGCACCATCCCAGCGCCGGGTGGCCAAGCTCGGGCGCGAGAAGGAAACGGCCAAGCCCGAGGCTCCAGCGCCCGCCCCGGACAAGCCCGAGGCCACCGGCACCCGGCCCAAGCCCAAGCCCGGAGCCACCGGTACCGGGGCCGAGCCCGGGCCCGCGAAGCCGCCCCCGGCCGAGCCCGGGACCGGTCCCTCGAGCCCCGATCCTTCCAGAGGCTGAGTAATCGAGATGCTGGAGTGGCCGCGCTCCTCCAGGATTGCATTCCGCTGCGAAGCAGCGCAAAGCCTCAATCCTCGCCAAGCCCTGAAAGGGCGCGATGAGCAAGCCCAGGGCGAAGCCGGCAAAGCCGGCGAAGCCCTGGGATAGAGATGCAATCGGCACGATAGCCCTGTAAGGGCGCAATCGCATCCGCCAGCCCCGGCTATTTCGCCCCTTTCAGGGCTTGCCAATCTCCGAGATCCGGTTTTTCGCTGCGAAGCAGCGATGGGATATAGCCTGGGGCTTTAGCCCCAGGGAAGCGGAGAGAACACAATCATGCGCCCTGAAAGGGC
>JAFGRB010000122.1 GCA_016935365.1 Deltaproteobacteria bacterium
CAACAATGCACGAGAGGCGAATGATGAGGCCCCAGCGGGGCCTTCCTAAACCCACGCCCTATGGGCGTGGTAGATTAGTCACAGCCGGCCTCGCGGACGGCGATTTCCTGCCCTATCCGGTCCTGGGCGGCGTCGGCGGGTCCGAGCGAGGGGCGCTCTACCCGCGAGCCGCGTGCTTGCGAAAGAAGCCGACGGTCTCGTCCTTTCCGATCCTGCCCTCGGCCACGCCGATGGCCAGCGCTTCCAGCTCCGCGTCCGCAGCCTCCAGGCGCATGTCGTTCAGCAGGAGGAAGATCTCGGCCGAGGCCAGCGCGGTGCTTGATTCCCGGCCGGGGATCGTGCGATGCTGGATCTCTAGCTGGAGCTGCGGTGGAGCTCGGAGGATCTTCGATCGTCCACCCGACCCCGAGATACCTGGAGGTTCTCATGCACGCATCCCATTCTGTGCGCTTGTGCGTTCTGCTCATGGCGTCCGGCGCCATGGTCCTGGCCGGCTGTCAGGCACCGGAGGGCTCGCTCACGAGCCGCGGCCTGGCCCTGACCATCCACGTGCCCGGCGACTTCGCCACCATCCAGGAGGCCATCGACGCCTCCCACGCGGACGACATCATCCAGGTCGGCGCGGGCGACTACCACGAGAACCTGAGCCTCAAGCCCGGTCTGATCCTGATGGGCGCCGGCATGGATCAGACCGTGCTGCACGGCCAGATCCTGATGCAGCCCGGCGACCCCCAGGTGGTGACCGAGTTCCGGGTGACCGCGGACGGCGCGAGCGGTCTCTCACCCGACGTCGGGATCCGCAAGCTCTGCGGGGGGCTGGGCGGGTCCACCATCCTGGCGGCCAACCAGGTCGAGGGCTTCGATATCGGCATCGAGCTGGACGACTGCCACCTGCTCGAGCTGTACCGCAGCCGCGTGCGGCGTAACGAGCGGGGCATGGTGCTGACGGACTGCATCGGCCAGGTGACGGACAACCTGGTGCTCTACAACCGCAGCGCGGGCATCGTCCTGTCCGGGTCCATGGTGACCATCGCGCAGAGCACCTTCGTGGGCAACGGCTTCGCCGAGGACGTCGACGACGGGGGCGCGGGCCTGGTGTCCGGCCAGGGCAACTCCGAGCACGTCCACAACAACATCCTGGTGTCGAACAACGCCGGCCTGAACGCCCTGAACAGCTCGATGGCTTCCAGCAGCTACAACCTGGTCTGGGGCAACTTCACCAACTACGCGGGCCATGCCGCGGCGGACGCCACCGACCTGTCGGTGGATCCGATGTTCGTCGACATCGGCAGCGACGACTTCCACCTGCATCTGGGATCCCGTGCGGTCGACGCGGGCTCGAACCACGAGGGCACCGAGGTGGACTTCGACGGCGTCTCCCGGCCGCAGGGCGCGGCGGTCGACATGGGCGCCTACGAGCAGCGCGCGGCCTCGCCGGACAAGCACCTGGTGATCTCCGAGGTGATGGCCAACCCGGTCGACGAGGACCGCGGGGAGTTCGTGGAGATCTACAACGCCTCCGATCTGCCGGTCGAGCTGGCCGGGCTCATCTTCACCGACGGCGACGCCCGGGACGTGCTGGGGGCCTTCCAGGGCGGCCCGACCCAGGTGGCCCCGGGAGACTACGCGGTCGTCCTGGACCCGGAGTTCGAGGGCGGCTACGGCATCCCCGAGGAGGTCGTCCGGGTGGCGCCGCTCAACACGACCCTGGGCAACGGCCTGTCCACCAACGACCAGATCAGCCTCTACGACACCGACGGGACCACGCTGCTGGCCGCCTATGAGCACCCCTTCGACCCCGGCAACGGGGTCAGCGCCGAGCGCGTGGACCTGCAGCGGCCGGACCTGGAGACCAACTGGCGGGCCTCGCCGTGCACCCAGTCGGCCGGCCGGCCCAACTGCGCGCCGGTCACGCTGGCCAGCGGCGTGATCTTGAGCGAGGTGATGGCCAACCCGCTCGACGAGTCCACCGGCGAGTTCATCGAGCTGTACAACGGGACCGACGATCCGATCGACACGACCGGCATGCAGGTCACCGACGGCGACGCCACCGACGTGATCCTGCCCTGGCGCAGCGGCAGCCCGGTCATTCCGGCCCGCAGCTACGCGGTCGTGCTGGATCCCGACTGGCCGGACGAGCAGCTCTTCCAGATCGATCCCGAGGCCGTGCTGCTGACCGTGGCGCCGAACGCGCTGGGCAACGGCCTGGCGGTCAGCGATCCGATCGCGCTGCTCTCGCCCAGCGGGGAGGTGGTCGACACCTACTCCCGGACGCTGTCGGCCCAGAACGGCTTCTCGATCGAGAAGGTCTCCCTGTCCGCCGGCGACCAGGTCGGCAACTGGGCGCAGTCCTCCTGTGAGACCGGCTCGTCTCCCGGCCGGCTCAACTGCGTGTCCTCGGCCAGCGCCGGGCCGCGCAAGCCGCTGGTGATCACCGAGGTGATGGCCAACCCCAAGAACGAGGACACGGGCGAGTTCATCGAGCTGTACAACCGCGGCATCGATCCCGTAGACGCCGCGGGCCTGCTGCTCACCGACGGCGACGCCACCGACGTGCTGGGCGACTACCAGGGCGGCACGACCCTGATCCCGGCCGGCGGCTACGCCTTGATCGTCGACGCGGAGTACGCCGAAGACTACGAATTGCCCGCCGGGATCGTGCTGATCACCACCCGGGACACCACCCTGGGCAGCGGTCTGTCCATCAGCGACGCGGTCCGGCTGCTGGAGGCCAACGGGATAGAGGTCATCGACTCCTTCCGCTCGCCCTTCGACCCGGGCAACGGCGTGTCGGCCGAGCGGATCGACGTGCGGGCCTTCGACTCGCCCAGCAACTGGACCGCCTCGACCTGCGAGAGCGGCTCTTCGCCGGGCGAAGACAACTGCGCGGCCGCGCCCGCGGGCCTGCCCAAGCGCGTGCTGATCACCGAGGTGCTGGCCAACCAGACCGGCACCGAGGCCGGCGGCGCGGGCGAGATGGTCGAGCTCATCAACCTGGGCTCCAACTCGGTCGACCTGGCCGGCATGTGGCTGGCGGTCGGACCGGATGGCTCGATGACCCGCGATCAGCTCCTGCCCTACCTGGACGGCGCGACCATCCTGCCGCCGGGCGCCTACGCGGTGGTCCTGAACCCCAACTACGACGACCGCTTCACCTTCCCCGAGGGCACGGTCCTGGTCACCATCGACGACGACAACTTCGGCTCGAGCGGGATCGCCACCACCCACTGGGTGGCCCTGTACGACGCGGACGGGATCACCATGCTGGACGAGTTCCGCTACCCGTCCGATCCGGGCGACGGCGTGTCGCTGTATCGCATCAGCCTGACCGCGACCAACGACGCCGCCAACTGGGCGGCCACGCCGTGCGGCTCGACCCCCGGCGCGGGCTCCTGCGGCGGCACGGACGTGACGACCTTCACTTCCTTCTGGGTCGATCGCTATGCCGACGAGGGCGGGATCTACTGGTACCAGGCCATCGGCTGGCCCGCGTGGCACGATCCGAGCTGCGAGATGTACATCGTCTGCCCGGGCGGTCTGTACGGCTACACCTACCGGGACAACTTCCCGGCTGCCCAGGCGTTCAACTTCTCCAACCCCTACGCCGACTACGCGGTGGTCTTCACCGAGCGCTCGAGCCCGACCGACGACTGCGGCGGCATCGGGGGTACCGGCTGCACGGGCGCCAGCGTGCGGGTCGAGGCCGGGACGAGCGCCGAGGTGCCGGCCTCGAGCCAGGGCTACTACTACGCCCAGACCGCAGGCCCGAGCCTGAACAGCCTGGACTGGTGCGGGGGCGATCCGGATCTCTACTGGGCGCTGCCGCCCGACGGGATCCTGGCTCCGTTCGTGGTGGAGGTACCATGATGATCTCCCACCTCCACCGCGATCTCTGCGCCGCTGCTGCGGATCCGCTCCTCGACGTGGGGAGACCACGCCTGCGGGCGGATTCTTGCAGCTCCTCGACCTCGAGTCGGATCTGGAAAATCCGCGCTTCCCGAAGCTGGTGGATGCTGGCGCTCGCCCTGGCCGCCGTCGTGGCCCTGGCCGGCTGCAGCTCGGGCGGAGACACGGATGACGGCGGCGTGGACGCCTGGGACGGCGTCGACGCCGGGGGAGAGGACGCGGGCGACGCCGGGGTCGACGCGGGCGACGCCGGGGCGGACGGCGAGGACGGCTCGGACGCCGGCGCGGACGGTACGGACGGCGCGGACGGCGCGGACGCGGGCGGCGACGACGACGGGACGATCCACGGCCGGCCGAAGAGCCCGCTCTTCGGAGCGGTCGTCTTCAACGAGGTGCTGATCGACGGCACGGCCGAGGGCGATCCCAACGGCGACGGCGACACGAGCCACCCGTTCGAGGACCAGTTCGTGGAGCTGGTCAACGTCCACGGTGCGGACGTGGATCTCAGCGGCTGCAGGCTGATCGAGGAGGACCTGGCCGAGGGCCGGCCCCGGCACACCTTCCCGGCCGGGACCACGTTGCCCGCGGGCCACGCCCTGGTGATCTTCGGCGGCGGCGACGCCCCGGAGGCCACGGACACGGCGACCTTCCTGACCGCCAACGCGGACGACCCCGGAGGCCTGAGCTTCGGGCTGCACCTGTCGGACCCGTCCGACACCGTCTGGCTGCTGGACCCCGAGGGGGGCGCGGTGGCCCTCTTCTGCTACGGGGGCGCCGACGACTGCGCCCTGCCCGCGGCCGAGGACGCCTCCCTGACCCGCGATCCGGATCTGACCGGCGACTTCACCCCGCACGACGAGGCGGCCGGCTCGGGCGGGGCGGCCTTCAGCCCCGGGACGCTTGTGGACGGGACCCCGTTCTAGCCCGGACCCGCACACGGGGCAGCTCGCATCGCACGCCCTGACGCAGATGAGGTCCGCGTCGGCCGGTTGATTGATGAGACGAATAATCAACCTCGCCCAGAGGGCGAGGTATTCGGAAGCCCCCTCCAAAGGGGGCCTACACGCTTGGAAGGCCCCGTTGGGGCCGC
>JAFGRB010000123.1 GCA_016935365.1 Deltaproteobacteria bacterium
CAACGCGGTCCTTGCGCCCGGCACCGGCGATCCAGGGTCAGGTTATGTGTGCGTGGGGGCGTACCGGGATGACTGGGAGCCACTGGGCAAGGACTGCCTGCGGGTGTACGACGAGACCAGCCTGGTAACAACGGCCGTCATCGGCAGCGAGGGTGGAGATCAAGCTGGGCAAGTTCGAGGTGAAATTTATCAAATCGGGAATAGAGGTTGAACTGGACGAGGAGACGACAGTCGTTCTCGATCCGACTCTCAAGTATCCAGTCGAAGTAAGTCTTTCGCGAACGCCGTCATACACGCGAGATGTGTTCTCTTTGCTTGATATATATAACGAGAGCTTGCCTGATGGCACCTCTCTTGAAACACCGGCAATAGTCTCGTGGGAATTCGATCCCCACGAGTCAGGATTGCCAGCAGATCCCAAGGATATATATCTCGGCACAGTGGACGACGAAGGAGATTTCGTCAGGTATTCAAGCCAAGCGGTATTGCCAATTCCGTGGGGGAGAATGAAAAAAACAGCACTTGTGTATGGTTTCAGCCCAACAGAGGCGTCACCAGAGCAAAAAAGATGCAAAAAATGACTTCACTGAAGTCACTAAATGCTGTACACAACAGACCATTTTCGAGTGTGAACGAGGGCGATGCATGCAATGCTGCGACTGTGATAATTATATGACCGACCTAACGGCTGACAGGGCTTTTTGCTGGTGCGATGACTTCACGTTTGCATGTTGTGATGGATGCAGTAAAGCCGAAGCGACATCCGGAGAGTCATGCCATATCATATGTAGCGAATGCTCTCCGGCCGATGTCCATGAGGCCACAAGAAGGAAATGCGTGCACTGTGAGTTCTCGAACTGCAACGACTGGGATAATGCGGTAGCTGGTCCAGAAGAAGACACAATCGCATATACGCAATGCACTTGTAGTGCAATTGGAGATTTAACCTGGGACTGTTTTCAGCAGTGGGACGGCTCGTGGTGCTGTTCAAGTTTGGGGACAGTGACAAGTGATCTGGCATGCACGACAGCAGTGCCCGACTGGCCGAATCCCAGGGATGGTTGTGAGGATGAATGGTCGGATGCTGCTGACAAGATTCAAAGGCACGAAGATGAACACAATCGTCGTGAGGACATGGAATGCGGTGCCATTGCTGGACAATTCAATGCTATCCCTCTCTTTTGCGATCCTAGATATGAAGAGGCTTACGCTGAGTTAATAGATCACATAAACGAGCTATTGGATAACTATGAACTGAGAGTCGCGGCGCAGGCCGAGTACGTCGACATACCAGGAGGACAATGGAGTGCACCGTCATTTGATTGCACTTGCGGCCAGTAGTATCTTGTTCTTCGAGTGCTGTAGTTCTCCTGTAGATAGAGCGAAGTGCTTTGAGGAGAGACCATCGGCAGATGAATTGCTATCTATTATAAGGAATGGTAAATGTAATGAATTTAGACACAGAGTGGCAACAATGAGAGTAACCTTCTTCGATTGGAGTGGGACGGACGTTGAAATGCCCCCGGTCACTCTGAGGATTCCACGAAGTGCCCTTAAAATTCAAAGCGCGATGCTCCTTAGATATTACAAACATGGGTACCCTACAGGAATTAGAAGCCATCGAGATGTATACTCTGTGCATCCTCTTCTCTTCAGATTCAACGACGACATGCAGGTGCGCTTTATCTGGGACGAGACCGTACGAGAAAAGGAGCCGGATTCCTCCGAAGGCCTGTACCCACATCCAGAGTCCATATGGTCGCAGGACTCGACAGAAGATCTGATCATGTGTCCGAAAGTGTCTTGGACGGAGGATCACAAGAAGAAGTCGTGTTACTCGATCGCCGGTATCGACATACAGTCCTTGGAGCCTTGCTGGAAAGACAAGGACGGAGTCTGGATGAGGCCGCCGATGCGGAAGGATGGAATCGATCCCGAGGATTATGGGTGCGCTTCCATCTCTCCGAAGAAAGTGAAGCCCGGCACGATAGTGCGGTTCGAGTTCCTGTCAGATCGATTCGCGAACTTCAGCATACTCCCGCTCACCGATGAGGAGAGGTCGAGATCGGGTCGCGACTGGCGCATTCCCGGTTCCAGGTTCGTCGGACCTGAGGGCGTCTGCTGGGCCGTTCCAGAGAGCAACCGCTGGGCGGTACGGATCGACGAGCGCGGGGAAGTTCGTAGACGGCTCATGTGCCGCAATGACGCAGACTGCCATGAGGGCCCCTGGACCGGAATGTGGGAGTACGGCGTGTTGTCTTTCGTCGTGTACGGCAGATTCGAGCATAGCGACTACGTCTCGAGGTGCGAGTTCCTTGAAGGCTGCGAGTCGGGGATAGGTTTGTGTAGGCGGATGCCTGCGGGTGAGTGATCACCTGCCGCCCCAGGGGGGCCGCGAGTGGGAGCGCTGCGAGAAGCTCGAGGGCTGCCAGCCGGGCCTCGGGCTGTGCAAGGAGAACCCCAAGCAAGCCGCCCCGTCTTTCTGGCGATCCCCTGATCGGGGCCAACGACGTGGCTACTTCCCTGTGCGGGGAGGTCCGAGCGCGAAACCCGGACTGGATCCGTCAGGCCCCCGGGCCGGGAGGTCCTATGCGCTCAGGGCCGCACCTCGACCCGGTAGCAGCGCTCGGCGGCCCCCTCCCCTCTTACGCGGAGCACGGTCCAGCCGGGCTTCTTGCCGACCAGCCGGATGCGATCGCGCGGGAGCAGCTCGACGGCGGCCAGATCGGGCTGCTCGACCTCGGCCGCGCTCCGGCTCTCGACGTGCAGCGTCAGCTCGCTTCCCTTCGAGACCACCAGCCTCCGCCCGCACGCCTCTGGCCACCGCGGCTCCACGAGCAGCTCGATCTGGCCCGCCCGGCCATCCTTGCGCTCGAACTGCACCCTGGTCCGACCGCTGCGCCGGGCCGCGAGCGAGATGCGCTCCGCGTCCACGCGGCACTCGGCCACGGCCGGATCGTCTATCTTCGCCTTGCGCAGGCCCGGGATCCGGACCGAGCGCTTCTGGCCCACCTGCATCCTGAGCTTGCGCGCATCGTCGCCGGCCTCGGCCCGCAGCTTCCCGACGAGACCGCCCGGAAGCCTGGCGTCGAGCCGGAGCTCGCGCTCCCGGATCTCGAGGTGCAAGCTCCGGAGCAGCTGATCGATCTCCGGGTCCGCCTTCGCCTCGGCCGAGGCCGCCAGGCGCAGCAGGGCCAGCCCGCCCCGGGCCAGGTCGCCCAGCGTCCGGGCGGACTCGTCGTCGGCCGCCCAGGCCGAGGCGAAGAGCTCGAGGTCCTTCTCGACCCGCGCGCCGAGGGCGAGGCCGGACAGCTCGGGCATCTCGGCGGGCAGCTCGAGGTCCTCGCCGAAGCGCTCCAGCATGCCCAGGATGCGCTGCGGGCTGGCCACGAGCCACAGGCTCGCCCCCGAGGGCAGGCTCTCGAGCATCGGCTGCAAGGCGCGGGCGGTGCCCAGCCCCGCTCTGTGCCCGGCGCGAGCCTCCAGGACATCGGCCACGCCCTCTGGCTGGCCCACGATCACGGTCTGCGCGTCCAGTCGGGCCATGGCCAGCTCCTGCTTGCCGCCCGGCGGATCGGGAGAGCGCAGCTCCGCGGTCTCGACATCCCGACCAGCCATCTTCCGGCGCTTCACGGACACCGCACCCAGGCCCTCCTCCTCGGCCAGCGCCCGGGCGAGCGCGTCCAGCGAGCGCAGTCGGGCCAGGTCCCCCTCGAGCTGGGCGACCCAGCAGGACACCGGCCGGTCTTTCTGCCCGGAGAACGCGATCCCCAGGGTCAGGCGGTGGATGTCCGCCAGCGGGTCGATGCCCAGCAGCGCGGCCACCTCTCGCAGGTCCTCGCCGTTCAGCTCGACATCGAGCTCCTTCCGGTCGATCAGATCGCCCACCAGCGGTGAGCGCCTGAGCGACGCCAGATCGACGTGCAGCAGCAGATCGAGGTCGCGGGGGAAGCTCGCCGCGGCGCCGAGCGAGCCGGCCCGGCTCGCGTCCAGGCGGGCGAGCAGCGCGGGCACCTCCTGCTCGCGGCCCTGCCATCGCAGGCACTCGCTCATGCGCAGCAGGATCGCATTCCGAAGCTCTGCGCTCGAAGCATGCGCGAGGGCCGCGCCGTAGGCCTCCAGCGCGCCGTCCAGATCGCCCGCGCTGACCTGCAGGTACATGCCGCGCTGGTACGCGTCGGCCGCCTCGCCGGGCCCGGCCAGGAGCCGCCCGGGCACGAGCAGGAAGAACGCGGCCGCGAGCGCCAGCCATTTTCCGGTTTCGACTGTCCTCATCTCTGTCACCTCCTCGGTTCGGGTTCGCCCTCCAATCTGCCGAACCGAGGTCACCGGCCCATCACCGCTTCGTCCCGGCTGCGTCACGGTTCTCCTCCCGCCACGAAGCGGTATCCCACGCCGCGCACGGTCAGGAAATGCGCCGGGCGCTCGGGATCGAGCTCCAGCTTCTGGCGGAGCCGGTTGATGAAGTTGTCCACGGTGCGATCGGTGCCGAAGTAGTCGAAGCCCCAGACGTGGTTGAGGATGGTCTGGCGATCCAGCGCCTGGCCTTCTCGCCGCAGGAAGAACTGCAGCAGATCGACCTCCCGTGACGTCATCTTCACCGGCCGGCCGGCCACCCGGGCGGTGCGGGCGACGAAATCGACCTCCACGCGCCCGAAGGCGCTGCGCTCGATCTTCTTCTCGTAGCGCCGCTTGCGCCTCAGCACGGCGTGGACGCGCGAGAGCAGCTCGGGCAGCCCGAACGGCTTGGTCACGTAGTCGTCGGCGCCCAGATCCAGGCCGCGCACCTTGTCGATCTCCTCGCCCCTGGCGGTCAGTACGATCACCGCCGAGTCCACCTCCCGCCGGCGCAGCTCCTTGAGCAGCTCGAAGCCGTTCATCTCCGGCATCATGATGTCCAGCAGCACCAGGTCGGGCGCCCTGTCGACCGCGAGCTCGAGGCCCCGCTGGCCATCGTGGGCGACGAGCACCTGGAAGCCCTCGAAGCGCAGGTTCTTCTCCAGGCCGCTCGCGATGGCCCGGTCGTCCTCCACCACCAGCACGCACTCAGCCATGCTCCGCCTCCGGCTCTCTCTGCGAGATCGGCAGCCGCAGGGTGAAGGTGCTGCCCCGGCCGGGCGCGCTCTCGACCTCCACGTCGCCGCCGTGGGCCCGGGCGATGTAGCGCACCAGGCTCAAGCCCAGCCCGCTGCCCGCGACGTGGTCGGAAAGCCCCGTCTCCACCCGGTAGAACTTGTCGAAGATCCGGGCCTGCTCCTGGCGGGGGATCCCGATGCCGCGGTCGACGACCGCCAGGCGCAGCATGCCCTGCTCGGCATCCAGCCTCGCCTCGAGGCGCACCGACCGGCTCTCGGCGCTGTACTTGACCGCGTTGGAGATCAGGTTCAGGAGCGCCTCCACGATCGCGTCGCGATCCGCCTGCAGCGCGGGCAGGCTGTCCGGGACGTCCCGCTCGACCGCGAAGCCCTTCTCGTCGAGCAGGGGCCGGCAGGCCGCCACGGCCTCATCCACCAGCTCCTCGATCCGCACCGGAGCCAGCCGGTAGGCCCGGCGGCCCGCCTCCATGCGCGCGAAGTCCAGGATGCGCTCCACGAGCCTGGAGAGCCGCTCGCTCTCCTGGCCGATGACCTGCAGGCACTCCCGCCGCTCGCCCTCGTCCTGGACGCGATCCATCAGCAGCGTGTCGCTGAACAGGCGGATCGAGGTCAGCGGCGTGCGCAGCTCGTGCGAGACGTTGGAGACGAAGTCGGTCTTCAGGGCGCTCAGGCGGGTCTCGCGCACGACCTGCCACAGAGTCGCCCCGATGCCCAGGCCCAGGACGATCACCAGCAGGACGAGCGACCACAGGTAGAGCTGCGCGCGCGACCGGCCGGCGGCCTGCAGGGCGCCGTCGCCCGCGAGCAGCAGGTCCAGCCTGAGCGCGTAGCGCTCGTCGCCCAGCCAGGTGCTGCCCGCCAGCCGGCCGAGCTCCTCGGCCGAAGGCGGAGCGCGCCCGACGCGCAGGGCCGTGCCCAGCTGTCCGCCCAGGCCCGCGGAGTCGATCAGGGCGTCGAGCGCCTCGGCCATGCGGGCCGGGACGAGCTCGCATCCGACCAGGCCGTCGCCCCGGCCGCGGAGCAGGACGAGCCGTGACCTGCCCGGCGCGGTCTCCAGGCTGTACCAGGCGCAGCCCCGCACCCGCCCTGCCAGGCCCGCGCAGGCCGCATGCAGCTCGCCCTCGTCCGCCAGGGCCGCCAGCGCCTGGCGCGCCTCGTGTCCGGCCCCGCTGCCGAGCAGCTCGAGCGCCCGGCGAGCCGCGAAGCGGCGCTGGGCCGCCTGGACGGGCAGGACCGGATCGGCGAGCTTGCGCAGAAGCGCCTGCGCCTGCCGCTCGCGGACCGGGATCCCGTCGCGGGAGACCGACTCCAGCCTCAGCAGGGCCGCCCCGACACCCAGGTTGTAGCCGAAGGCGTCCGCGGTCTCCGAGCAAGCGGCCGCCAGCTCGTCCAGTTGACGGCTCGCCTCGGCCCGCTGCCCGGCGCGCAGCAGGGTCCGCGCCAGGGCGTTCTGCACCCGGCAGCGACCCTCGGGCCAGGCCGCGGCCAGCTCGCGGTAGGCGGCCGCGGCCGCGACCAGGTCCTTGCGCTCGAGCTCCGCGGCCCTGGCCCGGCGCAGGGCAGCCGGCTCGAACTGCCCCCCGCCCGGATCCGTGACGGGCCGGGGGAGCAGCGATCGGCCCTGCCCGTCGAGCGCGAAGCAGCCCACCAGCCAGGGCACGTCGGCCCGAAAGCCTGCCCAGTCCGGGCCGGGAGAGCGGCTCTCGCGCGCAGCCCAGCGCCCCAGCGCTTCGAGCGCGCCCGATCCGCGCGCGGCGATGGCCTCCAGCCGGGCCTCCAGCGAGCCCGAGAGCCTCTGCAGGGTCGGCGCGTACAGCGCCCGCAGCCGCTGCAGGGTCGCGTCGTGCTCGTTCTGGATGGCGATCAGCCCGAAGCCGCTGAGCAGCAGGCTGGGCAGGGCCACGGCGAGGATGACCAGCAGCACGAAGCGCCGCAGGCGTCTGGCGTGGGGATCGGAAGCGCGCATCGCTCCATCCAGCCTAGCGCCGCAAGTGTCACCGGTCTATCACCGCTCGCCGGACTCGCTCGGCCTCGCGGGGCGCTCCGGCGTGAGCGCCTCGATCTCCACCCTGGCAGGCCCGGCCTGGCACTTCTGACCCGGGCCGCACTCGCACTCGCCCACGAAGTCGTCCACGGTCAGATCCGCGTCCCAGACCTCGATCTCGACCGGGTCCGCCTGCCAGATGAGCAGCGTGCAGCGGTGCTCGTCCTCGCAGCGCTGCTCCCGGTAGCTGTCGCCGTCGACCACGACGTAGAGGTCCGGATCGGAGTAGTCGTCCCAGCTCCGCAGGCTGCCGACCTGGACGCGCACCCGCGCGCGGGCGGACTGCGCCCGGCCGAGGGGGCAGAGCTCGGCAAGCAGCCGATCGCCTTGCTGCCGATCGTAGAGCCACAGGTCCACGCCCGGCTCGCCGCCGTCTCGCCCGCCGTCCGCGGACAGCCCGGCCGGCGCGGGATAGCCGATCTGCCCGGCGATGCGCGCGGAGCCGAAGGCGCACTGCAGGCTCCCGTCTCGCGCCTCGCAGCTGCCGGTCTCGAGCTCCTGGCCCTCGAGCCAGGTCTTGAGCGCCTGGAGCGTGCCGGGCAGCGGCGCGAGCAGCCGAGCCCGGAACTCGGCCGCGGCCTTCTCGTCCCGGACCCGGAGCGCCAGGGCGTGCCGGTGATCCCAGGCCGCGCTCATGCCCTGCGCCACCTTCTCCTCGGCCCACTCCTCTGCCGCCTCCCCGGCGGCCTCGTAGCGCTCCGCCTCGACCCCGAGCCCCTCCTTTGCGAAGCTGCACACGTCGCGCAGCACCTCCTCGTCATCCAGCAGCGCCTCGCCGCCCACGGACTGGCAGCGCTCCTCCTTCCAGCCCAGGCGGGCCATCTGCTCGACCAGCCTCTCCAGGCTCATCTCCCGCAAGCTCGCAGCGCGCAGCTGCCCCGAGAAGCGCAGCGGCTCCGCTTCCCGCTCCCTCTCGAGCGCCGCCCGCTGCTCCGGGCTGAGGTCCTCCAGGCCCGGCGCGCAGCAGAACGGAAAGCAGGCCGCGCAGCCGATCCACAGCAGGGCGACCAGGGCCAGGCGGGTCTCGGATCGCATGAAGCCTCCTTCCGTCTCGAGCCAAGCACGTCCGCGAGCCGCCAGTCAAGCATCAGGGGCTGACTTTACATTTTTGCCTTCGTAGAATACAATCACTGAAGGCATTGGATGACTACTCCAGGAGATCGGGATGAAGCAGCTGACTGTCAGGAATGTTCCGGCCCGCCTGGCCAAGCTACTCGACGCGGAGAGGAGACGGCGGCGCAAGTCGCTCAACCAGACCGTCCTCGATCTCCTCTGCCAGGCCCTCGGCCTCACGCCGGACGCGGCCTATGACAACGGCCTGAGACGGCTGTCCGGGACCTGGTCCGAGGAGGAGTTCAACGAGTTCGAGGAGCACACGAGCATCTTCGAGCAGATCGACTACGAGCTGTGGCGCACATGAGAATCTGCCTGGACACCTCGGCATACAGCCATTTCAAGCGCGGCGACGGCCAGGCGATCGAGGCTATCGGCTCGGCGCGGCTGGTGTGCGTCCCGGCCATCGTCCTGGGAGAGCTGCGCAGCGGCTTTCGAACAGGCCGCCAAGCGGAGCGCAACGAGCGGGAGCTGCAGGAGTTTCTGGCCAGCTCCGTCGTCCGTGTGCTGGATGTGGACGAGGAGTGCTCACACCACTACGCCGACATCGTCGCCGAGCTGCAGAGGGCGGGGACACCCGTTCCCACCAACGACATCTGGATCGCCGCGCTGGCCACTCGCGAGGGTGCCACGGTCATCACCTACGACTCCCACTTCGACTGCATCCGGCGAGTCGGATCCAGGATCTTGACGGAGTCCTGAGCGGTCTCTTTCCGTGTTCACAGCCCGGCAAAAACGGTTATGCTCTCCGGCGAGGAGGTGGGACTTGGCCGCCTGGCGCCGCCCGATGGCAGAGCGATACCCCGAGCTGATCGAGGCGCTCGCGCCGATCGAGCTGGCCTCGCTGCCCACGCCCGTCGAGCGCATGGCGGCGCTCGGCGCCGAGCTGACACACGGCGGGCTGTACGTCAAGCGCGACGACCTGAGCTCCGCGGTCTACGGCGGCAACAAGGTGCGCAAGCTCGAGTTCCTGCTCGGCGAGGCGAGAAGGCAGGGCGCGCGCACGCTGGTGACCATGGGCGGCATCGGCTCGAACCACCTGCTGGCCACGGCCCTGCACGGCCGCAGCCTGGGCATGCGCACCGTGGGGGTGGTCTTTCCCCAGCCGCTGACCGCCGAGGTGCGCCGCAACCTGGACGCCGACCGGGCCGCGGGCGTGGAGCTGGTGCACTGCCCGCACAAGTACCTGCTGCCGGCCTTCGTGAGCTGGACGCTCGGCCGGCTCGCGGCGAGCGAGCGGCGCCGGCCGCTGCTCATCCCCGGCGGCGGCTCGTCGCCGCTCGGCAGCCTGGGCTTCGCGGCCGCCGCCTTCGAGCTGGCCGCCCAGGTGCGCGACGGCGCGCTGCCGGAGCCGGCCGAGATCTTCGTCCCCTACGGCACCGGCGGCACGTCGGTCGGCCTGGCGGTCGGACTGGCGCTCTGCGGCCTTCGGAGCCGGGTCGTGGCGGTGCGCGTGATCGACCGTATCCTGGCCAACCGGCCGCGCATGGCGCTGCTCGCCCGGGGCGTGGCCCGGCTGCTGGGACAGCACGGCATCGCGCTGCCGACCGCGCCGCGCCTGGAGATCCAGCCCGCCTACTTCGGCGCTGGCTACGGCCACCCGACGCCGGCCGGCCGGGGCGCGCAGGCGCGCTTCCTGCGGACCGAGGGCCTGGCGCTGGAGCCGACCTACACGGCCAAGGCCGCGGCCGCGTTCACAGACCGGGCGCGAAAGACCCGCCGGCCGCTGCTGTTCTGGCACACCTACAACTCGGCGGAGATGCCGCTGGAGGCGACACCTTGACCGACGCGTGCGCGGAGCTCTTGCTGATCGACGCGTTCACCGACCGGGCCTTTGCCGGCAACCCGGCCGGGGTGGTGCTGCGGGCGGACGCACTCGACGAGTCCCAGATGCAGAAGATCGCCCGCGAGGTGCACGCCTCGGAGACGGCCTTCGTGACCGCCTTCGACGGCCGGACCGCGAGCGTGCGCTACTTCACGCCGCGCTGCGAGGTGGACTACTGCGGCCACGCCACCGTGGCCGCCATGGCCGCGCTCGCCTGGGAGGGGCGCCTGGAGGTCGACGATGTGCCGGTCACGGTCCAGCTCGCGACCCATGCCGGGCAGATGGCCTGCGAGCTGCGGCCGCATCCCTACTTCGGGGTGGAGGTGATCCAGACCCAGGCCCGGCCCCGCTTCGCCGACTTCGGCTACCGCGTCGAGCTGCTGGCCGGGGCGCTGGGCCTGGATGCCCAGCAGATCCCCAAGGGCTGGCCGCTGGGGCGGGCCTACACCGGGCTGTGGGCCCTGGTCGTGCCGGTGGCCTCGCGCAAGGCCATCGACTCGGCCCGGCCCGACTTCGCCGCGCTCGCCGATCTCGACGACAAGCTCGGCTGCGCCTCGACTCACCTCTACACCTACCAGGGCGAGCGCGAGCTGTACTGCCGGGACTTCTCGCCCGCCGTCGGGGTGCCCGAAGATCCGGTCACCGGATCGGCCAGCGGCGCGGCCGCGGCCCTGCTGCTGCGCGAGGGCGCCATCGCGGCCACCCCACCGATCACCGTGATCCTCTTCGAGCAGGGCTGCGCCATGGGAAGGCCGGGGCGCGTCCGGGTCGAGGTGGATCACGAAGGCGAGTCGATCTCGGCCGTGCGCATCGCCGGCACGGCCGTGCTCGTGCTGCGCGGCCAGATCACCGTCCCGCCGCAGGCGGAGAAAGCCTGATCAGGCGATCACCAGGTGCACTGCCAGTCCTCGCAGCGCATCCCGTCCGGGCAGTCCCAGTCGCTCCAGCACTCGGGCACGAGGCAACGGCTCTCGACGCAGACCTCCCACTCCGGGCAATCCCAGTCGCCGAAGCACTCGGGCTCGATGCACTCTCCCTGGGAGCAGACCTGGCCCGACGGGCAGTCCCAGTCGGTCCAGCACGCGGGCACCTGGCACAGGCCCTCGAGGCAGCGCTCGCCCGGCGGGCAGTCGTAGTCGCTCCAGCACTCGACTTCGCGACAGACGCCGTCTACGCAGTTCATGCCCCAGGGGCAGTCCCAGTCGCTGAAGCACTCCACTTGCTGGACGCAGCGGTTGTCGATGCAGGCATAGCCAGCCGGGCAGTCCTCGTCCGTGCGGCAGCGCTGCTCGGGCACGCACTGGTAATCGACGCACGCGTAGCCATCAGGGCAATCCCAGTCGCTGAAGCACTCCGCCGTGAACACGCACTGGAAGTCGATGCACGAGTAGCCCTCGGGGCACTCCCAGTCCTCGAAGCACTCGGGCATGAAGAGGCACATGTAGTCGATGCACGAGTAGCCCGGCGGGCAGTCCCAGTCCTCGAAGCACTCGGGCATGAACACGCACTGGCCGTCGATGCACAGGTGCCCCGGCTCGCAGTCCCAGTCGTACTCGCACTCGGCCTCCTGGACGCACTGGCCGTCCACACAGATCGTTCCCGGCGGGCATGTCACCGTGGCGCAGGGATCGTAGACGCAGAAGTTGTCCACGCAGACGTAGCCGTCCGGGCAATCCGAGTCACCCAGACAGACCTGGACGCAGTAGCCCATGATGCACCACTGGCCTGGCGGGCAGTCTCCGCTGTCGATGCACTGCTCCAGCATGCAGATGTTGTTCACGCACCACTGGCCCGCCGGGCAGTCGGAGTTGTCCTCGCAGGCGTCGTGCACGCACTGACCCCCCACGCAGTGGTAGCCCGGCTGGCAGGTGACGCCCGCGCAGGGATCCACGTAGACGCAGTGGTTATCGATGCAGTGGTAGCTCGAGCCGGGGCAGTCTGCGTCGGTGCGACACTCCGGCGAGAAGACGCACTCACCGTCGATGCAACGGAAGTTGTCCGGACAGTCCGCGTCGCTGTAGCACTCGGGCTGCTGCACGCACTGGTAGTCGACGCACTGCATGCCCGGCGGGCAGTCCCAGTCGCTGAAGCACTCGGGCATGAACACGCACTGGCCGTCGAGGCACAGGTGGCCGGCCGGGCAGTCCTCGTCTGTCCAGCACTCCTGGTAGATGCAGCGGTTGTCGATGCACAGGTAGCCGGCCGGGCAATCCGTATCCTCGACGCACTCGGGCGTGAAGATGCACATGTAGTTGATGCAAGAGTATTGAGGCGGGCAGTCTTCATCGGTCCAGCACTCCGGTGGGTTGAAGACGCACCGCCCGTCGACGCAGCGTCCGGGCAAGCCCTCGGGAGATATGCAGTCCGCGTCGGTGCGGCACTCGGGCTGCCAGACGCACGTGAAGTTGATGCACGCGTAGCCCGGCGGGCAGTCGTCGTCGCTCCAGCACTCGGGCGGATCGTAGATGCACTGCCCGTTGACGCAGCGACCCTGCTGCCCCGCGGAGGAGATGCAGTCCGCGTCGGTGCGGCACTCGGGCTGCCAGACGCACGTGAAGTCGATGCACGCATAGCCCGGCGGGCAGTCCCGGTCAGTCAGGCACTCGCCGACGAAGACGCAGGTGTAGTTCTGGCAGCTGAAGCCCGGCGGGCAGTCCCGGTCGGTCAGGCACTCGCCCACGAAGACGCAGGTGTAGTTCTGGCAGCTGAAGCCCGGCGGGCAGTCCCGGTCGGTCAGGCACTCGCCGGCGAAGACGCACTGGCCATTCTGGCAGACAAAGCCGGGATCGCAGTCGGCGTCGGTGGTGCACTCGGGCTGGACCACGCACGCCCCGTCCTCGCAGACCGTTCCCGGCGGGCAGGTCACGCCCGCGCAGGGGTCGAAGACGCACGTGTTGTTCTGGCAGATGTATCCCTCCGGGCAGTCCGCATCGCTCATGCAGACCTGGACGCAGTAGCCCATGATGCACCACTGGCCGGGCGGGCAGTCGCCGTCGTCGATGCACTGCTGGCCCATACAGATGTTGTCGACGCAGTACTGGCCGGGCGGGCAATCGGCGTCGCTCTGGCAGGCGTCGTGGACGCACTGGCCGCCCTCGCAGTGGTAGCCGGGGTTGCAGATCACGCCCTCGCAGGGATCGTGGAATACGCAGCGGCCGTTCTCGCAGCGGTAGCTGGGCCCCGGGCAGTCGCTGTCGGTCCGGCACTCGGGCGTGTAGACGCACTGGCCGTCCACGCAGGAGAACATCTCCGGGCAATCGGCATCGCTCCTGCACTCGGGGTCGTAGACGCACTGGCCATTGACGCAGGCCCAGCCCAGCGGACAGTCGCTGTCGGTCCGGCACTCGGGCGAGTAAACGCACTGCCCGTTGATGCAGGCATGCAGCGGCGGGCAGTCGTCGTCGGTGTGGCACTCGGGCGAGAACACGCACCGGTAGTCCACGCACTCGTAGCCCGGCGGGCAGTCGGCGTCGGTCGTGCACTCGGGGGAGAAGAGACAGTGGTTGTCGATGCAGGCGTAGCCGGGCGGGCAGTCCATGTCGGTATAGCACTCCGGCTCGAAGACGCAGTGTCCGTTGACGCAGCGGCCCTGCAAGCCCTCGGGCGAGATGCAGTCCGCGTCGGTGCGGCACTCGGGCTCGAACACGCAGAAGTGATCGATGCACCGGTAGTTGGGCGGGCAGTCGGAGTCGCTCCAGCACTCGTAGACCGGCTCGCACCAGCCGCCGAAGCAGTCGAAGCCCTCGGGGCAGTCCCGGGCGCTGCGGCACTGCAGGCAGGCGTGGCGAGCGATGTCGCAGAACGGCAGCTCGGGCGGGCAGTCCGAATCCTCGTCGCAGCCGCCCTCGCAGCGGCCGGTGTTCGGGTTGCACCAGGTGCCCGGCGGGCAGGTCTCCGGCGTGCAGCCGGTGAACTGGCAGCGGAAGTCGATGCAGCGGTAGCCGGCCGGGCAGTCGGCGTCGGTCAAGCACTCGCCCGCGAAGATGCAGTAGCTGTCGACGCACTCGTAGCCGGCCGGGCAGTCGGCGCTCGTGCGGCACTCGCCCGCGAAGCGGCAGAAGCTGTTCTCGCAGCGGTAGCTCGGCGGGCAGTCCGCGTCGCTCCAGCACTCGCCTCGGAAGCATGTGCCGGTCTGCCGATCGCAGAGCCAGCCCACCGGGCAGTCCGTGTCGGTGCGGCACTCCGGACCCGGCACGCACGCGCCGGCCTCGCAGACGAAGCCGTCCGGGCAGTCCTGGTCGGTGGTGCACTGGGGCGTCCAGATACACCAGTTGTCGATGCAGTCGTAACCGGGTGGGCAGTCGCGGTCGCTGCGGCACTCGCCCTGGAAGAGGCAATACCCGTCGACGCACAGGTGCATCTCGGGGCAATCGGCGTCGGTGTAGCACTCGGGGCAGACCCCGGGCTGGCCCTGCCAGTCCGTGCACGCCATGCCGGGCGGGCAGCCCGGCCGGTCGCAGCACCAGGCCGGTGCGGTCGACGGCGTGCACATGCCGTCTGTGCAGGCCACGCCCTGGTTGCAGTCGCAGTCGACCTCGCAGTCCGGCACCCAGGGAACGCAGGCGCCGTTCACGCAGCGCTCGTCTTCGTCGCAGTCCACATCCGTCGTGCAGTCGGGCGCATAGATGCAGAAGCCGTTCACGCAGCGGTAGTGCGGCGGGCAGTCCGCATCGGTCGCGCAGTCCGGCTCGAGCTCGCAGCGACCGTCCACGCATACGTAGCCCGGCGGACAGCCCCCGTCGTCGCTGCAGGCCGGCGGCACGCACAGCCCGTTCTCGCAGATGAGCTCGCCAGGGCAGTCTGCGTCGGTGTGGCAGTCGTCCGGGATGGGCACGCAGGCGCCGTCCTCGCACGCGTAGCCGAGCGGGCAATCCGCGTCGTTGCTGCAGTCGGGGTTGGGCTGGCAAGCGCCGTCGACGCAGACGTAGCCGGGCGGGCAGTCCGCGTCCTGCGTGCACGGGCCCGTGGGCGGCTGGCAGACGCCCCCGATGCAGATCTCGTCTCCCGGGCAGTCCTGATCGCTGTGGCAGCCGGCCGGCATGCAGCGCATGGTCCCGTTGCCGATGTCGACGCAGGCGAAGCCCTCCTCGCAGTCCGCGTCGGTCTCGCAGAACTCGGGCATGGTCCGGCCGCAGGTCAGCAGCAGCGCGGCCAGGGCCAGCCAGGACACGATCGCGATCGCCTTTTTCATGTTCCACCTCATGGTAAGAACCATCGAACCCATCTCATAGGCCTCTTCGCATACGCCATCATTCTATCCAAGCAAGCGCCCGGCAGGCAAGGTGGCGGCGGTATGTGCAGCGCGCACACCCGCCTACACATGGACCGCACGCCGCTCCGCGGGTAGAATGCCCCGGCGAGAGGACCGCATGGACGCGCTGTGGCTGTCTCGACTGCAGTTCGGCCTCACGGTGGGCTTCCACTTCATCTTTCCGTCCATCTCCATGGGCCTGGCCTGGCTGCTGGTAATCTTCGAGGGCCTGGCCTGGTGGCGGCGGGACGAGGTCTGGGAGCGCTGCGCCCGCTTCTTCGGCAAGCTCTTCGCCTTGACCTTCGGCGCGGGCGTGGCCACCGGCATCGTCATGGAGTTCCAGTTCGGGACCAACTGGGCCGCCTACTCGCGCTTCGTGGGCGACATCTTCGGCGCGCCGCTGGCCGCGGAGGTCGTCTTCGCCTTCTTCCTGGAGTCCAGCTTCCTGGGATTGTACCTCTTCGGCCGGGGACGGATCTCGCGGGCCGCACTGTGGCTTTCTGTGCTCGTGGTGGCGATCGGGGCCAGCGTGTCGGCTTTCTGGATCCTGGCCGCCAACTCCTGGCAGCAGACCCCGGCCGGCTTCCGGCTCGAGGCGGGCCGGGCGGTGCTCTCGAGCTTCTCCGACGCGATCCTCAACCCGTCCACCTGGCAGCGCTTCTTCCACACCCTGACGGCCTCGCTCGTCGCGGGCGCCTTCTTTTCCGGGGGCATCTCCGCCTGGCTCGTGCTCAAGGAGCGCGGCGTGGACGCGGCCCGCCGGGCGCTCGGGATCTCGCTGGCGCTGGGCCTCGCCGCCTCGCTGGCCTCGGTCTACCCCACCGGACACGTACACGCCTCCCAGGTGGCCCGCACCCAGCCGGCCAAGTTCGCGGCCATCGAGGGCGTGTACGAGTCCACGGCCCGCGCGCCGATGGTCCTCTTCGCCGTGCCCACGACCCGGCCGCCCGAGCTACACGCCGTGGTGGAGATCCCCGGCTTGCTGAGCTGGCTGACCTTCGGCGACGCGGATGCGAGCGTGCGGGGTCTGGACAGCTTTCCGCCGGACGAGGTCCCGCAAGGCGCCGAGCTCTGGCTGGCCTTCGTCTCCTTCCACACCATGGTGGCGCTCGGCATGTACTTCATCGCCCTGACCGGCCTGGGCCTGCTGCTGCTGTGGCGCCGGCGTCTATGGCGGGCTCGCTGGTACCTCCGGCTGCTCGCGCTGTCGACCCCGCTGCCGGTGGCCGCCTGCCAGCTCGGCTGGATCGCGGCCGAGGTGGGCCGCCAGCCCTGGATCGTCCAGGGCTTGCTCAAGACCGGCCAGGCCGCGTCCGATAGCGTCTCGGCCGGCGAGGTGCTCTTCTCCATCCTGCTCTTCGGCGTGCTGTACGCGCTGCTCGGCGCTGCCTGGCTGTACCTGCTGTTTTCCAAGATCCGCTCCGGCCCCGGGAGCGCGGAGGTGAGCCAGTGAGTGCCGATGCGAGCTGGCTCCAGCTGAGCTGGTTTGTGCTCTTCGGCGCGCTGCTCGCGGGCTATGCCGTGCTCGACGGCTTCGACCTGGGCGTGGGCGTGCTGAGCCTCGCGGCCCGCAGCGGGGACGAGCGCCGCCTCCACATCCTGGCCATCGCGCCGGTCTGGGACGGCAACGAGGTCTGGCTCCTGGCCGCGGGCGGCGCGCTCTTCGCCGCCTTCCCGCCGGTCTACGCCGCGGCCATGTCCGGCTTCTACCCGGCCATCATGATCTCGCTGGCCGCGCTGGTGGGCCGGGCGGTGGCGATCGAGTTCCGCGGCCAGATCGACTCTGCCCGCTGGCGCAGGATCTGGGACTGGGTCTTCGGCGTGGGAAGCCTGGTCCCGGCGTTCGTCTTCGGCCTGGCCGTGGGCAACGTGATGCGCGGCGTCCCCCTGGACGCGGGCGGCAGCTACGCGGGCGGTTTTCTCGATCTGCTCCACCCCTACGCCCTGCTCGTCGGCCTGCAGGGCCTGGCCATGTTCGTCTGCCAGGGGGCCTGCTGGCTCCGGCTCAAGACCACGGGCGAGCTCGAGGCGCGCATGGGCCGCTGGTCGCAGCTTGCCTGGGCGGCCTGGGCGCTGCTGGCCGGGCTCTCCACCGCGGCCACCTTTCTCGTCGCCCCGGCCCGTCTGGAAGGACTGCTGGCCCGGCCGCTGCTGTGGCCCGTACCGCTCTTGCTGGCCTGTGCCCTGGTGGCCCTGCCGCTGCTGCAGCGCGCCGGCAAGGCCCTGGCCGCCTTCCTGGCCTCGTCGCTGGCCGTAGTCGCCCAGGTGGGCCTGGCCGGCGCGAGCCTCTATCCCTTCTTGCTGCCGGGTCCGGGAGGCGGGGGCCTGAGCGTGAGCGGTGCATCGGCCAGCGAGACGAGCCTCGAGGTGATGCTCGTCATCGCCTCCATCGGCATGCCCGCGGTGATCGCCTACACCGCGGTGATCTACCGCGTCTTCAAGGGCAAGCTGGGGACCGGCTCGCGGTCCTATTGACCTCTTGA
Source organism: Deltaproteobacteria bacterium (assembly GCA_016935365.1). Classification (GTDB taxonomy): domain Bacteria; phylum Myxococcota; class B64-G9; order B64-G9; family B64-G9; genus JAFGRB01. Next base: position 17,813 of record JAFGRB010000123.1, read on the forward strand.
CCGCTCGCGTTTGACCTTGCTGCTGGCGGCGCGTACAATCACCTGACCGCCTTCGGGAGGATCGATGGATAACAAACGCAGCTCCGAGCGCCTGCCCATGTTCAAGGTCATCCGCTACAACGTCGAGGGGCGGGAGTACGCGGACCTGTCCACGAACATCTCGGACAGGGGCATCTTCATCAAGAGCTTCGCGCCCCCGCCGATCGACACGGCCGTGGTGCTGACGGTCACCCTGCCCGAGCGCTGGGGCAATCAGCCGATGAAGATCGTCGGGCGGGTGGCCTGGACCAACGAGGACCCCGACCCCCACAAGCGGGGCATGGGCATCGAGTTCATGTCCGTCTTCGCCAACTCGCTCCCGATCATCGAGTACTTCGTCAGCGAGGTCTACCCGAAGAGCCGCTTCGCGCCCGACCGGGTGGAGTCCCGGCAGGACGCGGACAGCCAGGGCACGACGTATCACTACCGGCTGGAAGGAGAGGAGAGCGAGGGGTGAGCGGGGACGAGAGCCAGCATTCCGGCGGTCCCGAGCGCAGGCGCTCGCAGCGCGTCCCGCTCGAGGCCGTCGTGCACTACCAGGTCGCGGACAGCGAGTTCATCAACCTCAGCTCGAACATCTCTCCGGAGGGCATCTTCATCCGCAACTTCGCCCCCCCGCCGGTGGGGACCGAGATCCGCATCAAGGTCCACCTGCCGCCCGAGCTCGGCGACGCGCCGTTGCAGCTCATCGGCACGGTGGTCCGCGTGGCCGACGATGTCGGCGCAGAGCAGCGCGGCATGGGCGTGGAGTTCTCCTCGATCCAGGCGGACTCTCCCGAGGCCATCCGCGCCTTCGTCCGCGAGATCTACGAGATCGACAAGCTCGAGGATTTCGAGGACGCCGAGGCGCAGGTCCGCTACAAGCCCGGGCCCTATCAGGTGCTGCGGCTCGAGCCCGCCCCGCCGTCGGGACCCATCCCCCTGGAGCCGTTCGAGCCCGCCGGCCGCAGGCTGCTCTGGGGGCTCGGCCTGCTGCTCGTCGGCCTGCTCATCGGTGCGGGGGTGGTCTTCCTCTTCTTCTCCCTGCAGTAGCTGCGCCGGCGAGCCGATCTCGATGGAACCCGCTCTCGACACGCGCCCCTTCCAGCTCGCCGGTCGGCGCCAGGGCGTGCTGCTGCTGCACGGCTTCACCGGCACGCCCTTCGAGATGCGCGCGCTGGGCGAGCGGCTCCACGCCCGCGGCCTGAGCGTGACCGCCCCCCTGCTCGCCGGCCACGGGCTCCGCCCGCAGGACCTGCAGCGCACCGGGCCCGCCGACTGGTACGCATCGGCCGAGCGCGGGCTCGACGAGCTCGCCGCGAGCTGCGATCGCATCGCGGTGGCCGGTCTGTCGCTGGGCAGCCTGCTGGCGATCGAGCTCGCGATCCGCAGGCCGGAGCAGGTCTCGGCCCTGGTGCTGATGGGCGCGCCGTACCGGCTCAGCGGCAAGCTCGGGCTGCTGCTGCTGCTCTACAACTACACCCCCATGCTCTGGATCAAGCCCTACTTCCCCAAGCTCGGCGCGCAGACCGAGGTCTGCGATCCGGCCTGGAAGGGCCGCAACCCCGCCTACGACGTGTTGCCCATGCGCTCGGGGCGCAAGCTGCTGGCCACCATGCGGCGCATCCGCCGCCAGCTCGACCGGGTCCGCTGCCCGTGCCTCGTCCTCCACGGCGCGCGCGACGACACCGTGCTCGCCTGGGGCGCGCGGGCCATGGCGGCCCGCCTGGGCGCGGACACGGTCTGGCAGCGCACCCTGCCCCGCTCGGCCCACCTCGTCACCCTGGACTTCGACCGGGAGCGCGCCGCCGAGAGCATCGAGCGCTTCTGCGATCAGGTGCTCTGAGCTTGGCCTACGACCGGAAAGACAGCTGGTACCGGCGCGCCAAGCAGAGCGGCTTCCGCTCCCGCGCCGCGTACAAGCTCATCGAGCTGGACCGGCGCTTCGGGCTGCTCCGCCCGGGCGCGCGCGTCGTGGACCTGGGCTGCGCGCCCGGCGGCTGGCTCCAGGTCGCGGCCCGGCGCGTCGGCCGGCGCGGCCGGGCGGTGGGCATCGACAAGCTCGCGATCGAGCCGCTGGACGCAGCCCAGGTCGAGATCCTGCAGGCCGACATCGCCGCCGCCGACAGCCTCGAGCGGCTGCGAAGGGCGCTCGGCGGGCCGGCCGACACCGTGCTCTCGGACATGGCCCCCGAGACCTCCGGCGTGGGCTTCGCCGATCACGCCCGCAGCGTCGAGCTCGCGCGCCTGGCGCTCGACGCAGCTTGCGCGCTGCTCCGCGAGGGAGGCAGCTTCGCCGCCAAGGTCTTCGACGGGCCGGATCTCGACGCCCTGGCGCAGGAGATCGCGCAGCGCTTCGGCAAGCTGCGCCGCGTGCGGCCCGAGGCGACCCGCAAGGGCTCGCGCGAGCTCTACCTGGTGGCGCTCTCGTTCCGCAGCCGGGCGGAGCCCTGAATATACCGGTGCAGACCCGGCCCGATATCTCAATAGATCCCTGATGAGAAGGTTCCCGCCTCGCCACCCGGCGCGACGCCGGCGCCCCCGGCGATGCCCACGGTAGCAGAACCGAGGTCGAGGCTCGCACCGTAGACCTTGATGCGGCCGCCGCCGCCGCCGCCGCTGTAGAAGGTCCCGCTGTCGTTCTGACCATTCCCGCCGTTCACCTGCAACGTGCCGCTGACGACGACCGAGCCGCCGAGAAGCAAAACGCCGCCGCCAGAGCCTCCCCCACTGTACATTGTGTGGTCCCCGCCGTTCGCCCGCACTTCGCCCGAAATCGCGATCGCCGGCGCCTGGAGGAATACCTTGGCCCCACCCGCGCCGCCTGCGGCCTCCCAGCCGGAGTGGCCGCTTCCACCTCCAGAGCCCATCGCGATGTCATCCGACGACCAGGGATCGCTCTCCAGTCCGGCCAGACCATAGGTCTGCCCGATGCATTCGGTCTGGTCGTAAGATCGCCCACCCAGGCCGCCATATCCGCCACCGCAGCCTGTCCAACCTCCGTTGTCTCCTGCGCCTGGACCCATGCCCAGGCCCCCTCCCGATGTCGTACCGCCTGGATAACCAGCTCCGTCGCCGTCAAGGGTCCCGAGAATGTGGATCTCGGCCGCAAGCACCTCCAGGGCTCCGTAGGCCGCGCCATCGAACGGCTCGACCCGCACCGTCACGCCGGCCGGAATGGTGAAGACCCCGATGTTCTCGTGCCGGCCCGCCAGCGACTCGCCGTCCGTCAGTGTCCAATCCTCACCGTCGTGGTC
>JAFGRB010000012.1 GCA_016935365.1 Deltaproteobacteria bacterium
CACGCCCACGTGCACAATCGCGTCTTGCGTGCGGATCGGTGCAGGGGCGTGCATCATCCGCGCCCGGGCGCTTCTCCGCTCTCGAGCATGGCGCGCAGGTGCCTCTCCAGCTCCTGCGCCTCGGCGTCTGCGAGCATGCGGCCGAGCTGGATCTCGGCCGCGCCGGTCGAGAGGCTCAACCGAAATCCGCCCAGCCCGAACAGGGACAGGTAGGCCTGCGGGCTCGGCCGCCTCCAGCTCGGCGCGTCCAGCAGCCGGATGGCCCGCACCTCCCCGGGCGCCACGCGGCGCGCGGAGACGGCCAGGCCCAGGACGCGCAGGGAGACGTGCAGCTCGCCCTGGCTCCGCTCGACGATCTCCGCGCTCGCCAGGTTGACGGCCAGCCCGCAGAGCGAGAACACGGCCACGAAGCTCATCGGAAAGGCCAGCGCGGGCGCGAAAGCGTCGGGCAGCGCGCCGGCGCGCTCCCCCAAGACGAGGGCCGCGCAGGCCGCCACCAGGAGCAGGAAGACCAGGTGCAGGGAGGTGGGCAGGGCCCGGCGCGGGGCGCCGATCCGGATGCCGCCCCGGGCTGTCGGGCGCAGCCGGCCGGGCGCGGCGCGGCGCGTGGGGTCCGCTCGGCTCATTCCAGCCCCAGCTCGCGCCGCAGCGCTTCCGCGGTCCGGTGGGCGCCGAGATCGTCCGGCTGCGCCAGGCGCCCCCGCTCGATGCGGTGGGGGCGCCCCCGATAGTCCCGGAGGTCGACCTGGGCCAGGCTGCGCACCAGCCGGCCCCGGTCGTAGTAGAGCCGCACCTCGAAGCCGTCGCCCGTGCCGCCCCGGACGTCCTTGGCGAAGAAGAAAAACAGCTTGCCCGTGCGCCAGAAGTACTCCTCCACCCGGTAGCTGCCCCGCTGCTCGATCTCGTAGACCGCCTTGCGGATGCGCCGCTTGCCGTCCCGGTAGATCTCGGCCCGCTCTACGGGAGGCTCGAGCCCGTCGCGCGCCGACTCGCTCGCCGCCACCCAGGCGCCCTTCTGCTTGACGAGCACCTGCTTCGCGAACTCGGCGCGGTCGATCCGCTCGACCTCCGCCCGGATCATCTCGATCGGATCCTCGCCGCCCGCGGCGGGCGTGCTCGGGCAGAAAAACGCGACTGCGGCCAGCAAGAAGAGAGGCGGTCTCATGGGGGATATCCTCCCGCGTCGCTGTGAGTCTAGCGTTTCCGGGTCGCCGCGGACAAGGTCTGGTTGACTTGGGCAGAATGGCCATGGCATGATAAAAGATTGTAAGTCCAATCGAACTGGCTTTCGTGTCGCTTCCGAGGGAGCGTGTGCAAGATGAGCGATTTCGGACAGATCCGATTCCTCCGCGTCTGGGTGGTCCTGGTGGCGGCCGGGCTCGTCTGGGGGGCTTGCGAGGACCCGAGGTTCCGCGTCCGCACGCCGCCCGGGCAGCGGCTGGATGTCTTCCGCCAGGTCTCGGTGCCGCAGGTCGACGTGCTGTGGGTGGTGGACAACTCCGACTCGATGGTCGAGGAGCAGCGCGCCCTGGCGGCCAACTTCGGCGAGTTCTACCGGTACCTCGAGTCCACCGGGGCGGACTACCACATCGGGGTGACCTCCACCGACGTCTACAGCCCGGGCCACATGGGCAGGCTGCTGGGCGAGATCCCGATCATCACGCCCGATACGCCGGACTCCAAAGAGGTCTTCGCCGACAACGTGAACGTCGGGGTCGGGGGGACGGGCAACGAGCAGGGCCTGGCCGCGGCCCTGATGGCGCTGACCGAGCCGATGATCACGGGGACGAATGCGGGCTTCTTGCGGGACGATGCCTTCCTGTTCATCATCTTCGTCTCGGACGAGGACGACTGCTCGACCGGCGAGGTGACGTACTACCTCCGGCGCTTCGAGCAGCTCAAGGGCATCGGCAACGACGGCATGGTCACGACCGCGGCCGTGGTGGGCGACGTGCCCGAGGTGCCGGACTGGTGCCGGGAGAGGAACGTGCGGCCCGGCACGCGCTACGCCGAGCTGTCCGAGCGCTCGGGCGGTCTGGTGCTGAGCATCTGCGACGAGGACTTCGGCGTCAGCCTCGACCAGCTGGGCTTCTCGGCGGCGGGGATGAGGCGCACCTTCGCCCTCTCGAGCCTGGCGGCGCCGGACAGCATCAGCGTGTGGTTCAAGACGAGCTGCGCCTCGGAGGAGATGGACGAGGGGCTGTGCGAGATCCGATACGACGACTGCGTGAACGAGGACAGCGAGGTCTACGGGCACACCTGCGTGCTGCGGCAGTCCTTGCCCGACGGCTGGGCGTACGAGCAGGAGACGAACAGCATCCGCTTCTTCGGGGCGGCCGTGCCGCCGTTCGGGGCCATCGTCGAGGTGGGCTACATCCCCGAGGAGAACCTGTGATGCTGCGGCTCGATCGCTTGCGAAATGGGCGTCCGCGTGGCTGCAACGAGAACCGATCGCATTTTGACGAGGTACCGATGCGCTGGATTGTGACGATCGCGGCGATCGCCGCCTGGATGGCGGCGGCTTGCGAGGACGTGTCTCTGGTGGAGTCCGCTCCCACGATGGACCTGGGCGCTACGCGGATCGAGTTCGGGGCGGTGCCGATCGGCGGCGCAGCGTCGCGCAGCATCGAGATCCAGAACCCGGGCAAGGGCGACCTGCGCCTGGCCGAGCCGACCTTCGAGGAGGACCCGGACGGGGTCTTCAGCGTGCCCGAGCTCGACGCGAAGATCTCTCCGTCCGACAAGGGCTTGCTGACGGTGGAGTTCCGGCCCAAAGGAGAGCAGCGCTACGAGAGCCGGCTGGTGATCGAGGGCAACGACGCCGACCATCCGCGCGCGGAGGTGATCGTGGGCGGCTGGGGATACCGCCTGGGGAGCATCGACGTCACACCGCTCGTGGTCGACTTCGGCCGGGTCCACGTCGGCGCGGTGGGCGTCGAGAGCGTGCTCATCCGCAGTGTGGGTCTGGGCGAGCTCGTCGTGACCGAGATCGCCCTGGCGCCCGAGACCCATCCCGACTTCGAGATCCTGTCTTCGACGCAGACGCCGGCCACCTTGCCGAGGGGCGTCGACATCCCGCTCCGGCTCGCCTACCGCCCGGGGCCCGACAGCCCGGAGCCCGTCGAGAGCTACCTCTTCGTCCGTTCCAACGACCCCTTCCAGCCCGAGATCGCGGTCACCCTCCGGGCCGGGCTCAACCGCTGCCCGGTGGCCGACGCCGGTCCGGATCTCGACGTGGGCGCCATGGAGACGGCCGCGCTGGACGGCAGCGCGAGCTCCGATCCGGACGAGGACCTGCCGCTGTCCTTCGCCTGGACCCTGGTCAACAAGCCGGAGGGCAGCAACTCGCTCCTGGCGGATGCGGAGCTGGAGCAAGCCTCGCTGACGCCGGACCTGGTCGGCGTCTACGAGGTCGAGCTCGCCGTGACCGACAGCCAGGGCTGCGCGTGCCTGCTTCCGGATCGGGCGGTCGTCACGGCGGTCCCGGCGGAGAGGCTCCTCATCGAGCTCGTTTGGGACTCGCCGCTCGCCGATCTGGACCTGCACCTGCTCGCCCCGGGCGGGACGCTCGGCGGCCCACTGGACTGCTCGTACAGCAACCCGGCCCCGGACTGGGGGACCGAGGGCGAGACCGAGGACGATCCCTGGCTGAAGCGGGACGACCTGATGGGCTTCGGACCCGAGATCATCGCTTACGGAGAGCCGGTCGACGGCGTGATGCGTCTGGTCGTGCACTACTTCTCGTCGCACACGCCCTCCGGCCAGGAGCCCGCCGCCGCCACGATGCGGGTGTACGTCAACGGACTGCTCGGCGCGGAGATCTCGAGGGCGCTCGAGACCCAGGGCCAGACCTGGACCGCGGCCGAGGTGCTCTGGCCGGAAGGGACGGTCAGCGAAGTGGATCAGCTGGAGTGACGATCGGGTGACGATCGCATGGCCCGTGTGCACAGCGGACTCTCGACGACGGAAACGGAGTGACTGAGATGGATCTTCCTTTGGGTGCCCGAGTGGCGAGCCTCTGCCTGGCCGCCGCGCTTGCGTTCGGCTGCAGCGGTCAGGAGGAAAGCCAGACCGACGGCGGCTCCCAGCCGCTGACCTGCAGCTCGCGGCTGGACTGTCCGGGCGGTCTGGCCTGCATGTCCGGGATCTGCAGCGCGTGCCTGCTCAACAGCGACTGCCTGAGCACCGAGATCTGCAACCCCCTGGATCAGCTGTGCGTTCGCAGGCCGGACATGGGGGACGAGTGCCGGCTCAACGAGGATTGCTCGCTGGGCTCGTTCTGCGTGCAGGGCTTCTGCAAGGCGGCTTCCGAGATCATGCCCTGCCTGGAGGACGATGATTGCCTCGACGGCGAACGCTGCGATCCGATCAACCTCGTCTGCGTCACGGACTTCGGTTGCGATCGGGACGTGGACTGCGCCGAGGGCGAGGTCTGCAACACGGCCCTCAACCGCTGCGAGCGGGCGTGCACGCCGGAGACCCAGGAGGCCGTGTGCGGCTTCGGCCTGGTCTGCGACGAGGAGAGAGGGCTGTGCGTGGAGTGCTACCTGGACGAGCATTGCGGCATCGGGCTGCGCTGCAACCCGGAGACGCATTACTGCGAGGGGGAGAACACCTGCCGGACGGACCGGGATTGCCCCTTCGGCGAGGTGTGCAACCCCCAGACCCACCAGTGCACGGTCGAGCCGGCGGGTTGTCTGTCTCACGACGATTGCCCGGAGGGCACCCTGTGCGACGTGCCCTCGGGCGAGTGCATCCCGGCGGACTGCCAGGACGACCGCCTGGAGCCGAACGGGGATCCTTCTTCGGCCTCGCCGCTGGAGCAGGGCCGCACGCTCGCCCTCACGCTCTGCCCGGAGGACGAGGACTGGTTCTCCGTGGAGCTGGCCCGCGGAGACCGCCTGAAGCTGGTCGTCGAGATGGACTTCCTGGCCTCGGAGCACTTCCACGTGGAGCTGTACGACCCGGCGTGCGACGATCTCCTGCAGGCGGGCTCGATGCTCATCGACCACACCGTCTGTCAAGACGGCGCCTACTCGATCCGCGTCTGGACCGAGGATGCCCGGGCCTCCTACGACATCGAGCTTGCGATCTCGAGGGGCGTCCCCTGCGACGATGACGAGATGGAGCCGAACGACTCGGCGTACGAGGCTGCGCCGATCGTCTCGGGATCCCTGCGCGGCCTGATGATCTGTCCGCACGACGAGGACTGGTACGTGCTGGACAGGCCGCTGGACCGGCGGCTGGAGGCTCGGATCGAGTACCCGGCCATGGAAGGGGACCTGGACCTCGATCTCGTCGGCGGCGATGCGCAGACGATCGTGATGCGCTCGGCCACCGGGGGAGACGGCGAGGTCGTGTCGGTCGACGACGATCCGGGGACCCGCTTCTTCCTGCGCGTCTACGGCGGACCGCAGACGGCGAACCAGTACGAGATGCACGTGGAGCTCAGCCCGCGCTGAGAGACGCGGAGGAGATGGACATGCGTATGCGATGCGCGATCGTGTGCTTCCTGGCCTGGGGCCTCTGGCTGGCCGCCTGTGACGGGGGGACGAGCCGGCCCGACGCCGGTACGGATGCCGACGCGGCCACCGTCTCCGACGGCGACGCCGGCGCGGACGGCTCGGACGCCGTGGATGCGGACGCCGGGGACGAGGAGAGAGTCGAGCTCGTGCTCCATTCGGTGCTTCCGTCCCGCGGTCCGGTCGAGGGCGGGACCTGGGTGAACTTCGTCGGGTCCGGCTTCGTCCGCGGATTCGCCGGCGCGCCGTGGAGCGCGGAGGACGATACCGACGTGGTCTTCGGGGACAACCCGGCCCTCGACATCGAGGTGATCCGCGACGACATGATCGGGGTGCGCGTGCCGGCCGGCGTCGCGGGCCCGGTCGACGTGACGGTCTCGAACCCCAACGGCCGCGCGACGCTCGAGGACGCCTTCGTCTACTACGAGCCGGTGACGGCCAGGTCGGTCGAGCCGGAAGCCTTCTCGGCCCGCGGCGGAACGGCATTCCGCGTCGAGGGCGGGGGCTTCACGGAGGACAGCTCGGTCCTGGTCGCGGGCCGGCCCGCGAGCGCGGTCGTGGTCACGGACAGCGCGGGCTTGCAGGCCGTCTCTCCGCAGGCCCCGCCGGGCCCGGCCGACATCGAGGTCATCAACCGCAACGGCAGGGCCCTGCTCTTCCGGGCGGTGACGATCCACGCGCTGCCCGACATCGACGCGCTCTTCCCGCCCGCCGGCCCCGAGGAAGGCGGGACCCGCGTGGTGGCCCAGGGCGCGGGCTTCGACGAGTCGGTCCAGCTCCTCTTCGGCGGCACGCCGGCCGTGAGTCCATCCTATCCGGCGCCCGATCGCATGATCGCCGACACCCCGCCCGGCTCCGGCGTCGTGGACGTGATCGCCGCCGGCCCCATCGACAGCACGACCTTGCCGGGCGGCTTCGTGTACGTGACGGATCCCACCGGCATCTTCCGCCTGATCACCGTCTCCCCGGCCGCCGGGCCGGCGGCGGGCGGGCAGACGGTCGTCGTGGTCGGCGACGGCCTGGATACGGGCGTGGTGGAGGTCCTGTTCGGCACCCAGCCCGGGACGAGCTTCTTCGCGGCCGACAGCCAGATGCTGGCGGTCACGACGCCTGCCGGCCAGCCGGGCCCGTGCTCGGTGACGGTCAGGCGGGCGGCGGACGAGCTCACGCTCGAGGATGGGTTCCGCTACTACCAGGCATTGCAGGTCGAGTCGATCGAGCCGGGCACGGGCCCGGTCTCGGGCGGCACGGCCTTCTCGCTCTCCGGCTCCGGATTCCACGCCGAGATGGAGATCCTCATCGGCGGTCTGGCCGCGGAGCAAGTCGAGATCCTGTCGGACACGGCCGCGACCGGCGTCACGCCTCCGGGCGCGCCGGGCCAGGCCGACGTGATCGCCGTGGACGCCGACAGCAGCGGCACGCTGCCGGGCGGCTTCGTCTACACCGCCGGGCTGTCGCTGGTCCGGGTGCACCCCGACGTGGGCGCGATGGCCGGCGGGACCCTGGTCACCTGCTACGGCGCCGGCTTCGAGCCCGGGGTGCAGCTGTGGTTCGGGGATCGCGAGGCTGCCGAGGTCGAGGTCCTCTCCCCGGCGGTCCTGAGCGCGAGGACGCCGCGCGGCAACCCCGGCGAGGTCGACGTCCGGATCGAGCTGGCGGCGGAGAGTGTCGTGCTGCCGGCGGGCTTCGCCTATTTCGATCCGACCTGCGACATGGGCGGCGCCTCCGGGGGGCCGGTCCAGGGCTCGTTCAACGTGACCGCCCTCGACGGCCAGACGGACAACTTCGGCGCGCCGATCCCGGAGGCCACGGTGATCATCGAGGATCCTCCGCTGTCGGGCCTGACGGACGACAGGGGCCAGCTCACTCTGTCGAGCCCCGACCTGGTCCGGGCGGTGACGGTGACCATCGGCAAGGAGGGCTACGAGGCGATGACGGTGGCCGACCTCGACGCGACCAACCTGACCGTCTACCTCTTCCCCAACAACGCCGTGCCCTCGATGGGAAATCAGCCGGGCTGCGAGCGCGTGGCGATTCTCGAGGGCCAGGTCTTCGGCTTCAAGGACCTGCCCGGCCTGCCCTCCGGGCCGGACATCAGCTTGCTGGCGCTGGTGAACGTGGCCGCGAAGGACATCTACGCGCTGCCGCCTTTCGCACCGACCCCGGGCGGCCTGGTGGTCGAGGAGGAGGGCGGGGAATACAGCGGCATGATCTGCTTCGGCAACTACGCTCTCTACTCCCTCTTCGGCGCCTATGACAGCGCCGCCGAGACCTTCACCACGGCGCTGATGGGCCTGCGGCGGGGCGTGGAGGCGAACGTCGAGGGCGAGCCGATCACGGGTCTGGACCTCGTCCTGGGGACCTACCTGGATCAGACCGCGGCGGTCCACTTCCAGGATCCGCCGGCCGGGACGGTCTTCGGGGCTTACGCGCACATGGATCTCGGCCAGGAAGGTTACATCCACCTCTCCCAGGCCTTGGGCGAGGGGGACCTCGTGCTCGAGAGGCTGCCGGCCGCCACGAGCGACAGCTTCGTCTTCGTCGGAGAGGTTTCCTCGGAGGAGGGCTACCCGACCTCCTACACCTTCCGGCGCCCGGAAGGCGACGTGCGGGACGGGGTGACCCTGGGGCCCTTCCTCGGCTACGCCGAGCTCACGGGCCCCGAGTGGGGCGGGGCGCTCGGCGACGGGCCGATCGCCTGGTCCGTCGAAGGGCCGCAGCCGGAGCTGATCTACCTGGTGCTCCAGACCGCCACGATGCCTCCGAGCACGATGTGGCGGATGGCGCTGCCGGGCGACGCGAGATCGGTCGCGCTGCCGGACGCCATCATCGACCTGCTGCCGCTGGACGTGCCCATGTTCCTGATCATCTTCACCTCCGACTCCCCGCGGTTCGATTTCGATCACTTCAGCTACTCGCAGCTCGGCTCCAGCTACTGGACGAGCTATACCGTCAACTACACGGTCTGTACCGCTCGTTAGCGAGGGTGGGTTTTGAACACGCATACGCTGCATCGAAGGTTGCGCTTCCTCGGCACGCTGCTGATCCTGGCGGCCCTGGTCGGAAGCTGTGAGGAGGAGGAGCGCTTCCGGGGCTACTGCACCTCGGACGAGGACTGCGATCCGGGCTTCCGCTGCGATCCGCAAACCGGGCTTTGCCTGTGCGCGATCGACGAGGTCTGCGAGGTGGACGAGTACTGCGCTCCGGACGGGACCTGCCGGAAGCGCATGAGCTGCGACACGAACCTGGACTGCCCGGAGGGCATGTACTGCGACACGACGACGGGCCATTGCATCCCGGACTACCAGTGCACCAAGGACGAGCAGTGCCCGCTGGGCTATGTCTGCTCCGAGATCTACTTCGGCTGCATCGAGGGCTGCCGCACGAGCGGGGACTGCGAGCTCGGGCAGGTCTGCATCGACGGCCAGTGCAGCCGGAATCGCTGCACCGAGGACAGCCACTGCGACTACGGCCAGCTGTGCGACGGGGCGTCGCAGACCTGCGAGGACGACCAGCGGGGGCCTTACTGCAGCCCGTGCACCTCGGGCTCGGTGGCGGATCCCTACCAGTGCGGGCGGGGGCCCAACTTCTGCATCCTGACCGACAACGACCCGAGCCTGGAGCCGTTCTGCGGCGTGGACTGCAGCCAGAACCAGCCCTGTCCCCACGGCTACTCCTGCAACCTGATCCTGGTCGCGCCCGGCGGCTCCTGCCGCTCCCCCGGGGATTGCGAGTCGGAGCAGTGCCACATCAACGAGGGTGACGAGGTGGGCTTCTGCCTGTGCAACGCCGACGAGCAGTGTCCCGGGGACTCCTGCAACGAGCTCACCATGCAGTGCACGATCACCCGCCGGCCCTGCTCCTACGGCGGTAACGAGTGCGATCAGCCCATCTACTGCGTCGATGGGCTGTGCCTGATCGGCCAGAACTGCGCGCCGGTGGAGGGGCTGTCTTGCTCGGATCTGCACGATTGACGGCGGGAGGGCATCAAGCCCTCCCCTGCACTTCGAAGGCTGTTCATTCCCGTCCGTTCGGCGCTGCACGATCGGTGACGGGAGGGTACATGCTTGATCTATATAGGGGCGGGCTTCACGCCCGCCCTTTCGGTCCAGGGCGATCATGACGAGGAGAAGGTGATGCTGTCTAGCTTGTCGCTGTCGGCGAAGAGGATGCCGCTCGGGCTCGCCTGTCTGGCGCTGTCTTTCGGGCTGTCGGGCTGCAGCAGCTCGAACCCCGATTGCGTGCCGGACTGCGAGGGCCTCGAGTGCGGGCTCGATCCCGTCTGCGGGGAGTCGTGCGGGACCTGCCCCGACGGCCGGACCTGCAACCAGGAGGGCCAGTGCGAGCAGGGCTGCGTGCCGGACTGCGAGGGCAGGTGCTGCGGCAGCGACGGCTGCGGCGCCGCCTGCCCGGACACCTGCAGCGGGGGCACGGTCTGCGACGAGATCACCTGCCGCTGCGCAGAGCCCGAGGGGCCGCCCGGAGCGCCGTGCCCCCACGGCGACCAGGACTGCAGCCAGCAGTGGCCCGTCTGCCTGGTCGGCCACCTGCCGCCCATCTGCTCCCGCGAGTGCAGCGTCGACGCCGACTGCGGAGAGGGCAACTGCTGCCACAGGATGCCGTCCGGCAAGAAGTACTGCTTCGCGCTCTCGGACTGCTACGGGATCGCCCAGGCGGGCGAGCCCTGCCCCTTCGGCAACGTGAACGCCGACGCGCAATACTGCGACGAGGGCCTGGCCTGCCTGGGCTTCGCGGCCGACGGCGGCAACGGCTACTGCCCGAGCGGGCACGCTCTCGAGTGCACCCAGCTTCCGGCGCAGTGGAACCCGGACTGCGCTTTCGACAAGTGCGGGGCCAGCTTCTGCGCGGCCGAGTGCGGCGACGAGCGCTCCTGCCCCGAGGGACACTTCGATTACGACGTGAGCGGTGTCTGCTACTGCGTCCCCGATCGCCAGGGCAGCGCCCTGTGCACCGACCCCATCGAGAACACCGAGTGCCCGGAAGGGGAGAAGTGCATGCCGATCGCGGGCCGGTTCTCGCAGTGCGTGGAGGAGGGCGAGCTCGGCCCGGGAGAGGAGTGCGGCCAGGACCTCGGATCGTGCATCGAGGGTCACATGTGCGCCAGCTCCGGCGGCCCGAGCACCTGCATGCGGGTGTGCGACTACGATGCCGACACGGGCTGCGACCCCTTCGACATCTGCCTGGGCATCGAGGGGGTCGAGCGCTGGGGGCTGTGCCTGACCTTCGAGCTCTGCGAGATCACCAACATGAGCGCAGAGTGCCCGGCGGACAGGGTCTGCATCCCGATCGACATCGCCGAGGGCTGCGAGAACTACCGCTGCTACCCGTCCGAGGGAATCCAGGAGGACGAGGAGTGCACCTACCTCAACTCCTGCGACCACGGGCTGCTGTGCGTCGGCACCTGCAAGAAGATCTGCATCCAGCCCGAGGGCACCGGCTGCGAGGACGGAGAGATCTGCATCTCCCTGAGCGGCTGCCCGGAGACCTGGGGCGTGTGTCTGTGAAAGCGGCTTGAGGGGAAGACATGAGGACGCGGGGTGCTCTGGCAAGTGCTTGTCTGTGGGCGTTGCTCGCAGCGGGCTGCGGCGCGGACACGGCCGGGACGGACGACGGCGGAGCGCGAGATTCAGCCGCCGATGCGGACGGGGCCGGAGCGCCCGGAGACGACGGCGGCAGCGCAGCGGATGACGGCGGGGAGGACGGCGCGGACGGCTTCGAGCCGGACGCCGGGGGCGGCGACGACTCCGGGCCGGACGCCGACGGCGACGACGGCGGGCCCGGGCCCGACCTCGACCCCTGCACCGGGCACTGCGAGAACGGGCAGCGCGACTGCGGGGAGGAGGACGTGGACTGCGGCGGCGCGTGCGCGCCCTGCGCCGAGCGCTACCCCGCGCCGGCGTATCTCTTCGCCGTGCCCAAGGGCAGCGGGCGGGTGCTGGTGGGCTGGCGCATGGTGAGCGCGTGCGCCGACTGCGGCTACCACGTCTACCGGTCGGACAACGGCGGTCCCGCGCTGCGGCGCAGCGACACGCCCGTGCAGGACCAGACGAACTTCCTCGACGAGGACGTCGTCGACGGCGGCCTCTACGCCTACACGGTCCGGCTGGTGGACCGCTCGGGCGTCGAGGGGCCGAGCTCGCACGCGATCAGCGTGACCGCCGGCCCGCAGGACGACGGCCAGGTGCTGCACTGGAGCGACGTGTTCGCGCCCCGGACCTGGCACTACGACAGCGGCGACATCAAGGTGGGCGACGTGAACGGCAACGGCCAGCCGGACTATCTGCTGCTCGTCGCCCGGGCGGCGATCGATCCGCCGCCGGATCCGCCCGACAACATCGTGGCCGAGCCGGTCCACGTGCTGGTCTACCTGGACGACGGCAGGCTGGTCTGCGGCCACTACGACACGGGCCTGCGCTGGGCGGGCGAGTTCCCGTGGACGCTGTGGGACCTGGACGGCGACGGCCGGGAGGAGCTGATCGGGCTGGTGGCCGACCAGGCCCAGGACCGGCTGCGCGCCGTGGTCGCGGACGGCGCGAGCTGCCGGGGCCTGCACGCCTCCGCGCCGATCGAGCACGAATACCCGCTGAGCGAGGGCGGCAACCGGGTCTACCTGACCGTGGCATCCTTCGGCGGCCGGCCGCACGCGATCGTCCAGAGCGGGATCTACCCCCGCGAGGAGAACTGGACCATCGCCCTCGGGTCCGAGCTCAATCGGTTCTGGGCGTTCCATCGCCCGGGCGGGCAGAACCACGGCGGGTCCCACATGATCCGCTCGGCCGATCTGGACGGCGACGGAGACGACGAGGTGCTGCACGGCGGCTACTGCCTCGACTCCTTCGGCAGGCTGCTGTGGGAGCGCGACTTCCGCCATCCGGACGTGACCTGGCCGGCGGACGTACGGCCCGACCTGGCCGGGCTCGAGATTCTCTACGCCGTGGAGCAGGACGGCGGCGAGAACGTCTCGGCCGCCCTGGTGCGCTCGAACGGCCAGATCCTGTGGTCCGAGCCCTACGGCGGCTGCGGCGGCGGCCTGTACCACGGGCACGCGGGCTGGGTGGCCGAGCTGGACGGCAGCAGCGCCGGCCTGGAGTGCTTCGTCAAGTTCTCCATGGACCGGGCCTGCGATCCCCACCCGGAGCGGGACTGGGAGTACCGGCTCTACGGCGCGCGTGGCGAGGTGCTCGGCGAGGACAACCGCAACCACCCCATCTACTGGGAAGGCGACGGACAGGCCCGGACCGGGGGCGTTCCGCTGACGGGCCAGAAGCACGTCTACGTCGCCGACGTGGTCGGCGACTACCGCGAGGAGTACGTGGTGCTGACCAAGGGCGGCGGGGTGGGCGAGATCGCGCGCTTCACCGGCGACCTCTACGTGTTCACCAACGCGACCCGGAACCCCCACGGCAAGCAGCCCTCTCCGTGGGAGGATCACTTGTATGCGCTGGACAAGCGCTGGACCGGCTATCGCTGAGAGGAGACGGGATGAAGAGATCGAGCATGTTGTGCTCTGCAGTCGCGATCGCAGCCGCGCTGGGCTCGGGCGAGGCGCTGGCCGGCGCGCCCGAGCTGATCCCGATCCAGGGCGTGCTCACCGACGCGAGCGGAGCGCCGCTCGAAGGCCCGGTCGAGCTGCACCTGGCCCTGTACGCGGCCGAGAGCGGGGGCGAGGCGCTGTGGAGCGAGACCCAGTCGATCACGGTCGCAAGCGGGCTGTTCGCGGTCTACCTGGGCGCCGAGACCCGGCTCGACCTGGCGCTCTTCCGCGATCACGAGGCGCTGTGGCTTGGCCTGCGGGTCGGAGCCGGCGCCGAGGGCGCGCGGATCCGGCTGGGCAGCGCGCCGTACGCCGGCCTGGCCGCGCACGCGAGCTACACGGCGGGCAGCGGGATCTCGATCTCGGCCGGCAACGTGATCGCGAGCGCCCTGGGCGAGAGCGTGGAGAGCGAGGAGATCGCGGACGGCACGGTCCGGCCCGAGGACCTGGCCGACGCGGGCTGCCAGCCCGGGCAGGTCCTGGTCTGGAGCGGGACGGGCTGGGCCTGCGGGGATCGGACGCCGGCCATCGCCTGCGACTGGACCGGCTGGCGGAAGACGGGCAACCCGGAATGCGGAGTCTCGGGTTTGCAGTGTGTCTGTTGGGACTATGACTGCGTGGAGATCGAGTGCGACGGCACGCGGGTCGTGCAGGTCTCGAGTGCGAGATGCACTGACATTGATCATTGCAGCGCAGCCTGCCCGTACTTCTACTCCTTCGACGGCCTCGACTACGTGCGGGACACGACCATCCTGTACGAGCTCGATGGCCGCGCGTCCGAGCAGGCCCAGCTCCGGCAGCTCGAGCACCTGGACTGCTCCGAGCGGGTGCGGGCCAAGATCGTCGAGCTCGAGCCCGAGACGAGCTACATCGACCGGCTGCGCCTGGTGGTCGAGGACAGCCTGGGCACTCGAGTCCGAAGGCACGAGCTCGCGCCGATCTTCGCCTCGCGGGAGCTCTCGCGGATCGTCGAGTCGGACGACAGCTACCTGGTGCTCGAGCAGGGCGAGACGGTCTACGTGGAGTTCGAGCGGGCGCCGGCGCTGGATGCGGGCTGGAGCCGGCGGGTGTCTGCCTGGGCCGAGGGCTACTACGAGCGCTCTGCGCCGGAGAGCGGGAGGAAGAGATGAACGCTGGCAAGTGGCTGGTCGTCTGTGCGGCCGCGCTCGCGGGCGCGGGCTGCAAGGACGCGGCGCGCGGCTGCCGCGTGGACACGGATTGTCCGGGCAACGAGCTGTGCATCGACGGCCAGTGCAGGTCGGGCTGCCCGGAGGTGCCGTGCCTGGAGGGCGAGGTCTGCTACCAGGGCCGCTGCTACGCCGAGGACTGCCAGACGCGATCCTGCCCCGGCGTGGGCGTGATCTGTGTCGACGAGCAGTGCATCGGGACGGACTGCGTCGGCGTGGAGTGCCCGGAGGGCGAGCGCTGCGCCGCGGGCCGCTGCTACCCGGTCGACTGCGAGACCAAGACTTGCCCGGGCTACGGCGAGGTCTGCGTGGACGACGAGTGCGTCGAGGCGCTGTGCGTCGGCGTTACCTGCCCCGAGGGCGAGGTCTGCGCGGGCGGGCAGTGCTACCCCGACGCCTGCGCGGGCCAGGATTGCCCGGCGGGCTACGTGTGCGTCGACGGCGCGTGCGTGGAGGCGGCCTGCGCCGGGGTGGTGTGCCCGCCCGGTCAGCGCTGCGCCGACGGCTACTGCTGGCCCGAGGACTGCGAGCAGGAGGACTGCGCCGAGGGCGAGGTCTGCGAGTTGGGCCGCTGCGTGCCGGTCGAGTGCGTGCACGGCCGCTGCGCGTCGACGGGTGCGTTCCAGAGCCCCAGCGCCGGCGGGGGCGTGCTCGAGTCCGACGGGCTGCGGCTCGAGATCTTCGTCGCGCCCGCGAGCCCGGTGGGCCAGACCGAGAGCGAGAGCTACAAGCTCAAGCTCGGCCCGGGCGCGGTGCGCGCCCAGCAGGCCCGCTGAGTCAACCTCTCATCCGCCAGCCTGGCGGAATACGAGACCATCCTGCTAGTACCTTTTCACAGAAATACGTACGCGCTGCTGCAACGCCGAGCACCCCCATTCGTGCTCGGGCTTCGAACCGCCCTCCGCGCGACTGGGGGGCCCCCGCTCGGCTGCGCGCAACGCTCTGTGTGGTATCGAAATCACTGTGACGGTGTACTAGACCCAAAACAAGTGCGCTGCACTTGTTTTGGGTCTTAGTCACTCATAGCGCGGGCTGACGCCCGCAACCCAAGTTGGAACG
>JAFGRB010000124.1 GCA_016935365.1 Deltaproteobacteria bacterium
CCCCCCGGCCGGAAGGGCCCTGGTCGGCCTCGCTCCACGCCTTCGACGCGCTCCCGCCCGAGAACGACGCCGGCTGGGTCTACGACGTCCTGTCGCACCCGGAGCTCGAGCAGGACGGGCGGATCCAGTACGTCACCTACTCGCGGGCCACGGGCGACTTCCTGTCCGAGCTCCGGGTGGTGGAGCTCGCGCTGCGCTGATCCCCCGGAGGTGCCCTGCGAAGTATCACGTCGTTACTTTTTCGGAGTCGTAACTTCCGTCCCCGGTTTCATCGAGCTCGAGATCGTACGCATGCTGTCCTACATCGGATTCAGCGCCATCGTGGCACGCCCGGACGCTGGGGGTCAAAAACCCCGTATTTGGCGGGGTTGGTTTCGGCAGTGGCCTGCTGTAAGATCGATCTCGATGAAGACCGTCGTCTATGTCGAAACGAGTATTCCCAGCTTTTACTTCGAGCCGCGCACCGACCCGGAGATGGTTGCCCGACGGGAGTGGACGCGCGCCTGGTGGAAGGTCGCGCTCGAGAAGCAAGAGCTGGTGACGAGCCCGGCGGTCATCGATGAGCTGGAACGGGGAGACTATCCGAGCCGTCAGGAGTGCCTGGATCTCGTAGCCGAGCTCCCTGTTCTTGCGATCGAGGAGCCGGTCATGGACATCGTCGAGACGTACATCGCTCGTCACGTCATGCCTTCGGATCCCGCCGGGGACGCTCTTCATCTCGCTCTGGCTTCTTTTCATAGGTGTGATTTCCTGGTGACCTGGAACTGCACCCATCTTGCGAATGCAAACAAGTTTGGTCATATCCGCAGGGTGAATACTCTGCTCGGCCTCTTTGTTCCTGCTCTGGTGACACCGCTCGAGCTGAAGGAGATGGACGATGAGCACTGAGCGCGGACTCGAGGCGTGCCGCGCCGCCCGAGAGACGATCTCACGCGAGCACGGCAACGATCCCAGGCGTCTCGTGGAGTACTACATTCGATACCAGGAGAAGTTCGCTGACCGCTTGCGGCGCGCACCCGGCTCGGACCGGGAATCGCATGAGGCCCTGGTGGGGTCAGACCCCGACACTTGACACTTATTCGACCTCCCCGTTTTCCTCGACCCTGGAGTTCCCAGGACCGTCGCCTCAAGTGTCTTTGCATGTAGAATAGGCAAGGAGGTCGAGGTGAGGAACGTGCGCATGCGCTTCGTGTTGCTGGCGCTGGCGGCCTTCGGCTGCGGGGCCGAGCAGGGGCCGCCGCCGGAGTGCGCGGTCGAGTCCTCGCGCGACATGGGCGCCCTGGAGCAGGCGGCGGCCATTCGCGGGCGGGACGGGGGCTACTCGGCCCTGCTCTGGGAGCGCTCGGTCTGGCTCTACGGCGACACCATGCTGGACGTCGAGAACGAGTACGGCAGCCGGTGGCTCAACAACTCCTGGTCGTGGACTCAGGACGGCGACGCCTCGGACGGCATCTCCGGCTTCGTGGAGCCTGCCGACGCGGCCGGGGCGCCGGCCGAGCTCCTCCCCCAGACGGCCGAGGAGCGAGCCTTCAACCTGGCGCACCAGGGGGATGCGTGCCAGGTGGAGCCTTGCGGGGCGCGCTGGGCGCTGTGGCCGGGCGCCCTGGCGGCCGATCCGGAGCGGGACCGGGCGCTGGTCTTCTACTCCAAGGTCTACGCCGAGCCGGGCGAGTGGAACTTCGAGGGCGTGGGCTCCTCGATCGCCATCTGGCGAGGCCTCGACGCGCAGCCCGAGCGGCCGGTCGTCGACGCCGGGGCCGAGCATCCCACGCTGCTCTTCGGCGCGGGCGAGCCTTCGTTCGGGAGCGCCGCCCTGATCGAGGACGGCCTGCTCTACGCGTACGCCTGCGGGACGGACGGGCTGGCCAAGGACTGCCTCCTGGGGCGCGTGCCGGCGGACCGGGCGCTGGAGCGGGGCGCCTGGCGCTACTACGCTGGCGAGGAGCGCGGCTGGGTGGCGGACTGGCAGCAGGCCGAGCCGGTCCTCGAGGCCAACGACATCCTGTCGGTGGCCTACAACCGCCACCTGCAGGCCTACCTGGCCGTCTACAGCCAGCCCATGGATGCGAAGACCATGCTGCGCACCGCCCCCCGGCCGGAAGGGCCCTGGTCGGCCTCGCTCCACGCCTTCGACGCGCTCCCGCCCGAGAACGACACCGGCTGGGTCTACGACGCCCTGCCGCACCCGGAGCTCGAGCAGCAGGAAGGGCGGATCCAGTACGTCACCTACTCGCGGGCCACGGGCGACTTCCTGTCCGAGCTCCGGGTGGTGGAGCTCGTGCTGCGCTGAGCACCCGGAGGTGCCCCGCGAAGGATCACGTCGTTACTTCTTCTTATAGACCTCACCCCGCGGCAGAATCGCGAGGACGGATACGACCGCAGAATCTTCGTCCACCTCATACACGACCCGGAGGCTTCCCACACGGC
Organism: Deltaproteobacteria bacterium; assembly: GCA_016935365.1. Classification (GTDB taxonomy): domain Bacteria; phylum Myxococcota; class B64-G9; order B64-G9; family B64-G9; genus JAFGRB01. The sequence goes on from JAFGRB010000124.1 coordinate 2,428, forward strand.
AACGCCGTGTGCCTTGCAGCTTCCCCTTGAGTGCCTTGGAACCCGGCAAGAAGGGATCCTGCTCCAGTGACTCCAGGCATGCGGCCAATCGTTCGGCAGTGGGTTTGTCGCAGCGCGCGAAGTAATGCTTGGGCTGGCGCTGGAGGATTACCTCATACATCGTCGCGCACGTCCCTCCAGGGGGTACCCTTGCCCTCGGCTGTTTCCTCCCGGGACTTCTGGATGATGGCCACCTCATCCTCGGTGAAGCTGTCCTCGGACCAGCGAAGGAACTGGATGTACTCGATTACGGAACGTGCCTTGCTCTCCGGCAGGTCATCGAGAAGAGAGACGATCCTCTTGACTGTTCGATCCCTCATCTTGCCCTTCTTCTTTGCGCTTCCTCTGCTCACTATCTGCAGGTTATCACAGACCATTCCTCGACGGCAACGCGATGGATATGGGGTCAGACTCCGACACTTGACACTTTCTTGCGTCCCGGGCTCTCAGTCGAAGCTGGGCAATGTTCCGCCGCCGAGCTCGAAGATCACCTTGGTGAGATCGGTCTGCCCGGTACCGTCGAGACCGCCGAGCTGGTCGTAGCCGCTTTGCACCATGGCGGCCTCGATCCGCTCGTTCATCGGCCAGGGCCAGAGCGGCTCCGCGGTCAGCACGCCGTCGACATAGCGGTGCTCGATCTGCGCCCCGACCGGCTCGCCCGCGACCCGAGGCCGCTCCGCGTCGCCCAGTCCGACCTGGAGGATATTGCAGCCGCCGGCGGTCAGGCCCGGGTCGATCACCTCGTAGTGCGCCGGCGCAGAGCCCTCGAAGTCGGCTCCGTTGTTCCAGTAGAGCATGTAATCGAGGTAGGCGCCTTCGCTGCTGCCCTGGGTGTCGTAGCCCACGCTTGGCGATAATCTCGTCTACTAATCCAGCCTGAGTACAGTAACCTCCACAGCAGGTAGGGAAAAACAAGTGA
>JAFGRB010000125.1 GCA_016935365.1 Deltaproteobacteria bacterium
ACCGGCCGAAGGCCGAGGGAGGGGGGCGCGTAGCTTGGTCAATCATCGTGACTGCGTGCCATTTCCCGGCCAAATCATGGGGTATTTCCTTTTGTGACTTGCGCAAACCCGCACTGCAAGCGCACTTGCGAACAACGCGGATTGCTCGCTTTCGATGTGGCCTTGCGACTCATTGCGGTATACTCCCTGGCCATGGAAGCCATCGGCACGGTCCGGCATGCCCACCCCCGCGTCCCGCGCCACTGGAGCGTCTCGGACCTCGTGGGCGAGCTGCTGATAGACGAGCCCTATCGCCCTGGACTCACGGACATACGGCCCGGAGATCGGATCGCGGTCGTCTTCCTGTTTCACAAGAGCCCGCCCTTCAATCCATCCCTGCTGCACCAGAATCCCCCGCACCGAGATCGGGCCCTGGGGGTCTTCAGCACCTGCTCTCCTTTGCGCCCCAACCCCATCGGGCTGTCCGTTCTGGAGGTGCTCGAGGTCCGCGCGGAAGAGGGTGTGCTCAGCGTTCGCGGGATCGACATGCTGGACACGACACCGATCCTGGACATCAAGCCCTATGTGAGCTCGGAGGGGGACTGTCCGAGCCGCGAGAACAGGTAGTACTCCGGCCAGGAAGCAGGGGAAGACCCCGAGACGTAAGGCCTGTGGCTGTCTCTCGTCCAGCCAGTGCGTACACAATAGCTGCACCGCCGAACGAGACGATTGGATATCATGGCTTTTTTGCCTAAGCCATCCATCCGAGGATGCTGATGTTTTATGGATCATTGGATGCGAGACGAGGCAACATTGCCACAGTTAGTAGGGAAAAAACGCTTATGCTATTTCTGTAACTTATTGCAATACAATCTGAAAACAATATGGTAGGCAATGGCACGAATCGTGCTTTTAGCAACTACTGACAGACAGAGCTGTTTGAAAAGTGGACACGCTTAGAGGAGTGACTCGATACCAGCATGCATGGTTTCCCCCCCGCCTGCTAGCTGGTACGACAGCTCCTCATTTTAGGGACGCATTCGCCGAGCTGTACGGGTTCCCCCCGCCTTGTGCATCTGGCGAATGCGTCTTGTTTTTTAGTTCCGACACCAGCCCCTCACCCACCAGCTCCGCCAGCCTCCGAGATCCGGCCTCGTTGAGATGGACGTGATCCAGGAAGAACGCCTCCTGCCCGCACATCGCAGAAGTGCTGTCGATGAGCAGCGCGCCTTTCTCGGCCGCGACCAGGCGGGTGATCCTGTCAGTCTCTGCGAACGCGCGACACAGCGCCTCATGGGTCAGCTGGACGTAGTCGAGCCGGATGCGCTCGCGCTGGGCCCGTGTGTTGTCCGGATGCACGAGACGCGCCTGCAGCACGAAGACCGGCAGCGCCCCGATGTTGCGGGCCAGGTCCGCGAATGCCTCCAGGCCGAGCCGGTACTGGGCCAGGGCCTCCGGCTGTATCCGATCGCCCGGCTCGCCTCCGGGCACCCGCCCCTCCTCGCCCAGACCGCGCGTCTCTCGCTGGTACCAGCCGCGCAGCAGGAGGTAGAGCTGTGAAAGCTGGCAAAGGCCTCGATCGAGCTCGCCCGTGTAATGGATGCGCGGGTCCAGGCCCTCGGACCAGGGCGCGATCTGGCGCAGCAGGGGCTCGCTCGACCGGAAGGTCTTGATGTCGTTCCATGCGGCGTAGAGCACGACGCAGTCCGGCTCGAAGCGATGTCCCTCGGCGAAGAGCCGCCCGAGCGCGTCGAACGACGCATGCCCCGGCACGCCGGCGTTGATCACCTCCACGCTCTCCCGGCCGTGCGCGCGCAACCATCTCTCCACTCTGTGTGGCCAGTCGTCCTTGCCGCTCGCGAAGGAGTCGAAGACGCTCGAGCCGCCGTAGAACACGATCCGGTACGTGCCGGCCTGCTTGTCAGGCCGGAAGGCCCGGCCGCGATAGCCGAGCTCGTTGATCTGCCAGCGCGCGCCGTTCCATCCGTGGGCCTCCACCTTCTCGCGCGCCAGAACATGGCGGGCGAAAACGGCAGGCTCGTATCGGAGCGAGCGCCGCCGTAGCTCCTCGGGTGTGGGCAATGGCTCGTCCTGGCTGAGCCGGACGTAGATCTCGCCGACGACCGCGAAGAGCAGCGCCGAGCTCAGCGAGAGGAACAGGGCATACTTCACAGCCCGGATCCACGCCGAGCGTCTGCCTGTCTGACCGGTCTCTTCCATCGGCCACCTTCCTGGCACCATAGCACGTCGATCTGCGATCTGCGAGCCGAGCGTGTCGGGTCGTTCCGCTTGCATCCAAAAGGCCGCCATCCTAGGCTCGAGCGCGTGCTGCGCCTGCTGGATAGACACACGCGGGTCGAGATGGGTGCCAACTTGATCCGCGGCCCGTCACCAGCCTGCGTCTTCCGCCTCTTCGCGCCCCGCGCCCGCCGGGCAGAGCTCGCCTGCGAGGCGGAGTGCATTCCCATGCGCCCGGAAGGCGACGGCTTCTTCTCGGTCCGGGTCGACGGTGTGGGCGCCGGCGCCCGCTACGCCTTCCGGCTCGACGGCGGGCCTGAGCTTCCGGATCCCTACTCGCGCGCCCAGCCCGAAGGCGTCCTCGGACGTTCTCAGGTGGAGGATCCGAAGGCCTTCGGGTGGAGCGACGCCGGTTTTCGACCCTGCTCGCTCGAGAGGCTGGTCATCTACGAGGCGCACGTGGGCACCTTCCACCCCGAGGGCAGCTTCCGCGCCCTGGCCGGCTGCTGCTGCGAGCTTTCGGATCTGGGCTTCACCGCACTCGAGCTCATGCCGCCGATGTCCTTTCCAGGCGAACGGAACTGGGGCTACGACGGGGTGAGCTGGTTCGCGCCGGCCAAGGCATACGGCACGCCGGACGATCTGCGCAAGCTGGTGGATTCGGCCCATGCCAGCGGCCTGGCCGTCATCGTGGACATGGTCTACAACCATCTCGGGCCGGACGGCAACGCGATCGGCCGGTTCTTCGACCGCCTGCTCTCCAGCCGCCACCGCACACCCTGGGGCCCCGCGATCCACCTCGGCTGGCGCCCCGTACGCGATCTCGTGCTGCAGAGCGCGGAGGCCCTGCTGCGCGAGTTCCACGTCGACGGCATCCGGCTCGACTCCACGCACGCGCTGCACGACGAGGCCGAGCCCCACATCTTGCAGCAGATGGTCAAGCTGGCGGATGCGAACCGGCGCTGCGGACAGCGGCCGTGGATCTTCTGCGAGGATCACCGCAACCTGGCCTCGCTGGCTTTGCCGCCAGACCGAGGCGGCATGGGCACCGACGGCATCTGGAGCGAGGACTTCCACCGCAGCCTGCACGTGAGCCTGACCGCCGAGCGATTCGACCGCTATCGAGATTACGAGGGCGGCGCGCCCGAACTCGCCCGCATCCTGCGCGAGGGATGGCTCTACGCCGGTCAGCACTCGAGCTTCTACGGGCTGCCGAGGGGCAGCGATCCCTCCGGACTTCTGCCATGCCAGATCGTGATCGGCGTGCAGAACCACGACCAAGTCGGCAACCGGGCCCTCGGACAGCGCCTCGGCCACCTGTCGTCCCCGTCTGCCTGCCGGCTGGCGGCGGCCCTTCTCCTGCTGGCGCCCCAGACGCCGCTCGTGTTCATGGGTCAGGAGTACGCCGCCAGCACGCCCTTCTTCTTCTTCACCGATCACCGGCCGGAGATCGGACGCAGGGTGCGCCGCGGCCGGGCGCGGGAGATCAGCCGCAGCCAGGGTCTGTCTCCCTCACGGGCTCTGGCCACCATGCCCGATCCCCAGGATCGCTCGACCTTCACCCGCTCGGTGCTCCGGCGAGAGGAGCGCGCCCGCTCTCCACACCGCGAGATCCTCGATCTCTACCGCACCCTGCTCGCGCTTCGCCGCAGCCATCCGGCTCTGCAGGCATGCGAGCGAGGCGGCCATGACGCGCATGCGATAGACGATCGCGTCCTGCTCCTGCACCGCGGTCGCGGCAGCGGGCAGGAGCTTTTGGCCCTGGCCAACCTGTCGACCGGGACGCGGATCCTCGACGCGCCGCCCGCACCGCTGGGCTCCGACTGGCGGCCGGTGCTCTGCAGCGAGTCGCCACGCTTCGGCGGCCGCGAGCCTGGAGAGGACTTCTTCGCCACGCTCCGCTTGCCAGCGCACTGCGTTCTTCTCTTCGAGGGATGCTCCGATTGATACCGATGCTCAGCCGCGCTGGGCCAGGATCTCCTCGTACATCTTCTTCGTGCGCCGGGCGATGATCGGCCATCCGAAGTGCTCCTCGACCCTCTGCCTGCCGGCCTTGCCCATCCGTAGAGCGAGATCCCGATCGGCGAGCAGCCGATTGATCGCCTCGGCGATGGCCTCGGGCTCGCCCGGCTCCACCAGCAGGCCCGTCTCGTCCGGCACCACGATCTCCGGAATGCCCCCCACCCGGCTGGCCACCACCGGGCGCTCGCAGGCCATGGCCTCGAGGTTGATGATGCCGAACGGCTCGTAGATGGAAGGGCAGCAGAACAGCGTGCAGTGGGAGTAGAGCTCGATGTACTGCTCCTCCTTCAGCAGCCAGTTGATCCACAGCGCCCGCGGCTCCTTCTCCTGCACCTTGCGGGCGATCTCCTGCTCGACTTCCTTGGTGTCGGGCGCGCTCGTGCAGAAAACAATGCGCACGTCTGCCTCGATCCGATCGATGGCGTCCAGCAAGTGAACCATCCCCTTCTGGCGGCTGGTCCGGCCCACGAAGAGGATGTAGTCGCCCTGGATGTCGAACTGCGTTCGGGTCGCGTCGGCTGGACTGGGCTTCCAGGTATTCAGATCGATGCCGTTGTGGATGACCGAGATCCGATCCGGAGCGCAGCCGAAATGCTCCAGGATGTCCTTGCGGACCGCCTCCGAGACCGCCACGACCCTATCGGCGCTCTCCATGGCGATCCGCTCCACCCATGACGAGAGACGGTAGGCGCGCCCGAGTTGCTCCTCCTTCCAGGGGCGCAGCGGCTCGAGGCTGTGCGCGGTCGCCACCCAGGGCACGCCGTAGAGCTCCCGGGCCAGATGGCCTGCCAGCGCACCGTACCAGGTGTGCGTGTGCACGATCTGCGAGTCGATGCGATCGCGCACCATGGACAGGTCCACGGAAAACGCGCTCAGCGCACCGGTAAACTTGCTGTCCTCTCCCTCCCACATCCGATCCCAGGCCTCGTATCCGCGCGCATCGATCTTGCCGTCCCGGGTACGCTGATCGCCGAAGTACCTGACCTCGACGTCGCACAGTTCGGCCATCTCGCGACTCAGATGCCGCAGATGGACGCCCGCCCCTCCATAGACGTTCGGGGGGTACTCTCTCGCCATGTAGGTCACTTTCATCTCAATCCTCGATTCTAAGGATATGCGCCGGCTCGAAAAACGGATCCAGCTTGACGTAGTTCTGGCTGCTCTTCCAGCTCCAATGTGAGCCGGTGATCAAGTCGCGGACCCTGAACGTCCGCCCCTCCTCCAGCCCGAGCTTCGAGATGTCCAGCCGGACCATGCTCTCGTGCAGGTGGAAGGGATCCAGGTTGATGACCACGATGATCCGGTTCTCGAAGCCGGCTGTCGACTTGCTGTAGCACAGGATGTTGTCGTCCAGGGTTTCATGGAAGCAGAGATTCTGGATGGTCTGCAGGGCCGGGTTTTCGCGGCGTATCATGTTCAGCTTGGCGATATAGGCCTTGATGTTGCCCGGTCGATCCCAGTCCCAGACCTTGTACTCGTACTTTTCCGAGTCCGCGTATTCCTCCTTGCCCGGCAAGGCGCGGCTCTCGCAGAGCTCGAAGCCGTTGTAGATGCCGAAGACGGAGGACAGCGTTCCGGCCAGCGTCGCCCGCATCTTGAATGCCGGCCGGCCCCCCACCTGCAGGATCCGGGGCAGGATGTCCGGCGTGTTCGTGAAGAGGTTGCCCCGGAAGTACTCCTTCGGCTCCTCCTGCGTGAGGTGGGAGAAGTAGTCGATGATCTCCCACTTGTAGTTCCGCCAGGTGAAGTAGGTGTAGCTCTGGGTGAAGCCGATCCGGGATAGCAGCTCCATGACATGCGGTACGGTGAAGGCCTCGGCCAGGAAGATCACATCCGGGTACTCACGCTGGATGTCCTCGATGACCCACTCCCAGAACTCCACCGGCTTGGTGTGCGGGTTGTCCACGCGGAAGATGCGCACCCCTTGCTCGATCCAGTACGCGAAGATGCTGCGCATCTCTCCCCACATGGCCTCGAGATCGTCCGGGAAGAAATTGTACGGGTAGACGTCCTCGTACTTCTTGGGCGGGTTCTCTGCGAAACGTATCCGGCCTTGCTCGTCTCGATGGAACCAGCCAGGATGCGCCTCGACGTAAGGATGATCCGGAGAGCAGTTCAGGGCGATATCCAGGGCAATCTCCATGCCCCGCTCTCGCGCGGCCTCGATCAATCGGTGAAAGTCCTCCAGGCTTCCGTAGTCCGGGTGGATCGCCTTGTGGCCACCCGTCTCGTCGCCGATCGCATACACGCTGCCCGGATCGCTCGGCTGGGCTCGAAGGGCATTGCTGCGCCCTTTTCGATTCGTCTTGCCGATGGGATGGATGGGGGTCAAGTACAGGACGTCGAAACCCATCGCAGCGATCTCGTCCAGGCGCGCCACGACATCGGTAAAGGTGCCGCTGCGGTTCGGGTAATGGCCCTGCGAACGCACGAAGATCTCGTACCAGGCGGCAAAGAGCGCCCGCTTGCGGTCCACGACCACATCCAGGATCCGATCATAGGCGAGCTCCAGCCCATCTTGCGTGCAGGTTCGCAAGGTGTACTCGTATCGGCCGACCTCCTGAAGGACGAAGGAGCCTGTGTAGCGACATTTGCCGACCGGCTTCATCGGCAGCTGCTGCCACTCCGACTCGCCCTTGCGACGGTACTCCAGCCAGACCTTCACCGGGCCCTGTCTCAGTACGGTGGCGGAGACCACCAGCTCGTCTCCGACCACGCGCTTGACCGGCACCTTGCCACCCTCGACTTCGGGAACCACGTTCTTGATCGCATAGATTCTCGTCGGTTGTTTCATGGCTCCTCGCCGCGATCTCTCGATGACGAGTAGATGTCAGAGTCCCTTGCCGCTTCCCCCCATCGGGGCCGGACGCAAAGTCTGGCCGGTCTCCAATCGCTCGCCCCCGTAATGCTCCTCCTGGACACGCGGGTAGATGACGCAGTTGCGCATCACCTCCTGTCCGTCTGGCACCTCGGCCTGCCGGCCGATCACCGTCGCCCCGCAGGTCAATGAAGAAGGGAACTGCTGGTTCGGGCCCGTGACATCTCCCGTGCCCACCCTGGCACCCGACCCGATCCGGACGAACTTGTCCGTCACGACCTTGTCCAGCTGGGCGTCCGGTCCCACGTGCGTGCCGTGCCAGAGAACCGAGTCTTTCACGACCGCGCCCCTGCCGACGACCACATCCGGCGAGAGCACGCTCCGGATCACCTGCCCCTCGATACGGCAGCCCATGCAGACGAGCGAATCGATCACCCGGGCATCGGGTCCGAACCTGGTGGGCGCCGGGTCGACCTTTCTGGTGGCATAGGTGTTGGTCCTCAGATTCCATGCATCCAGGTCGATCCGCTCGCCCGAGAGGATCTCCTCATGCAGCTGGAAGTAGGCATCCAGGGTGCGCGTATACTCCCAGATCCCCTCGTGGACCACACCGTAGGCGTGCCCGCGCGCGACGACCCGTGGAACGATCTCGTCGTAGATCTGGAAAGTCTTGCTGACCTGGGGTGCATCCGGATCCCATGGTGCGGAGACGCGTCTGAAGTTCGACGGCCTGCCCGTGCGGGCGTGCTGCCGCAACTCGTCGATCAGCATCTGGCGTTTGAAGAGGTAGACGGTCATGGAGGCCAGGTTGGCTCGGGGCTGGCTGGGCTTCTCCGCGTACTCGACCACCCGACCGCTGGCATCCAGCTGACCGATGCCGAAACGCGAAGCGTCCGCCGCAGCCACCGGCGTGAAGCCCATGGTCATCTCGGCGTTCATCTCGGCGTGCAAGCGCAGCAGCGGCCGGTAGTCCATGCGGTAGATGTGATCCGCGGACAGGATCATGACGTCGTCCGGATCGTGGCGCTCGATGAAGTCGAGGTTCTGGTAGAGGGCGTCCGCGGAGCCTCGATACCAGTCCGAGTCCGCCGCATCCTGGAACGGCGGCAGCACGGTCAAGGCCCGCGTCCGGCCCAACAAGTCCCAGGGCGCACCGCGATCGATGTGCTCGATGAGCGAGTAGAACCGGTATTGCGGAAGGAGGCCCACGATCTCGATTCCCGACTCCACCAGGTTCGTCAGCACGCAGTCGATGATCCGGTAGTTCCCCCCGAAGACGACTGCGGATTTGGGCCGCCTCTCGGTCAAGGCTGCCATCTCGTCAACGCGCGCTCCAGCCAACACCATGGCAATGGTCTTGCTCATCTTCGAAACCCCTCTTGTCGGAGCAAGATAGCACGCGCCGCGCGCTGCTGGCAAGCGCGGACGACCAGCGTTCGCGGAGATCGCCAGCTCTACCCGCGCGCGATCTGCGCGATGATCTCGGCGACCGACTCGACCAGCTCGTCCTTCGGCTTGAGCCCCTTCCAGTCGCCGAGCACCCGGATGTCTTCCAAGAGCTGTGGCCTGTCCACCGATCCGCTCTTCAGGGCGGCTTCGATGTGCAGGAGGGCCTTGGCGGCCCTGAGCCCCCGCCCTCCTTGGTCCGGCGGAATCCGCTCCAGCACCAGACCGTAGATCTCGTTGAGCAGCTCCGCCTCGGCCGCCTCGAGAAGGCCCTGCCGGATCAGTGGTTGGAGCTGCTTCCAGTTCTGGACTTTCATGGCGATGGCCTGGTTGAAGCTATGGCCGTGCTCCGCCGGCAAGCGCTTCCACTGCTGGCACACCTCTTTCCAGGCCGGCTGCCCCTTGCGCTCGTCGCAGGAAGCCGCCAGCAAGCTCCAAGCGCACACCGCCGTCCAGGCGAGAAAGCGGGACAGATGGGTCTTTCGCGTCAACTTGTGCATGGCGCTCTCGCTCGACTGCCCTGCCCCTCAGAAGACCTCCACCCGCTGCCCGGTTTCCGCCAGCACCCGTGAGGCATAGCCCGCGATCGTCTTTCCGAAGAGCTTGAGGAGATCGGGGTCGAAGCGGTGCTTCATCTCGGAGTTCATCAGCTCGTATGCGATGTCCGGATTGAGCGCCTTGCGGCTCGTCAGCACCTCGAAGCAATCGGAGATGGCCACGATCTTGGTATACAGGCTCAGGTCCGAGCTGCACTCCACCATCGACACGTTCCCGTCCAGCCCGGTCAAGGACTTGCCGTAGTCCTGGCGGTAGTCCCTCGCGACGATCATGCCGTGCAGGGACGCCTTCTGGATCGGCCTGTTGCGGAGGTACTCGAGGACCGTGTAGCGGTCGGTGCGCCGTACCAGCGCCTTGTTGGGATCGGAGTAGAGCTCGTTTTCCGACAGCGTCCTGTCGTCGAGTACGGACATGCCGATGTCGTGGAACAAGGCGACTTGACCCAGCTCCCTCAGTTGCTCCTTGCTCAGCCCCAGCTCCGAGCCGAACACGAGCGCGAGAGCCGTCACGTTCGCCAAGTGGAAGCACAGCGCGTCCTCGTCGCCCCGCATCGTTGTCAGACCCAAGAACTGGCTGTGATGGCCGTGAATGACATCCACCAGATCCTGGATGAAGTGCCGGGATTTGGACATGGCCAGCCGGGCGCCATCACCGCGCATGCCGGCGACGAAGCGCCTCAAGAAGTGGATCAGCCTGGCATAGATCACGAAAGCGTAACGCTTGCGATCCAGCTTGGCATCGTCCGGCTGGCCTTCCCGCTCGATGTCTTTCTGCCGCTGGAGGATCTCCTCGAGCTTCTCGAAGCGCCTGAGCTTGAGCGCCATGAGCTTGCGCGCCGGCACGCCCTGTTCGCCTGCTTCCTCCTTGTTCTCCTTGCTGAAGATGAAGATGAAGTTGCGCATCTCCGCAGCGGTCACGTGCTGGTCCAGGACGAATCCGCCCACATTGCAGCGCTGAAACTCCTGGGACAGGTACTTGACGTTGTCCACCGCCTGCAGATCCACGCGCAGCAGCATGTTGTTCAAGTAGAACGCATCGCCCGCCGTCTGGATGTCGATATTGCCCTCGGAGCTGATGATCGTGTTGAAGATCTCCACGCACTTGTCGATGGGATTGCGAAAGATGGCGTTGTCCGGATCGTAGAGCTTGACGTTGCGCACGAGCATGAACAGGGAGTTGAGCAGGTTGCGGCCCATGACCTGGAGCTTTCGGTTGTATGCCCGTGCGCTCTCCAGCTTGTCCGGGTCGACCTGCAGGCCTTCCTTGATCTCGAACTTGTCGCCCATGTCACGCCCCCAGCAGCCGGTCCTTGAGCCGCTTGCAGGCCCGCTCCATCACGGCTGCCACCTCCTTGTCCTTGACCCCGGCTTCCAGCTCCGACTTGAGCAGGCGGTAGACGGCGATGGAGCCCGAGTTGGCCATACCGGTGATGATGTTCTTCTTCTGGCTGGAGAGCTTCTTGCGTCCGATCAGGCTCGAGCTCCTCAGCTCGTTGCGCAGGTACTCCATGGACTCGGGATCGTTGAGCATGGCCAGCCCCTGGTAGAAAGCGGCCTGCTCGGCATCGGCCCGCTCGTCGAACTCCGGCTCCTGCACGACGGCCATCAAGCTGCGCTTGGCCATGGCCGGGTCGAAGTTGGCCATCAGGCGGGCGGCTGTCATCCGCACCTGCGGGTCCTTGTCCCGGATGGCGCGCGAGATGTACGGGCCAGCCGATGCGTCCCCGCTGCCGCCGACGGTCTTGAGCGCCTCGATCCGGATGGCCAGGTTGGGATGCCTGAGCAGCTGTGCCACGATGCGCAGCTTGTCGGGCGGATTGAGGCGGTCCAGGATCGACAACATGTCCCGCACCAGGTTGGCCTGCTTGCTTTCCAGCCGCGCTACGAAGAGATCGATCTTGTCCTTGCCGAGCTCCACCAGCACATCGCACAGCAGGCTGCGGGCCTCGGGCCGGTTGAGCCGCTCGAGGGTCTCGAGAATGTGAGGCACCGCCGCAGAGCCGGCCCTGATCAGGTTCCTGTGTACCAGCTCGTGCTGGTCGTCATGGGCCGGAGACTCGAGCACCTCGCCCATCCGATCGATGCGGGTCGGATCGCCCAGCATGAGAGCGAGCCGCTCGTAGATGCGCTGGCCCCACATGTAGCTCTCCGGCGGCAGCCGCCGCTGGGAAAGCTTCGCAAAAGACTGCAGGATACGCTCGATCCCCAGCAGGTTCTCCCCGAGCAGGTAGGTGTCGACCAGCATGCCGAAGGCGTCGGCCAGGGTGCCCGCCAGCTCCTGGTCCAGCTCCTCCTCCAGGACGTCCATGAGCAGGTCCGTCAGGCGCGCGAACATGCGCTGCTGCTCGTCGTCCGTGAGGTGCTGCTGGATCTCGTCCTTCGTCTCCTGGCTGACGATGCCGGCCCGGGTGGTCACACCCGCGACCTGATCCACGTCGTCCAGCTCCAGCTCCAGGTCGTCCAGCGACAGGCGCGCGAACTGGAAGCTGTCCTCGCTCTTGGTGGTCAGGCTGCGGTAGAGGTAATTGATGATCTGGTCCACCTCGATCTGGACTTCCTCCGGCGACTGGCCCGCCATGCCCAGGGAGTATGTCTCCATGACCACGTACTCGAGGTGCTCGAAGTCCGCCTTCCACATCAGGCTGACCATGTCCTCGCCAGGCGCCTCGCCGGCCTTGAAGTTGGTCAAGCAGATCAGGATGAAGCCGAGCATCTCCTGCGGTGTCAGGCCTTCCCGGAAGGCCAGCATCCGGATGCCGTCCTGGTAGAACTTGAAGGCCAGGTTCTGGTCGCTGGCCTCGGACTGGTACACGACCTCGCCCAGGTATTTGAGCGCGGTCTGCTCGACCACGAACGTGATGGACTGGACGCGTCCCAGCAGCTCGGCGAAGTAGTCGTAGGCGCCCTGGAGGTACTCGCCGTATCGCGCGGTGTTGTGGCGGTAGAGCCCGATCGTCTTGAGCGACTTGTTGAGGCGCTGGAAGAACTCGATGACCTCCCCGATGCGCTTCTCGCGCTCGGCCGGATCCAGCGGGCCGCTCCTCTCGGTGGTCATGGTCGGATCCTGCTGTGTCATGTCCGGGCTCCTCGCCGATTGAAACACAGCTCGACAGTCGACGCAATCCTCAACCCGCCGCGCGTACCGCCTCGCAGAGCTCCTCTCCCCCCAGAAAGCACAGGGACCTGGACGCAGCGGTCATCAAGCTGCGGACAAACGCGTCCCGCACCCGCCAGGTGGCGCTCGATCTGGCCTTCTTGCGCGCCTCCTCGTCGGTCGCACCCTCACCGCTGAGGAGGATCCGATCGGGCATGCACACGCTGTGCACGCCCTCGCAGAGCACGGTCTGGTCGTCCCTTCGCACGACCCGGGTGTGCAACAGGGCCGAGCCCGCGGAGAATCTCGGATCGGCTCCAGCCTGCACGCGGGGTGCGGCCGCTCGCCTCACGAGCGTCACGGCCAGGCGCTCGGCGCTGGCCGAGGGCGCGTTGGCGGACGGCATCTGGATCCACTCGCCCCAGCGCAAGGGCGACTCGCTGGCGAACGTGAGCGCGGAGTCGAAGAAATCCCCGCTATAGGGCCTGCGCGGGTTGTGGAAGCAGAGCTTGTGATCGGCGTTCGCGCCTCGGATCTGCTGCCGCTCGAGGCTCAGGTCGAGCTGGGACAGCTGGATCTCGATCTCCGACTCGGCACCCGCGAAGTAGAACGAGATCGAGCCAGGCTCCTCGGGACGCAGCTTCCGCTGGCAGTCGTCCACCAGCTGCCCGGAAGGCACCGGCTGTCGGGCCATGGTCTCGGCCACGCCATCGCCGATCTCGCCCAGGGCTCGCATCTGCTCGTTGACGTCCGAGCGCATCGAGAGCATCACCACCGCAGCCGCCACCGACGCGATCAGCCACAGCAGACCCAGTGTCGCGCTGCCGATCACGATCCGCTTGATCCAGACCACCCTCACCTCCCAGACTGGCTGCATGATACGCCACGAGCCCGCGCATTTCCAGCCGCAGCCCGCAGCATGTCTGTTATGATGGCCCGGTGGCGACGCCCGTCTTCGGATTCCAGTGGCACCTGACGAACCGCTGTATGCAGCGCTGCAGACACTGCTACCAGGAGACATACGACGACGGGCCAGAGGTCTGCCTGGAAGGGGCGAAGCGCCTGGCCGATGCTGTCTTCGGCTCCCTGGACGGACATCGCGTCTCCATCAACCTGACCGGCGGTGAGCCCTTGTTGCTCGACTGGCTGCCCGATCTCGTCGCCCACCTGCACACCTTCGATCAGCTCGAAGAGCTATCCATCCTCTCCAACGGCCTGCATGCCGAACGCGTGCTCGATCGCCTGTCCGGCTTCGAACGGCTCGCCTGGCTCAAGCTCTCCGTGGAGTCCGGGCTGCATGCCACGAACGACGCCGTGCGCGGGAAGGGACATCTGGCACAGGTCGAGAGGAACCTCGATCGCATGCGGGCTGCGGGCCGGCGCGGCCTGGTGGCCATGATCACCCTGGGCCGGTACAACCTCGACTCGATCGAGACATCGGCCGCATTCGCGTGCGATCACGGCTTTTCCGGGGTCATCTTCGAGCGCTTCGTCCCACTCGGCCGCGGCCGCGCCATGGCGGGCCAGGCGCTCGGGCCTCGCGACTGGGCCATCGCCGTGCAGCGGATCGCCGCGCTGGCGGGCATCGAGGCCGACCCGGCGAGCGATGCCTGGCTGCCCTACAAGGCCTTCTGGCTGCACATGCAAGAGGGCCCGCTCCGGATCGAAGGCGCGCGCTGCAACCTGGGCAGAGAGTCCATGGCCCTGATGCCCGACGGCGCCGTCCTGCCCTGCCGGCGCCTGCCCATGCCCGCTGGACGTCTGCCCGCCGAGCCCTTCGATCAGGTGCGCGACCGCCTGGCCGACTGGGCACCCGAGCGCATCGCTGGAAGGCTGCGAGGTGATCTGTGCGGACTGTGCGGCCTGCCCGATTGCGCAGGCTGCCGCGCCATGGCCCTCGCCGTGGGCGGCGACGCGCTCGGTGACGACCCCGCCTGCCCCCTGCTGATCGAGCCGTGAATGGACAAACGGTGGCTACTGCTCGGTGACCGTGCCGGCCTTGTTGACGTGGAAGGTGAAGCTCCGACGGCCGCTCTCGACCGTGACCGCGATCGTGTCCTCGTCGACCCGCTCGAAGCGGAACGTCGCGGTCTTGCCGTCGAAAGGCGTGCTCAGCTCGTAGGTCCCGGCCTGGGGCACGGGATCGATCCAGCGCACCTCCACGCCGTCGATGTCCAGGTTCCAGTCGCCGGTATCCGAGCTCCACTGGCGGCTGCCCTGGATGCCGATCCCCTCGAGGATGCCCGCCGGCAAAGCGGTCTGGGTCCGGTCCCCGCTGCCGGTGGCCTGCTTGTCGTCTCGCAGCCGGATCCAGTTGAGCTCGTGGACCACCCGGCGGCTGCTCTCGGCCGAGCTCCAGGTCACGTCCGCCGTGCCGCTGACCTCGACCCGGGCGTTGCGGAGCGCATCCCACTCGTGGTGCACCTCGATCTCTCCCTGCTGGGCGGAGACGATCTCGACGCTGTGGGAGCCCGAGTAGGTCTGCCCGTGGAAGGTGCAGTTGCCGGTGTGGACGCCATACTCGACCGTGAGCTTGGCGCCCTCGACGCTGATCTCGGCGCAGGGCAGCTGGGACTGGATGAAGTCCCTCAGCTCGTCGGCCGCGGCCTCGACCGCCTGGCCGATGGTGAAGTGGGTCGAGATCTCCACCGTCCCGGATGACGAGGTCAGGGCCTGGTTCTCCAGGGCCGATTCGTCCAGCGCCTGCAACGTCTCTGCCAGGGTCAGCGCTTGCGGGCCGCATGCGCCGAGAGCGATCGAGCTCGACAGGGCGAAGAAGATGAGGAGCTGCTTCATGGAATGGCCTCCTTGCGATGGAGCCATTCTAGCCCAGGGCCGGTAAAAAGTGAATTCGCGATCTCGAACCCAAGACATGCTATCGTGGGCCTCGAGTTGATCCCAGACGAGGTTCTATCCATGCGCCCATCGACTCTCCTGGCCTGGATCGCGGTCTGCCTGACCGCAGCTTGCAGCGACGGCGGCTCGCCCGGCATCGACCTGCCCATGAGCCTGCCCTTCACCCTGACCCGGCCCGACGCGGGCGAGCCGCTGACCGATGCGGAGATCCGCGGCTTCACCTCCAGGATCACCGGCTTCTGGAAGCGGATCGACTACTTCACCTGGGTGGCCGAAACCTGCCACGGCATGGACGCCTCGACCGGGCAGCCCGACTACATGATCTGGTGGCACGACGTGGACGCGGTCAAGCAGGGCGACACGGTCACCTTCCGCCACAACAGCGCCCACGGCGGCTCTCATAACAACGCCGAGCCCACCTCGCTGGTACTCAGCCAGGCCATCGGTGCCTACCTGGCGAGCGGCGATCCGGCCGCCGGCCTGGTCGTCACGCAGTTCGCCAAGTCCTTCACCGCCGTGATGGAGGGCTTCGTCTTCGACGCCGGCGATCCGCTGCACTGCATAATGGCCCGCAACATCGTCACCCACAACCACGCCTTCAGGCTGCCGTCGGGCAAGTCCAAGGCGGTCGATTACAGCGACTGGTACTCGACATACGAGGGCTGGAACGCCCACCGGGTCCATTACCCGAACAACCCGACCTGGGGCGATATCTACGTGACCACCATGCGTTCCAAGGACGATGTGCCCTACATGTACCGCGCTGCGGCCTGGTTCCCCTACCTCATCAAGCTCGCGCCGGACGATGCTGTGCGCACGGCGATCCAGGACGCGCTCGAGCACATGCAGGCCTTTGCCCGGGACATCGTCGAGTCGGGCTACTTCATCCGGACCAAGGACGCCGAGGGCCAGCCCTTCGTGCCCGAGGAGGATCTGGCCAGCCTCGTCGACTACATGGATCTCTTCCCGGGCGCCGAATGCGACGCGCGCCTGGCAAGCGCGTTGATGGGTCACGCCGAGCCGCTCGACAACGACTGCGGCGACGGCCAGGGCAGCGACTACGACAGCGTGGCGGGTTCGATCAACTACTACAACTACTCGATCGTCGACCAGTTCCACCTGGCCGCCCTGCACCTGGCGCTCGCCCAGGGACACGATGTGCTGGCGCGCGCGCTGCTCGAAGGTCTGATCACGCGCCTCGAGCGCTACCGAGATCCGGCCTCGGAGGAGCCGGGCCAGGCGAACGAGAACTGGGAGCGCGACGTCTCGCTGCTGCTGCTCATGGGCGCCGCGATCGGCATGCCGCTCACCTCGGCAGAGGCGCGCGAGGTGCACCGCTTCCTCGATCGCGCGGTCGAGGACTACACCGACTTTCCCACCTGGGACCTCTGGAACCCCTCCGTGCCAGACGGCACATACGACTTCCGCTCGGGCTTCCACCCGGCCCACCGGCCCGAGGCCATCCGCATCGAGGACATCGGCTTCCTCATGGAGTACTGCTGGTCGCCGTTTGCCAATCCGGCCGGTGTGCGCTTCGTCGACTGCGAGATCGTCAACGACCCGGCCCGCTGGGGAGAGGGCGGCTGATCTCTCTGAGCCATCCGCGCTGTTCGCAAGTGCGCTTGCAGTGCGGGTTTGCGCAAGTCACGAAAAGTATATACCCCATGATTTGGCCTGGAAATGGCACGCAATCACGATGATTGACCAAGCTACGCGTCCCCCTCCCTCGGCCTTCGGCCGGTCCCTCCCGCCAGGGGAGGGACG
>JAFGRB010000126.1 GCA_016935365.1 Deltaproteobacteria bacterium
CGTCCCTCCCCTGGCGGGAGGGACCGGCCGAAGGCCGAGGGAGGGGAACGCGTAGCTTGGTCAATCATCGTGATTGCGTGCCATTTCCCGGCCAAATCTTGGGGTATGTTCTTTTCCTGACTTGCGCAAACCCGCACAGCAAGCGCATTTGCGAACAACGCGGATTGCTCGAATCGGGTCAGGACAGATTCGACCGAGCTGGGCGCCCGTCGTGGAAACGCGACAGCACGGATGGCTCCGCTCCGCTCGGGCTTGCCCGGCTGCGTGCAGATGGGGTATGAGCAGAGGGAGAGGCTGGAATGGAACGCGAGCACGAGATCGCCGTGATCGGCGCGGGCCCGGCGGGCGCGGTCGCAGCCCTCCAGGCTTGCCGCCTGGGCCTGGGCCCGGTGTTGCTGCTGGACAAGGCCCCGCTCGGCCGGCAGAAGCCCTGCGGCAGCGGGCTCTCGCCGCGGGCCATGAAGCTGCTCGCCGATCTCGGCCTCTGGCAGCACATCGAAAGTCGGGCCTACCCGATCAGCGGGCTTGCGCTCACCAGCCCCTCCGGCCGCTCGGCATCCGTGTCGGGCAAGGCCAGCGCGGTCGTGCTGCCGCGGGCCGAGCTCGATCGCCTGCTCGTCCAGCAGGCCGTGGCCGCCGGGGCCCGCTTCGAGCCGGGCTGCAGGGTGCGGCGGATCGAGCGGCGCGCCGGCCTGCTGGAGCTGGAGACCGACGTCGGGCCCGTCGCCGCGCGCTGGGTCGTGGCCGCGGACGGCGCGCCGGCTCGCTTCAGCCGGGACCCGAGCCCGCGCCGTCTCCTGCTCGCCCGCATGGGCTGGTTCGAGGGGCGCGGCTTCAGGCCGCACACGCTGGAGATGATCTTTCATCCGGACTGGGCCCCTCACTACGGCTGGCTCTTTCCCGAGTCGGAGCAGAGCTTCAACATCGGCGTCTGCCTGCGGGCGGAGAAGCTCGGCCGGCGATCGCTCAGGCGGCTCTTCGATGCGTTCGCGGAGCGCTGCTTCGGCGAGCGGCTGGCCTCCGCCAGGCAGATCGGTCCTCTCCGATCCCACCCGATCTCCACTGCGGTCCTCGTCCGCCACCGCGCACCGCCGGGCGTCCTTCTGGCCGGCGAGGCGGCCCGGCTGGCGAACCCGGCCACCGGCGAGGGCATCTCCTATGCCATGGAGAGCGGGCGGCTGGCCGCCGAGGCGATACTCCGCGGCAGGCAGCGCTGCATGCCAGCCGAGGCGGTGGCGGCCGGCTATGCGTCCAGCCTGCGCCGGGCCGTGACGCCCGGCTTCGCAGCAGCCGAGCTCTTCTGCCGGCTCGGCATGCCCGTGCTGGACGCGATCACCCGCCTGGGCGGGCTCGCCGCCGTGCGCCGGCTGTCCTCCGACTTCCTGAGCCGGATCTGAGAAGTTCAGTGCGAACGAGCCATCCGCCGCGCTGAGGCGCTTCGAATCCTCTCGGGCGTTCTTCGAGAGGGCACAAAGTGATACGTCCCCCGGCAGGAGGGACCGGCCGAAGGTCGAGGGAGGGCGCGCGAGGCCGTGGGGTGTCAGGTCCGGCCGCCCGAGCGAGACCACATAGATGGAGGTGAAGTGCGTTCACAGACTTCCTTCTCCAGCTCGCGCTCGAGGCCTGGGAGATATGGCAGCAGCTCGCCGGACCGCTGCTATTGGGTCTCGGGCTCGCCGGCCTGCTCCACGCCCTGCTGCCGCCGGGACTGGTGCGCCGCAGGCTGGGCGCCAGGGGCCTCGGCGGTGTGATCGAGGCGTCCCTGCTGGGCGTGCCGATGCCGCTCTGCTCCTGCGGCGTGGTGCCGACCGCGATCGGGCTGCGCAGGGACGGCGCTTCCCGAGGGGCGGCGACCAGCTTCCTGATCAGCACGCCCCAGACCGGCCTGGACTCGGTCCTGGTGAGCGCCGGCCTGCTCGGCTGGCCCTTCGCGCTCTTCAAGCTCGGCGCGGCCTTCGCGACCGGCCTGCTCGGCGGGGCGGCCGTCGAGGCCCTGGACCGCTTTCGCCCGGACGCGGAGCGGGCGCCGGCCGCCGAGGCCATCGAGGCCCGGCCCGACCGGCGGGCTCGATCCGTGCTGGGCGTCTCGCGCGAGGCCGCGCGCTACGCGCTCTTCGACCTGCTGGGCATGATCGACGGCTGGCTGATCTTCGGCGTGCTGGCCGCGGCCCTGCTCGGCCTGTGGCTGCCCGCCGGCAGCCTGGGCGATGTGGCGTGGGTCCAGGGCCTGCCGGGCATGCTGCTCGCGCTCGCGATCTCCATGCCGCTCTACGTCTGCACCACCTCCTCGGTGCCCATCGCCGCGTCGCTCGTCTCGGCCGGCCTGCCGGCGGGCTCGGCCCTGGTCTTCCTCATGGCCGGGCCGGCCACCAACCTGGCCACCCTGGGCGCGGTCTACCGGGGCCTGGGCGGCCGGGTGCTGGCCGTGTATCTGGCGACCGTGGCCGTGTCGAGCCTCATGCTGGGCGCGCTCTTCGACTGGGTGCTGCCGGGCGGGACGGCCGGGGCGGCGCTGCACGCCCACGGCCCCGGCTGGCTGTCCGCGGCCGCGGCCTGGCTCGGCGCGCTGCTGCTTGCCTGGCTGCTGCTGCGGCGGGCCTGGAGGCGGGTCGTCGCGCTGCGCGCGCGAGCGCGGACAGCGGGAGCGCGGACAGCGGGAGCGCAGAAAGAAGGTGACGCCATGGAGATGGAGATCGAGGTCCGGGGCATGTCGTGCGCCCACTGCGTGCACAGGGTCAAGCAGGCCCTGGAGGCGGTCGAGGGCGTCAGCCTGGCCGTGCCCGATCTCGAGAGCGGCCGGGTGCGGGTGCAGGGCGAGCACCTGGACGCCGGGGCCCTTGCCGCGGCAATCGAGCGGGCGGGCTACGAGGCCGGCTCGCCGTAGTGGCGGTCGATGCGAGAGACGGCCTCCGGCGGAAGGCGCAGGCCCGCGGCCGCGGCGCTGCCCTCGGCCGAGCGGATCCGGGAGGCGCCCGGGATGGGGATCAGGCTCCGCGAGCGGGCGAGCAGCCAGGCGATGGCGACCTGGTGGCAGGTGGCGCCGAGCGCCGAGGCCAGCTCCTGGAGCAGCGGCTCGTGGGCGATGCGGCCCGCCTGCCAGCCGCCCACCGGGCTGTGGGCGACGAAGGCCAGCTCCTCCCGTTCGCAGAGCGCGAGCACGCCGTCTTCGAGACCCTGCGGGTGGAAGGGGCTGGCCCGGTTCTGCACGCAGGCGATGGGCAGGGTATCGAGCGCCGAGGTGAGCTGGGCCGCGTCCACGTTCGACACGCCCGCGAGGCGGATCTTTCCCTGCTCGCGAAGCCTGGCCAGGGCGCCCAGGCTGTCCGCGAAGGGCACGCGCTCGTCCGGGGCGTGGAGGTAGTAGAGGTCGATGCGCTCGACGCCGAGCGCGCGCAGGCTGCGCTCGCAGGCCGCGGCGAGGTACTCCGGCCGCCCGTCGTGGGCGTAGCCGCCGCCGGGCCTTCGAAGGCCCCCCTTGGTGGCGACCACCACCCGCTCGCGCTCCGGCCACTCGCGTAGCGCCCGGGCCACGAGCCGCTCGTTGTGGCCCATCTCGCCCTCGTCGATGCAGTAGGCGTCGGCCGTGTCCAGGAGCTCCACCCCGGCCTCCAGCGCGGCCAGGATGACCCGCGCCGAGGCGGCCTCGTCCGGGCGCCCCTCGAGCGACATGGGCATGCAGCCCAGGCCGACCGGGAAGACCCGCGGGCCCGCGCTACCCAGCCTGCGCTTCTCGGTCATCCGCCACCTCCTCCGGCATCCACATCCAGGCGAGCAAACCCGCCAGCAGGCCGAGCTCGACGATCCCGATCGGTATGTGCGAGCGAAACAGTACCAGCGGCCCCGAGAAGGCCTCCCAGTGGATGCTCCCCAGCACGAACAGGCCCGACCAGCCGCAGACCGCCCAGGCCGTCCAGCGCAGGCTGCGCGTGAGGGCGTCTCGCCTCGCGAGGCCGTGCAGGCCGAGCAGCAAAAACGGCACCCCGTGATAGAGGTATCGCTCGTGGACCCCGGTGAGCAGCACGGCCATGGCCAGGTTGGAAAGACCCGCAAAGACGAGCAGCCCGCTCACGAAGCCCTGCCCGCGCCGCAGGCGCAGGATCAGCCAGGCGAGTGCGGCGAGCATCACCAGGCCGTAGAGACCGAGCCCGATCGCCTTGGCCGAAAGCCCCCCCAGCAGAGGCGCCGTGGCCGGCGCCGCCGGATCGGCGCAGAGCAGCGCCCAGATGCTGGCCCCGCCGCCTGACAGCACGTCCGCGTGGGCCGAGCCGCCGCCCAGCCAGATGAAGGCCAGGTGGGAGTGAAAACCCGCGGGCAGGTCGACGAGAGGATCGGCGGCGAAGAACGCGCCGAAGCTCAGCGCGCAGGCGCCGGCCAGGACCGCGCCCCGGGCCGGGCCGTCCTGTCTGAAGGCGCGCGCGAGCCCGACGCCGGCAGCGATCGCGATCGCGGGCAGGGAGAAGACCGCGAGCTGCTTGCTGAGCAGCGCCCCGTGAAAGCCTGTGAGCGAGAGCGCGAGCCAGCCCGCAGAGCGCGGCCGCTGGGCGAAGCGCAGCCCGCCCCAGGCGCCCAGCGCGAGCCACAGGCCGGTCCAGACGTCGGTCTGGCCGAACCAGGCCCCGCCCGCCCAGGTGGCCGGGAGCAGGTACAGCCCGAGCGCCATGAGCCGGGGCCGGCGGAGCCCCGAGCCCGGCTCGGCCTGCAGGCTCCGGCCCAGGCCGGCCAGCGCGAGCACGAGCCCGATCTCGCACAGGCTCAGGAAGACCTTGTGGACCTGCCAGAAGGCTTCGAAGGAGAGCGCGCCCTCGCCTGCGAGCTTCTCTATGCACCAGGCCGGGCCGCAGGCGGCCAGCACGCCCAGGATCGGGTAGTTGAGCCCGGGCCCGTCCCGGTAGAAGCCGGCCCCCTGCCGGAAGGCCAGGTACCAGTCGTAGAAGAAGCGCACGTCGCCCCGGTGGCCGAGATCGAGGTGCACGGCGAGCAAGGCGAGCGGCAGGCCGGCTGCGGCCAGGGCGAAGGCCCAGCCGCACAGGTCGCGGCTCTGGTCGAGCAGGCGCAGGCGGCTCATGGGCGCGGCTCCGCGAGCATGCCCCGCAGCTTATCCGCCAGCGCGGCCGCGATCCAGGCGTGGGCCCGGCCGTTCGGGTGCCGGTCGATTGGGTGGACCCAGAGCGTCTCGGCCTCGGCGCCCTCGAAGGCCGGCAGCAGGTCCACGGCCTCGATCGAGAGCTCCGCGCAGGCGGCCGTGATATCGCGGTGCAGGCCGCGGAAGGGGTAGTCGTCGAGCTCGAACAGCAGCGGCAGCACGGCCACCAGCAGCCGGGCGCCCGCGTCCCGGGACGATCTGTCCATGGCGGCCAGGTCGGCCCGCGTGCGCGCCCAGCCGGCCGCGTTGGCCGGGCCGGTCATGCCTCGGTACCATTCGATGGTCTGCGCGCTCGCGTCGCGCGAGCGGACGCGCTCGGCCGCAAACACGGCAAGCCGGCTCCAGCGCAGCCAGCCGGGAAGCTTCCAGCCCGGTTCTCCCATGTGCTGGCGGTCGAGCACCAGGTCGTTGAGGAAGGTCTGGCGCGCCTTCCAGTCGGGCGTCTGCTCGAAGTCGTTCAGCATGAAGGCGTAGACCGCGATCGCGGGCCGGGCGAGCGGGAGCAGGCGCTCGAGCCGCTCGACCAACCCGGGCAGATCGCGGCCCCGCCGGCCGCCGTTGTATACCCGCACGCCGAGCGCAGCCTCGAGCCGCCGCGCGAAGGTCTCGCTCTCGACAACGCCCTGGCCCTCGGTGAACGAGTCGCCCAGCAGCAGCACGCCTCGGCCCATCTGGGCTGCGTCGGCTCCATCGGCCCGATGCTCACGACTAGGAGGTCGCTCCGCTGCGGCCCTAGTCCTGAAACAAGCGACCTTTATAGTCGGGGGTATTGACAAAACAAAGAAAAGCCCCAGATTTCAAGAGTTTTAATCGAC